>CAZKWE010000078.1:0-45403 GCA_964556545.1 uncultured Campylobacteraceae bacterium | reverse complement strand
AAAATATTGTCCAAAAAATATAAATATGACACCAAAAGCACAAAATTTAATACTTATGGAGTTAAAAATATGTAAAAAGGATTTTATGTCTAAGATAGGTGCTTCCAAAGTCAAAGAAAGATGGAATTTTTATGAATTTGAATGCAGGTTGAATCTTATGGAATTATTTGGGGTTTTATGTTTGCTTGATTTTAAAAGTTTATTTTGATATAATTTCAGTTCCCCTCCCCTATATAGCAGCAGGCTCTTTTTGTGGGAGTCTATTGCGTTTTTTACCTACGGGATTAGGAAAAATATCAAATTTTATAAGGAAATAAAAATGAAAAAGGGTATCCATCCTGAATATGTAGAGTGTAGTGTTACTTGTGCTTGCGGCAATCATTTTATGACTATGTCCAACAAGCCTGAAATCAGAATAGACATTTGTAATGTCTGCCATCCGTTTTTTACAGGTAGTGAAAAGATTGTAGATGCAACAGGTAGAGTTGAGAAATTTAAGAAAAAATATAATTTAAAATAAAATTAAGAGATCATTTTTGATCTCTTATCTTCTATGCTATACTTTGTCCCCACTCCTATAGGCAACATACAAGACATATCGCTTAGAACTGTAGAGTTACTTCAAAATGCAGATATACTGCTTTGCGAGGATACAAGAGTGACAAAAAAACTTCTTGCATTGCTTGGTAAAAAATTTGGACTCAGTCATCATGTGGAAAAATTTTATTCTTTGCATTCTCATAACGAAGAGAGTGTGATAGACAAACTTGATAGTGAAATGTTTAAAAAAACGGTACTGTATCTTAGTGATGCGGGTATGCCATGCATCAGCGACCCCGGAGTTAAACTTATACGCTATGTACAGCAAAATGGTATAGAGTATGAAGTACTGCCCGGAGCAAATGCGGCTGTTACTGCATATGCATCAAGCGGTTTTGAGGAGAAAGAATTTCTTTTTTTTGGCTTTTTGCCCCATAAAAAAACTGAAAGAAAAAATTCATTGCAATATATCTTAAATAGCGGTTACAATACAATTTTGTATGAAGCTCCCCACAGAATAAAAAAATTGATCAATGAGATAAAAGATATCGACAAAGACAGAGTTTTATTTGTCCAAAAAGAGATATCAAAACTTCATCAAAAATGGTTTAAACAGAGTGCTGCAAATATAGCCAAACTTTTTGAAACACAAAATTTAAAAGGCGAATGGGTTGTTATAATAAAAGGGAAAAAAGGGCAAATTTCAAATATAACAAAAGATGATATACTTGCACTTGAGATACCAAAAAAACAAAAGGCCAAGCTTCTAAATAAAATTACCGGTAGAAATATCAAAGATATATATGAAGAATTGATTGACTGTTAAGTATTAAAGCACTGTTTCAATAATTTTTTGATAAAATCATTATATGATAGTATACGGTAAACAGATATCTTTATATATTTTAGATAATTTTCCTGAAATTATAGAAGAAATTTATCTTCAAAAAGAGATTGACAAAAAACTTTTTTACAAATTTTCTAATTTAGGAAAAAAGATCATAAAATTAGATCCCAAAAAAGCCCAATCAATGGCAAAAGGCGGTAATCACCAAGGGTTTTTGCTTGGTATTAAAGATATAGAATTTGCTGATTTTCAAGAGGTAAAAAATCAGAGTGGTTTTTTGCTTGTCTTGTACAATATAACCGATATCGGCAATATAGGTGCGATTGTCAGAACAGCATATGCTTTTGGTGTGGATGCTGTGATTGTTACGGCACAAAAAAATTTTTCTTTAGAGCCTGTTATAAGAAGTAGTGCCGGAGCTATGCTAAATATGCCCATGGTTTTATACACCAATGCTTTGGATCTTGTAAATGAGCTTAAAATGGCAGGATATAAAACTTATGGTGCCGGTTTTAAAGGAGAAGATATAAGGAGTGTAGCTTTTTTAAACAAAAAAGCTGTTTTTTTAGGAAGTGAAGGAGAAGGAATTCCTCGTAAGATTTTATCAAAACTTGATAAACAGATAACTATCAATATGGTTAGAGACTTTGACTCTTTAAATGTTAGTGCTGCTACAGCCATTATATGTGACAGGATTGCCAATGGACAGTGTTGATTTTTTTCAAAATATTGACTTAAAAGAAGTTTCAAAAAAGACTCTTATAGATAAAAAAGATTTGAATTATATCAAAAATGAAGAGTTTGACAAATTAAGTAAAACAAAAGGTCTCGGATTTATCAAAATCATAGAGAGAGAGTACAAGATTGATTTAAGTGACAAGAAAGATAAATTTATAGAATATTTAAAAGAGCATGGGAAAGAGAGTGCAAAAGAATTTTTTATAGCTCCGCCTAAACAGCCGATAAAAATACTGCCCAAACTTATAGTTATTCTCTTAGTTTTGTTGATAGCAGCAGGTATAGTTTATATAGTTTATCTCAATACTGCTTATCGGTCATCTTCAAATCAGGCAAATATAGAAAAAAACCAAATAGTCAAAGAAGCACAGGCTATATCGGGTATCGATATCAATGAAAGCAATGATACTAACAAAGAAGTTGCCGTATCTATGGCGAAACAGGAAGATAATGGTTCTGATAATTCTTTTTTATCAAATAAACAAGAAAACAGTGAAAAAAATATTTCGGTAAGTGCCGATAAAACAATAAAAACAGCAGTAAACAGTTTTGATACAAATAGTACTCAAAATGAAGCTGTTTCAAAAGAATCTTCCGGTAAAGATTTGACAGTTATCCAAAAGACAAAACCGAAAGAAGATAAAAAACTACAAAATGACAATAATACTACCGTAAAAAACTATAATCTTACAATAATCCCAAAAAACAGGATATGGGTAGGGGTGGTTGATTTGGAAAATTATAAGAAAAAATCTTATCTGAAAGATACAAATATTACAATAAATAAAAACCATAATTTTATGATTGCAACCGGACACGGGGAGTTTAAACTTTTGTTTGATGATAGGATTTTGGATTTCAATACAAAAAATCCTGTAAGATTTGTTGTAAAAGACGGCAATATTTCGCAGATAAGCAGGAAAGAATTTATAAAATTAAACAGAGGTAAGTATTGGTAAAGATTATTGTATCTTTTTTTCTTGCATTTTGCATACTCTCAGGTGATATGATAGATGATAAGATAAAAAGTTTTATAGGTGAAAAAGAGTATTTGAGCAGTAAAAAAATTATCAATATACTTTTGGGAGAAAAAGAACAGTATTATTTGGACGGACAAAGAGTTGATGTTGTAAAACTTATGAAAGTTTTAAAAAAAAATGGTTTTATGAGACTGGATTTAAAAGGTGTAAACAGTATCAATATTACTTTTGCAACCAAGAGTAATCCTTTGATTTTTTTAAGAATTTTAAATAGTGTGCTTAACTCAATGGGTTTTAATTTTTATATAACAAAAAAAGTATTTAAGAGTGATGATACCTTTTTATGGACAATACAAATGAACAGCGAGTATCTTGTCGATCCGGTGGTTATGTCAAATGAGTTAAAAAAATACGGATGCTTTATAGTTGATATCACAAAAAAAAGTAAAACCGACTGGAGATATCTTATATCCTCTTCAAATGCAAAACTTTTATCCCAAAATATAAAAAAAGAGGTAAGCTACAAGCTCAACAAACCGATTAAGAGGTATTGGCTTAGATTGGATGATGTGCCTGAGATGATATATATCAAAAGCTATCCTTTAAACAGATGGCACCCTTATATCTCTTTTTTTAATGATAAATTAGATGTACTTTTTGTTTATTGTGATGATGAAGTTTCCGGAAATTTAAAACTTGATATACCTCCCGGTACAAAGTATATAATGATAGATGACAAATATACTATAAGCAATATACGATCAGGATTGAAAATTTATACCAAATAAACAGGAAAAGGACATAGGCAAATGTTTCAAGAGATTCAATTTAATGCTATAAACAGGCTTCCGAATTATGTGTTTGCAGAAATAAATGAAATAAAAATGAAAGCCAGAAGAGCGGGAGAAGATATTATAGATTTTTCTATGGGCAATCCCGACGGCCCAACGCCTTCACATATAGTTCAAAAGTTGGTTGAAGCAGCCCAAAAACCAAAAAATTACGGATACTCGGTCAGTAAAGGAATATATAAATTAAGACTTGCCATAACCGACTGGTATAAAAGAAAGTACGGAGTTATGCTTGATCCGGAAAGTGAAGCGGTTGCAACCATGGGTAGCAAAGAAGGATATGTTCACTTGGTTCAAGCCATTACAAATCCCGGAGATGTGGCAATAGTGCCGGAACCTGCTTATCCCATACATACCCATGCTTTTATCATAGCAGGCGGCAATGTTGTAAAAATGCCATTTTTTTATAATGAAAATTATGAGCTTGATTATGATAAATTTTTTGAAAGTCTTAAGAATTCTATAGAAGAGTCTATGCCAAAACCAAAGTTTTTGGTGGTAAATTTTCCTCACAATCCCACAACCGTAACAGTTAAAAAAGATTTTTATGAAAGATTGGTTGCTTTGGCTAAAAAAGAGAGATTTTATATACTTAGTGATATTGCTTATGCGGATTTGACTTATGACGGATATAAAACCCCTTCCATATTTGAAGTTGAAGGTGCGAAAGATGTGGCAGTTGAAAGTTTTACTCTTAGCAAAAGTTATAATATGGCAGGCTGGAGAGTAGGATTTATCGTTGGCAACCCGAAACTTATAGGGGCTCTTCAAAAGATAAAAAGCTGGTTTGACTATGGTATGTTTACTCCGATTCAGGTAGCTGCTACGGTAGCGCTAAACGGTCCGCAAGAATGTGTTAAGGAAATAATACAAATTTATAAAGGCAGAAGAGATGTGCTTTTAAAGAGTTTTGCAAATGCACACTGGTACATACAAAAGCCAAGTGCAACTATGTTTGTATGGGCTAAAATCCCTGAGTGTGTAAGAGATCTTGGAAGTATGGAATTTTCCAAGCAGCTTTTACAAGAAGCAAAAGTGGCTGTGAGTCCGGGTATTGGTTTTGGAGAGCATGGTGATGAGTATGTCAGAATTGCACTTATAGAAAATCATAACCGTATAAGACAGGCAGCGAGAAATATAAAACAATATCTTAAATCAAAAGAGAGTAAAAAGGAATGTTAAAAGTAGGAATTATAGGGCTTGGTACTGTTGGAAGCAGCGTTGTTAGGATTTTGCAGGAAAACGAAGAAATCATCAGTGCAAGAGCCGGTGTTAAAATAATACCGGCTATAGGAGTTGTTAGAAATCTCGAAAAACATCAGGATTTGGGTATCGTCTTAAGCGATAATATTGATGATATACTTGAAGATGAAAGTATAGATATGGTTGTAGAACTTATAGGCGGAGTTGAAACAGCCTATAAGATAGTAAAAAAAGCTTTGCAAAAAGGTAAATCCGTAGTTACGGCCAATAAAGCACTGCTTGCTTATCACAGATATGAACTTCAACAGTTGGCAAACGGTAAAGGTTTTGGATTTGAGGCCAGTGTGGCAGGAGGTATTCCTATCATTAAAGCTTTAAGAGAAGGTCTCAGTGCAAACAGGATACTCTCTATCAAAGGAATACTAAATGGTACATGCAACTATATGCTTACAAAAATGATAGAAGAGGGTGTCAGTTTTGAGGAAGTTTTGAAAGAAGCACAAGAACTTGGATATGCCGAAGCTGACCCTACATTTGATATTGGCGGATTTGATGCAAGCCATAAACTTTTAATCCTTGCATCTATAGCTTACGGTATAGATGCGAAACCGGAAGATATACTTATAGAAGGAATAGAAGGAATAACAAAAGAGGATATCTTTTTTGCAAAAGAGTTCGGTTACAGTATCAAGCTTTTGGCGATTGCAAAAAAATCTGAAGGAAAAGTAGAATTAAGAGTTCACCCCGCACTTATAAAAAAAGAACAAATGATATCAAAAGTTGACGGAGTTATGAACGGAGTTAGTGTTGTAGGTGATTTTGTAGGAGAAACTTTGTATTATGGAGCTGGTGCAGGAGGTGATGCTACTGCAAGTGCAGTTGTGTCAGATATTATTTCCATTGCAAGAGGAGATGCATCTCCAATGCTTGGGTTTAAAAAACTTGTCAGTTTTGACAATCTTGTTTTGATTGATAAAGATGATATTATAAGTGAGTATTATGTGAGAATGAGTGTAGTGGATGAAATTGGAGTTTTAAGTAAAATTTCTTCAATATTTTCAAAATATGATATATCCATAGATAGTTTTTTGCAAAAGTCATCTAAAAACAAAGAGAGAACCACACTGCTTTTTTCAACTCATAAATGTAAAGAATTAAAAATACAAAAGGCTTTGAGAAGTATTGAAACACTTGACTTTGTCAAAGAAAAACCCTCAATGATCAGGATAGAAGATTGAGTACAAAAGAGGTAGATTCACTCTGTACTTACTGCGGTGTGGGATGTGAGATAACCGCAGTTGTAAAAGACAATAAAATTCAAAAGATTTATGCAAAAAAAAATACAGGTGTAAGCAGAGGGAAACTTTGCATAAAAGGCAAGTCCGGATGGGATTTTGTTCATTCGGAAAAAAGATTGCCAAAAGTAAAAATACGAAAAAAATTTATCTATAAAAATGAACTTTACTTTCCAAAAGAGATAAAAGAAGCTCTGAAAAATCCTATAAAAAATGACAGTGATTTTATATATCCTTCTTTGGATTTGGCTTACAAGATAACTGCTTGGAAACTCGGTCGCATAAGAGATATGTACGGAAGTGACTCTATAGCCGGTATAGGAGGAGCAAGAAGCAACTGCGAAAGTGGTTATCTTTTTCAAAAATTTATAAGAAATGTTGTTTTAAGTCCGCATATAGATAATTGTGCAAGAGTTTGTCACGCACCAAGCCTAAAGGGAATGAGACAGGTTATAGGAGAAGGTGCCGCAACAAATCCGTTTGATGATATAGAAGAAGCAGATTTTATCATGATAATAGGTTCAAATACCACTGAAGCCCATCCTATAGCTGCCACAAGAGTAACAAATGCTTTGAAAAACGGTAAAAAAGTAGCTGTTTTTGATGTAAGAGAAACACATATAAGTGCGAGTGCCACCTATGATATAACTATTCCGTTTGAAAGCAATTTGCTAATACTAAATATGATAAGCTATGTTATACTCAAAGAAGAATTGGAAGATAAAGAGTTTATAAAAAAAAGGGTAAGTGGATTTAAAGAGTATAAAAATTCCATCTTAAGTGACCCTTATGCAAATCCTGATTTCTTTTTAAAGATAAAAGGGTATGAGTATCTAAGTGAAACTCTCAAGCAGGTTGCAAGAGAGTATGCGAAAAGTAGATCTATAATTCTTTGGGGGCTTGGAGTAACAGAGCAAATTGATGGCTCTTACAGTGTTGAAGCATTGTGCAATCTTGCAGTTATTACCGGCAATATCGGGTCAAAAGGGGCGGGACTTATACCTCTTCGCGGACAAAATAATGTTCAAGGTGTTTGCGATATGGGATGTTTGCCATATTTTCTGCCTGATTATAAAACCCCTGACAGAGAAGGGAAAAAAAACCCCGACCTTATAAATGAGATGGCGGAAGGTAGTATAAAAGCATTGTTTAACATGGGAGAAGATATAGCACATATTCATGCCAATCAAAATAAAATCAAAGATGCTCTTGCCAATTTGGAAATGCTTGTGGTGATGGAACTTTTTGATGTGGAAATTACAAAATATGCTGATATAATATACGGAGTAAAAAGTGCATATGAAAAAGAGGGTGTTTATATAAATGCCGAAAGAAGATTGCATATTTCTTCGCCTTTGGTTGAGACTGACTTGCCTGATGATTGGGAAGTGTTAAGCGGAATTTCCAAAGAGTTCGGTAAAGATTTTAACTATAAAAATTTACAGGATATATGGGAAGAAGTCAGAAGTGCTGCAAAAGAAAGATTCGGCGGAGCAAGCTATGAAAAACTGATAAAGAAAAAACTTGAAGGTTTACAGTGGCCTGTCGCAGAAGAAGAAACAAAAAGACTTCATCTTGACGGATTTAGAACAAATGATAAAAAAGCACATTTAAGTTATAGGAGATATTTTTTAAGAGGGATGGTTGAAGAGTTATACAGAAAAAAAGCAAGTGGATTTTATCTTACGACCGGACGGGTTATAGCACATTACAATAATACTGCACAAACTGCAAAATCACCCGCACTTTTAAAAAGACACGGTGAAGATATACTTCATGTCAGTAAAGAAGATATTGATAAATTTAAAGACATAAAGAGAGTTGTGCTATCATCAAGGTATGGTAAAAGCTCTCCTTTGAAGGTTAAAATAACAAAAAAACTAAAAAAAGGAACTCTTTTTTGTAGTTTTCATCATTCAACAAGTGGCATCAATTCTCTTTTCGGGGATGAGAGTGATGAGCTTACAAAAACAGCAAGATTCAAATCAGTGAAAGTGGATATTGTAAAAACGGAGAATTTTTGAGCAGAGTAAAAGGCAGTATTGCCGAAGATAAAGCGGTTTTGTATCTAAAAAGTGCAGGCCATGAAATAATTGAAAGAAATTTTTACTCAAAATTTGGAGAAATTGATATCATATCCGTAAAAGATAAAGTTTTGCATTTTGTAGAAGTCAAGTCCGGTGTAAATTTTGAACCTGTATATGCTATCACTCCTAAAAAGTTAGATAAAATTATAAAAACGATAAATTATTATATGCTTAAAAAAAAGATAAATCCGGAGTTTAGTGTAGATGCTATCATTATTCGCAAAAAAGAGATAGAGTTTTTGGAAAATATTACTCTTTTTTAACTTGAATATTTAGGATATCTCTGATAAATTATATGGGTTGTCGGAGTGTTATTTGGTATATTTGTATATAAAAGAAAAAACTTCTGCAACAGCTTTGTATAAATTTGGCGGGATTTGCTTGTTTAATTCTATCTGACTTAACATTTCAACCAACTCTTTATCTTCTTTGATAGGTATGTCATTTTCATTTGCAAGTTTTATAATCTTTTTAGCTACTTCTCCTTGGCCTTTTGCAGAAACCTTGGGAGCTTGCTGTTTTTTAAAATCATATTTTAAGGCGACGGCTTTTTTAATCTTTTTCATGCGGTAATATCTACATCCATTTGATTTTTGTAAAGTTCTTGTACATTATATACATTTTTTGATATATCGGAAAAAAATATATTTGCATCATATCCTGTCTTCTTCAATGCCTTTTTAAGTTCTAAATTATGCTTTTTTAGAATTTGTTTTAAGTTACTGTTTTTTATATCCATTTTCAAAGAGAGTGTATCTTTGTAAAAAAGCATCATAATTTCAATTTTTCCTTTTTCATCAAGTTCAAGTTCGATTTTACAGCTAAAGCCGTCTTCTTTTTTTAATTTTGCAATTGACAAACTACCCTCTTTTAAACTCTCCCAAGAAAAAGGAATATATGTTAAAAAAGTTTGAGATATATAAGCATTTGTCTGAACGGCATTTATCTGGGTAAGAGTTTTATCCACTATGGTTTGTAGTGGTTGATTATTTTTTAAGGTATCTTCATTTTTTATTTTTAAAAGTATTGCTTTTATATCTTCATTTTGTACTATATCGGGCAGTTTGCCCTTTTGCACTATATCAAACAGTTTTGATTCGAAAAATATACCGCTGTTTTTGATATTGTATTCTAAATTGATATGATTTATATCTTTAATAAATTGTTCAATTCCTTTTTTAAAATGGATATTCTTTTTATCATTTGCAAGTAAAATGGATATTTCATTTAAATTTTTTGCAATATTGCCTATATTTTTTATAACGGTTTTTTGCCCTATAAGTTTTATCTTGCCTGTTTTGTGAGATAATAGTATATCTTTTAATACAGTATCAAAGTGTTTTATCTCTTTTTGTCTATTTTCTTGTATTTTAAGAAGTGATGAAATGGTATCAATCTTTTTTTGTAAAAGATTTATCTCTTTTTTTGGAAATTTGTTTAAAAAGGTATCTTTAATCTTTGAAAAATCTTTCTTTATCCGTATAAAAGAATGTTTTAGCAAAGCGGTATCACTCTCTTTAAGAGCAGTTTTTGAAAAATTTTCCAACTTTTCTATGAAATTTTCCAGTTTTATATCATTTTTATATCTGTTTGTTATAAATTCCAAATCATTTATCACCTCTTTTGCCGTATAAAAAATTATTTTGGCAACAGGTATATTTTTTAACTGATTTTGTATATTTTTAACTATCGGGTTTATCTTTTTTGAAATTATGATATTTTGTGGCATTTTAGATAAAAGATCATTAAGAAGTTTGTTTAATTTTTCTATATTTTTAAAAGAGAGTTTGAAGTTGATGATTTGCTTTATTGTGTTTTTTGGCAGAGTTTCATCTTCAGGCAAATCAACAATAACTGATTTTAAGTGATTTAACTCTTTTAAGATATCTTTGAAAAACCGATTTTTCTCTTTGCCTGTATTCGAGGTGTTTTCATTAAATAAATCTTCTGTTTTGCTTTTTAAAAATACCAACGGATTGATAGTCATTTTAAATATCTCTTACCAATATTTTCAGTTTTTTTAATGTATTTATTTCATCTATTTTGTATGTTTTTGTATGCCATCTTATGATATTGTATTTGTCAAAGATATCCAAGAGTTCCTGAGAGAGGGCATTTACTTTTTCTTGAGAAACTATTATAAAATCATCTCCTTTTACTCTGAAAATTTTTGAATTTTTGTGTTTTTTTTGTAGCATTGTTGAAATTTTTTGCAAAAGTTTATCTCCTTTCTCCCAGGAGTATTGTCTGTTAAAATTTGTAAAATTTTTGATAGCGAGTGTTTGCAGATATGAAAAATTAAATATTTCCTTTATGATATATAAATGTTTTAAATACTCATTGTTATAACACTCTGTTAAATGATCTTTAAAAAAATATGCAAATCTGGCATCAGTCAAAGGATCTTTTAGGATTTGATTAAAAACATTACTGTTTTTTATGGTGATATTGCTCAAAGCTTCAAGTGTATGATATGCCAACTTATCACTAAACCAGATATTGCTTAGTGATTTTATCTCTTTTAATGCATCGGATTTGCTTTTTGCAAGTTTGTATATCCTGTTTGTTGTCATAGCATCAAATGTATCGGCAATGGAAAGTATCTGTGATAAAAGCGGAATTTCATCTTTTTTCAATCCAAAAGGATAACCGCTTCCGTCATAGCGTTCATGGTGATATAAAATGATTTGCGATACATTTTTTAACAATGTTATATTTGAAAGAATTTCATATCCTTTTTTCGGATGCATCTTTATAATATCATATTCAAAACTGTTTAATGCTCCCGGCTTTAAAAGTATGCTATCCGGAGTTTCAATCTTTCCTATGTCATGCAATTCACCGGCTTTTTGAAGATCTTTTATCTGATTAGAAGACAATCCCATATGTTTTGCTATTAAAGTTGCATATTCGCTGACTCTGCTGTTATGACCCGCAGTATAAGGATCTCTTGCTTCAATGGCTTTGTTGAGTGCATATACCATCTCTTTGTAATTATTTACTCTTTCTGTAAGAAATTGAAGATTTTTTTCTTTTAAATGCTCTATGCTCATACAAAGTGCTATATCGCCTGCCAACTCCTCTATAAGGCTTATCTCTTTTTTTCTAAAGCCGTATCTTTTGGATGTATAGACTATCAGTATGCCAACGGGATCTTTTTTTTCTTTGGTTTTTATGGGAGCTCTAAGGACATAAGTCAAATTTTCTTTGTCTGTGTATTTCTTTAAAAAAAAGTCATTTTCTGAAAATTTGGTTATTGTTATAGTGTTTTCTTTTAGAAAATTTACTATACTATTATCTTTATCGGCTTGTTCTGTATCAATATCAGTTATATAATTTTTTGGAGAATTTTTAGAAGATACTGCAATATGCAGATTTTTTTTATCCGGTATTGCTATACAGGATGCTTCATAAAGTTCCTCTTCAACAATCTTTTGACAAATTTCAGAAAGCTTGTTATGCATACTTATATTTTCAAGTAAAATTTGATTTACACTTTTTACCGTATTGATGATTTTGTTTAAATATAACTCTTTTTGGTATTTCTTTTCTATTGTGGAAGTGGCTTTTTTAATCATTTTGTGCAACCATCTGTTTAAAATTAAAAGGGATATGATTAATATCACAAGAGTTATAACTGTTATGAGAGAATATTTTAAATATTTACTACTGCTTTTTACTTTTATATCAAGATATCTGTGCAGTATTTTAAAATATTCGGAATTTATATCTATTTTGTAATTCTTTAAAGATTTGTCAATAGTATGTTTTAGCCATTGTTTATTTTTGCTGAAAGCAAATGTTATGGGTACTTCGCTTACTATGATATCGGTTTTTTTTATATTTGGAAATTTTTGTTTATAGTGTAAAAATATAATACTGTTTGATACAATGGCATCAAGTTTTTTTTGATTTAGCAGTTCAAACATTTTTTTGTAGCTTTTAAAATATACTACCGAAGTATTGATTTTAAATTTTTTTATATAATCCCAAAAGAGAGTAGCATATATATCATCTTTTAACAGTCCGATTTTTTTATCGTTTAAGTCTGTCCAAAAATTTATCTTCGCATCTTTTTGTGTATATATCGTGCCGTAATTTGTTAGTATGTTTTCATTGGAGAAAAGATACTTTTTTTCTCTTGATTTTGTTTTTGCTATGGGAAAAAGTATATCGATTTTACCGTTTGAAAGCATATTTAGACAGTTTGGCCATAAGCATTTTTTATAGATTATGCCAAGATGATTTTTTTGGGCTATGATATTTAAGATATTTGGAAAAAGTCCGTTTGCATTATCATTTTTATCTATATATGAAAGAGGGGGATTTTCGTAAAATCCCGCATATACGGTTTTTTTTGCATAAAGAATCTGATTTGAAAAAAATAAAAAAAACAGTAAAAATAAAATTCCCCTTCTGATATTTTTTTTCATAATAGATCCTATTGAAAATGATTTATACTTATCCGCTAAGTAAAATTAAATCATATATCTTAAATATTATATAGCTAATTATATTAAGGACAGATTAAAAAATTTTAATTTTATTTCATATTCGGAAAGTAGGTACCTGTCTATAATGTAAAATTTGGGATTATTGTAATAGCATAATTACCTTTTAAAGAAAAGATAGTATAATATCACTTCAAAGTATACAAATGCTTAAAATTTTTAAGGAGATTATAATGGGAAAATATTTAGAGCTTAATGCATCTAATTTTAATGACACTATAAAAGAGGGTGTAACTTTAGTTGATTTTTGGGCACCATGGTGCGGACCTTGCAGAATGATAGCTCCGGTTATCGAAGAGTTGGCAAATGACTATGAGGGAAAAGCAAAAATTTGTAAAGTTAATACTGATGAAGAGCAAGATATCGCTATACAGTACGGTATCAGAAGTATTCCTACAATTTTATTTTTCAAAGACGGTCATTTGGCTGATCAGATGGTGGGAGCTGCCGGTAAGCAGGTAATTGCTGAAAAGTTGGATGCCCTTTTAGGATAATGGGCTTTAAAAGAGGGAGAAAAATTTTCTCCCTTAACTATCTCTTTGCATCATTTTTCGGTGCATTGATGATAGCAAGTGCATATGCATACTTTAACTATAAATTTGCAGAGTTTAAATTTATCAATTTTGATAAATGGATATTTTATGAAAAAAAAGATATTTTTAAACCAAGACAAGACAGTTATGTAGTGATTATATTCAGTTCTCACAAAGATAATCCCGAAAAAATTATAAAGAAAATAAAAAATAAAACAAAAATTTTAGCAATAGATATTTATCAAAAAAGATTTAAAAATACCAAGCAGGTAATATATTTGACAAGCGGTATCAATACTCTTATCGCTTTTATACAAAGGTTTAACATATATACTGTTCCATCAGCTTTTTTTATAAAAAGAGTCAATAAAAACAGATATAAACAAAACAGTATGGTAGAAGCTGTAGAATAATACAAAAAGGATGAAAAATGTTGGATTTGGCAATTATTGGAGGAGGACCTGCAGGATTGACTGCCGGTCTTTATGCTACAAGAGGTGGTTTGGAAAATGTAGTCATGTATGAAAAAGGTATGCCGGGAGGACAAATTACACAAAGCAGTGAGATAGAAAACTATCCCGGCATTTCAGAAGTTGTTACAGGTATGGAGCTTATGGAAAGTTGGCCGAAGCAGTGCATGAGATTTGGATTGAAACACGAAATGAAAGAAGTGACAAGAGTTTCTCTCAATGATGATAAAACTTTTAAAATTTATATCTCGGGAGGCGAAGAGATAAATGCAAAAAGTGTCATAGTGTGTACGGGCAGTACTCCAAAAAGAGCAGGTTTTGAGGGAGAAGATGAATTTTTCGGCAAAGGTGTAAGTACTTGTGCCACATGTGACGGTTTTTTTTACAAAGATAAAGAAGTAGCTGTTTTGGGAGGAGGAGACACCGCTTTGGAAGAGGCATTGTATTTGTCAAAAATTTGTTCCAAAGTTTATATCATTCACAGAAGAGATACCTTCAGGGCAAGTCCGGCAACTGTTAAAAAAGTAAAACAAAGTAGCAATATAGAATTGGTTTTAAATTCAAAAATCAAAAAAGTATATGGAAATGCTATGGGAGTCGAGGGGGTATTGAGTATTGACAAAGAGGGAAAAGAGAGGGACTTGAAAGTTCCCGGAATTTTTGTATTTGTCGGTATGAATGTTAATAACTCCGTATTGAAACAAAGCGACGGAAGTTATCTTTGCAAGGTAAATGAATATGGGGAAGTGATAGTTGATTTATCTATGAAAACTTCAACTTCCGGATTATTTGCAGCAGGTGATATAAGAATTGAAGCCCCAAAACAGGTTGTATGTGCCGCAGGTGACGGAGCTACTGCCGCACTTGGTGCTATATCTTATGTAGATATGCTTTAGGAGAAAAAATTGATAAAAATAGGAATACACGGATCAACAGGAAGAGTCGGAAAACTTTTGATAGAAAATTTAAAAAATGATGAGAAAGCGGAAATTTCGGTTTTACATGCTATTGAAGAGTTTAGTTTTGAAGTGCCAAAAGGAGTACTTGTAACAAATGATACAAAAACTCTGTTGGAAAATGCAGATGTTGTTATAGACTTTACTTTACCAAAAGGAACCCAATCACTTTTGGAGTGTGCCATAAATGAAGTATCTAAACCACTTGTCATAGGCACTACGGGACTTAATCCCCATCAGCACAATCTTATAAAAGAACTTAGTAAAATTGCTCCTGTTCTTTACTCGACCAATATGTCTTTGGGTATAGCAGTACTTAACAAACTTGCTTATCTTGCTTCAGAAGCACTAAGTGATTTTGATATAGAAATAGTTGAAATGCATCATAGATATAAAAAAGATGCCCCAAGCGGAACTGCACTTACACTTGGAGAAAATGTTGCAAGTGCAAGAGGTTTGATACTTGATGAAGTAAGAGTAAGCGGCAGAAACGGCAATATCGGCGAAAGAAGTAAAGACGAGATAGCCATAATGGCTTTAAGAGGCGGTGATATAGTAGGCCGACATACGGTTGGATTTTATAATGACGGAGAATTTATAGAGTTAAACCACACGGCAACAAGCAGAGATACATTTGCCAAAGGTGCTATAAGAGCAGCAAAATGGATAGTAGGCAAAGAGCCGAAATTATACTCCATAAATGATTGTTTAGGATTGTAAAATGTGTGCAGTAGTCGGGGTATATGGAAATGAAAATGCTTCCAGAATTGCCTATTATGCTCTTTTTGCCATGCAGCATCGCGGTCAAGAGGCTACGGGTATAAGTGCAAGCAACAAAGAGCATATAAAAACTATAAAAAGCAGAGGTCTTGTAACTGAAGTGTTTGATGATAGCTCATTTGATATACTTTCGGGCGATATGGCTATCGGACATAACAGATACTCTACGGCAGGACATGACTCCATACTTGATGCACAGCCCATCTTTGCAAGATATGCTTTGGGTGAAATTTCCATAGTACACAATGGAAATCTTATCAACAAAAAAGAAGTAAGAGACGAGCTTATAAAACAAGGTGCTATTTTTGCTACCTCAATGGATACTGAAAATGTTGTTCATTTGATTGCAAGAAGTCAGGAAAAAAATCTAAAAGACAGGATAATCAAGGCTCTTGAAAAGATAAAAGGAGCCTACTGTTTTATTATTCAAAGCAGAACCAAAATGTTTGTTATAAGAGACAAATACGGAGTAAGGCCTTTGTCTCTTGGCAAGCTTGAGAGCGGAGGTTATGTTGTTGCAAGTGAAACTTGTGCATTTGATCTTGTAAAAGCAAAGTTTGTAAGAGATATAAGACCCGGAGAAATGCTGATATTTGACAAAGAATTGCCCGGTGATATGAAGTCTATACAACTTTATGAAAGTGATTATAGGCCATGTGCATTTGAATATATATATTTTGCAAGACCTGATAGTGTAATAGACGGAAAAAGTGTATATAAAGTAAGAGGAAGGATTGGCTGGGCATTGGCAAATGAAGCAAAACACATAGATGCCGATATGGTAGTACCCGTACCTGACAGCGGTGTAGCGGCGGCACTTGGTTATTCTAAAAAAAGCGATATTCCTTTTGAATTGGCAATAGTGCGAAACCACTATATCGGAAGAACTTTTATAGAACCTACCCAAGAGATAAGAGATATGAAAGTCAAGTTAAAATTATCTCCTATTAAAGAGAAAATAAACGGAAAAAGAGTTATAGTTTTAGATGATTCACTTGTGAGAGGAACCACTTCAAGGCAAATAGTAAAAATGTTAAGAGAATCAGGGGCAAAAGAGGTACATATGATGATAGCGGCACCTGAGATAAAATTTCCTTGCAAATACGGTATAGATACACCAAGTTTTGACGAGTTGATGAGTGCAAATAAATCCAAAGAAGAG
Organism: uncultured Campylobacteraceae bacterium; assembly: GCA_964556545.1. Lineage (GTDB taxonomy): Bacteria > Campylobacterota > Campylobacteria > Campylobacterales > JALSKU01 > JALSKU01. The sequence goes on along the minus strand of CAZKWE010000078.1, from coordinate 28,450 downwards.
ATAAGAGACTATATGGGGGCAGACAGTCTGACATTTTTAAGCATAGAAGCTTTAAAAGAGGCTATAGGATATGACAGAAACTACTCATTGGTCAGTTTTGACGGGGATTATTTTATAAAATAATTCTAATGGCAATACAGTTTGTATCTTATATCCGCTTTTTGAAAGTAAGGCGGATAAGGCATGGTTGCACTGAAGTTTTTAATTTCTCCGGGTTTTAAATTTTTGGCTATAACAAAATCTTTTATAATGGTGGAGGGCCTGTCATTTTTTTCTGAAAAGAGTGATTCAAGGCCGGATTTTGGTGCATAAAAAGTTTTGCCTGAGATATTATTTATGTTAAGAGCATTATTGACTATCTTTACTTCAAGTTTGCAGTGACCAATTTTAAATCGGCCAGTATTTTGTATTTGTCCGAAAAACATAATGGTTTCATTTAAAAGTACTCTTCTATGGGTTATGTTTACAAGTTTGGCCTTTTTTGTATATTTGTCAAGCACAAACATGGAAAAAAGTGCAAGCATACTGGTTACAAGAAATGATGAAAACACCATAGACCAAAATATTTTAGGATTTGTCTCTTTTTTGGAAATTATAACAAGCAAGATAAAAAGAAGCAAAAAAATACAAAGTGTTATCCAGTGCAAAATAGTAAAATATGTCATATCTATCCTTTTAGACTTGCTTTAGTAACAAGCTATTTTAGCAGTAAGTTTATCATTTTTTATATCATATACCGTATCGTTCAATATCTTTTTAAATTCAAATGAACTGTTTTTAGGTATATATTGGTATATGTATATCGACTTTATATTTAGAGGCTTTAATTCATATAAAAATTTTTTTACTTTAGAGCGGCTCTTTTTTATGATTTTTAACTCTATATAGCAAATGTTGAAATTTGTTTTTGAATGATTTTTTATATCAGCATCCAAAAGAAGTGAATTGGAGAAGTGTAAAGGTTGAATTTTTTTAAATACAACTTCACTTTTTCTAAGATACTTATTTGTCAAATTATAAACAGTATAAATACCTGCAGGAGGTATAAAAAGAGTAAAGATAATACCTGCAAAACCCAAAAGAGGCTTTTTGAAAAGAAGTATTAAAAAAAGAATAAAAAACAGAAAAAAAACTATCCCCACAATCCCAAGCCCTATGTAGTCATATATGCTTAGATTGTGGATATAAAGTTTTATAAATTCCAAAATTCCAACCTATGTTTTTCTACTGTTTTTCTCTTCTATACCGCTTTTGCCAAATCTTTTTTTTAACTCATTTTTTACCCTGTCAGGATCAATATTGCTGTAAGACAAGGCAACGAGAGTATGATAGGCAAGATCCGCCGCTTCATAAATGATTGCATCAGTATCTTGGTCTTTTACGGCAAAGCAAAATTCTCCCGCTTCTTCTACTACTTTTTTAAGTATTGCATTTTCGCCCTTTTCATAGAGTGAAGCAGTGTAGGAGGTTTTTGGATTTGAGTGTTTTCTCTCCTGAAGAGTATGATATAGTTTGTCTGTTACACTATAGTTGGCTGTAGCATCTTCTTTTATATCGGATATGATTTCTTCCGTATCAAGTTTGGTAAAAAAACAACTCTCTCTTCCTGTATGACAAGCTACACCGCCAACTTGTTCAATCATCAAAAGTATCGTATCATCGTCACAATCTATAAAAATATCTTCAACTTTTTGGATATTGCCGCTTGTTTCACCTTTTTTCCAGATGCGTTGTTTGCTTCTGCTGAAGTAGTGTGCAATTTTTGTGGAGAGTGTGAGTTTTAGAGCAACTTTATCCATATATGCAAGCATTAATACCTGTTTTGTTTTTGCATCCTGGGCTATAGCAGGAATAAGAGGTGATTTATCCCAGTTAATCCTGCTTGCTATTTGTTCGATTTTATCTGTTTCCAACTGATATTGACCTCTCTTTGTTTTTACTATCAAGCCAGATATTCGGCACTACTCCTCCGGGTGTTAAAAATATTTTTGCATCTTTGTTTACTTTTAAAGCTTCATTGAATTTGCCTTGGACATCAAGTTGACGAAGTTTTAAAAGATTTGGAGTTACACTTTTGCCAAGTTTTTCATTTGCATAAGCATTGGCATCGGCTTCTATCTTGACAGCATCAGCTTGTCCTTGTGCTCTTATCTTTCTGGCATTGGCATCACCTTGAGCCAAAGCGGCATTTTTCTGAGCTGTCTGTTTGGCTTTTTCTACCTCATATCTTGCTTGTTCGGCTTGTTGTTTGGCTATTTGGACTCTTAAAATTTGATCTTTTATTTTTTGAGGAAGAACTATTTTTCTTAGTTGAACTGCCAAAAGTTCTACAGGTTGACCGGGCTGAGCATCAATCCTGTCTTTTATACTGCTTGTGATTTGTGCTGCAATTTCATTTCTTTTTACAGGTAGTTCTTCAGCAGTATATTTTCCTACTATATTTCTCGTTACATCTCTTACAACCGGGTTTACTATCTTGTCTTCCCATGAAAGACCCCATGTTGCTATGGTTTGAGGAGCACTTTGTGCTTTTAGTTTATATTGTACGGTAAGCTCTATGGATACGGGAAGTCCTCTTGCATCAAGCACCGAAATTGCACTTTTGTATTTGATACCTGAATTCGGAACTTTTATAGATAAATCTTCATTATTGGTATAATTTATAATTCTGACTCTTGTGTCAACTACAAAAATATCCTGAATAAAGGGTATAAAAAAGTGTAGACCCGGATTTAATGCTTTTGGGTCATATTTTCCCGCAGTTGCTTTTATGCCTACTTCTCCCGAGTTTATAACTACAAACGGTTTTGATATGATAAGAAGTCCTATTATGATAATAAAAAGATATATTACTCCTGCTCTTTTTCCCAAGTCTTTAAAAAACTGAGGTGGTTCAAAATTATTTCCTGATGAATTGTTATCATCTCTTTTTTTGCTATTTTTGTTAAAATAGTCATTTAAATCTGCCGGCATTATTTTCCTTTTATGTATGTCAGTAAGTGTTTATACTTTTTATTTCTTCCGTAAACTACATCAAAGTAAGCATCTTGTAGTTTTTTTGTTATTTCTCCTCTTTTGCCGTTGCCAATTACTCTGGCATCCACTTCCTTGACAGGTGTTAATTCTGCAGCAGTTCCTGTAAAAAAAGCTTCATCTGCTATAAAAATTTCATCTCTTGTAATCCTTCTTCTTTCAATGGGTAGATTAAAATCTTTTGCTAACTGTAAAACGGTATCCTGTGTGATTGATTCAAGCGAATTATCATTTGGCGGAGTTATAAGAATGCCGTCTCTTACTATAAAAAAACATTCACCGCTTCCTTCAGCCACAAATCCCTCATCATCAAGCAAAAGTGCCTCTTCATATCCGCAGTCAATTGCTTCAAATTTTGCCATTTGGGAATTTAGATAATTTGCTGCAGCTTTTGCTTTTCCCATGGTGGATTTGACAGAATTTCTGGTAAATGAGCTTATCTTTACTCTGATACCGTTTTGCAAACCTTCATCACCAAGATAACTTCCCCATTCCCATGCGGCTATGGCAACATTTACAGGAGCATTTATATGATACAATCCCATAACCCCGTATCCCAGATATATTAAAGGTCTTATATAAACATTTGATTTAAAATCGTTTGATTTTAACAGTTTAATTTGTGCATCTTCAAGCTCTTCTTGAGAATATGGAGATTTTATCATTGTAATCTTTGCAGAATTTAAAAGTCTTTTTGTGTGATCTTTTAGCCTAAAAATAGCAAGACCGTTATCTGTTTGGTATGCTCTTGTTCCTTCAAATACACCGTTTCCGTAATGAAGTGTATGAGTAAGTATATGAACACTGGCTTTATCCCAGGGTACAAGCTTGCCGTCCATCCATATATATTTTGCTTTTTCCATTAAAATTCCTCATTCTAAATTGAGTTATTATATTAGCCAATATAAGATTAAAACCTTATTATGGTGTAGTTTGTAAATCTTTTTTTAAAATATATTTTTGTATAATGCTTACTCTTTAAAAAGATAAAAATCGGTAAAATATGAAAATAGATAAAAAAAATAATGCAAAACTTATAAAATGGATATATTTTATACCATTGCTATCGATTGTAGTGATAGTGGTATCTATAGCAACTTTTTTTGTATACAGGGAAAAACAGGTATATAAAAGCGACATTGATACTTACAAGATAAAATTGCTAAAATTAAAAAAACTTGAAGTAGAAGACAGAATAACCAAATTATCCGAGCAGATAGAGTACAATAAAAAAATTCTTATAGATGAATCAAAACAAAATGTAAAAAATTTGGTTGATTTTGCATATAAGACAATAGAGGATATTTATAATGCAAATCAAGTTTTTGGCAAAGAATATACAATCAATATTATAAAAAACAGACTTAGAAATTTGCGTTTTTTCAATGATTTAAGCGGATATTTTTATATGTATAAGATGGACGGCACTTGTTTGCTTTTACCGACCAACCCCGAACTTGAAGGTAAAAATTTACTCAATATAAAAGATGCCGTAGGAACTAAGATTATAAAAAAAGCTATAAATATACTCAAAAGAAAAGATAAAGCATTTGACAGTTGGTACTGGTATAAGCCGGGTAAAAAAACCATGGAAAAAAAGATAGGCTACTTTAGATGGTTTAAACCTCTTGATATATATATCGGAAGTGCTTTTTATGTAGAAGATGTTATCGAAAAAGCCAAAAAAATAGCACTAAAAATCATAAGAAATTACAGATATGCAGACAAAGGCTACATTTTTGCATATGATTATAACGGTACTACTCTTAGTCATATCAAAAAAGATCTTATAGGAAAAAACAGGATAAATCTTTTCTTTGATAACAGGCATATAGTAAAAGAGATAATTACGGGAGCAAGAATCAATAAAGAGGGATTTTTTGTAAGCTATATGACTTCATATGATCCCATCTCCCATAAACCTTCAAGAAAAATTTCATATATAAAAAATATACCCGAATTCGGTTTTGTTATAGGTACCGGTTTTTATGTTTCCGATATAAGAAAACTGGCTTTAAAACGATATGCATTTTTAAAACAGGATTTAGACAGAATTATACGAACTATTGTAATTATCTCACTGATTATGATCATTCTTTTGGGTGCGGTGATGATTATGATAGCCAATAAAATAAAACAAATCCTACAAAGTTATGAAGAAGATTTGTTAAAACAATACAATAAAATAATCAGCCAAAAAAAGGTTTTTCAGCTTCTTTTTGAAAAATCAAAAGATGGAATATTTCTTGATGATGAGGAAAAATTTTTAGACTGCAATGAAGCTTCGGTTAAAATGTTTGGCGCGAAAAACAAAGATGAACTTTTAAAATATAATGTTGTCTCTTTGTCGCCAAAATTTCAACTTGACGGAAGTTTGTCCGAAGAGAAAATGAATTTTATATTTGATGAAGCAAAAAGAGAGGGAGTTTACAGAGGCGAGTGGCTGGCAAAGAAGCTCAACGGGATTACTTTTTGGCTGGATATAGTTATAAGTGCTATTGAAATACAAGATAAAATGCTATTTTATACCGTTTTAAGAGATATAAGCCAAAGAAAAAAGATAGAAAAAGAGCTCAAAGAGAATGAGGCAAAACTTGTTTACAGGGCAAGACATGATGCTTTGACAAATTTACCTAACAGATTTATGTTTGGCGAGATAATTATACATGAAATATTAAAGGCAAAAAGAGAAAACAGTAAAATTGCAATCTTATTTATGGATTTTGACGGATTTAAAAATATCAATGATTTTTACGGACATGATATCGGGGATGAACTTTTAATTCAGGCAACAAAAAGATTAAAAGAAGAGATAAGACAAAGCGATTATCTTTTTAGATTTGGCGGTGATGAATTTGTTTTTTTATTGAGCGGTTTTCACGATGAAAATGATATAGTTAAAATTGCTGAAAAATTAAACAATACTTTTTCTCTGCCTTTTTCTATAAGAGGACATCTTTTGAAGATAGGCATAAGTATAGGCATATCGGTTTTTCCTGATGATGGAACTACAAGTGAAGAACTTTTGAGAAATGCTGACATTGCTATGTATATAGCAAAAGAGAGAGAAAAAAACAGATATGTGTTTTATGAAGAAAAAATGTATGAAAGGATTATGCAAAGGCATACCGTAGAGGAAGATTTGAAAAAAGCCATAGAGAATGACGAATTTTTGGTTTATTATCAGCCGCAGATTGATATAAAAAATCAAAAAGTAATAGGACTTGAAGCATTGGTTAGATGGAGAAAGAGAAATAGAATTATAAGTCCGGGAGAATTTATAAGTATAGCATCTGAATGTAATCTTATAAATGATATAGGAAATCTGGTTATGAACAAAGCTATAAAATTTGCAGCAAATTTGCCTTCCTTGTTTCCTGATATACAGAGAGTTTCAATCAATTTGGATGATAAACAGCTTAAAGATCATAATATTTTAGATACTATAAAGAATTATTTAAAAATTCACAATTGCAATCCTGCTTTGATAGAGTTTGAGATAACGGAAGATTTTGTGATGAATGATATAAAAAGTTCATATCAATTGCTTAAAAACATAAGAAATCTCGGATGTTCCGTATCAATAGATGATTTTGGTACCGGATATTCATCTTTGGCTTATATCAAGAAACTTCCACTTGATGTTATCAAGATAGACCAATCGTTTATCAAAGATATACCGGGTTATTTTGAAGATGAAGCTATTGTAAGCACCATTATAGAATTGGGCAAAGGTTTAAATCTTCGAATAATAGCTGAAGGCATAGAAAATCCTAAACAGGAAAAATTTCTTTTTGACAAAGGGTGTCATATTATACAGGGATATTTATATAGTAAGCCTTTATCGCAAAAAGAGATTACAGTATTTTTAAAAAATTTTTATAGAAAAAAGGAGAGAGCATGATAGCAGTAGGAGAGTCGGCTAAAGATTTTTGTCTGCCAAATCAAGACGAGGTGGATATATGCTTAAGAGATTTAAAAGGAAGATGGATAGTTTTATACTTTTATCCAAAAGATAATACTCCTGGCTGTACGGTTGAAGCATGTGATTTTAGTGAAAATCTGTCATCTTTTGAAAAACTTGATGCAGTAGTTTTGGGTATCAGTCCGGACAGTCCGAAGAAGCATAGAAATTTTATACAGAAGAAAAATTTGAAAATTACACTCTTGAGTGATGAAGAAAAAAGAGTTTTGGAAAAATATGGGGTATGGCAATTAAAAAAAATGTTTGCAAGAGAATATATGGGAGTTGTAAGAACTACATATCTGATAAATCCGGATGGAAAAGTAGCTTATAGATGGGATAAAGTAAAAGTAAAAGGACATATCAAAGAAGTTAAAGCAAAACTTGAAGAGTTAAAAACTCAGGGGTAGTTTTTAAATGCTGGTTCATATCTGCTGTTCGGTTGACAGCCACTTTTTTCTGCAAAAACTAAAAAAAATTTATCCGAATGAAAAGTTGATAGGTTTTTTTTATGATCCGAACATTCATCCTTACAGTGAGTATCGCTTGAGACTTCTTGATGTGCAAAGAAGCTGTGATATGCTTGGCGTCGAGCTAATCGAAGGTGAGTATAATTTTCGGGGTTGGATGGAAGCTGTAAAAGGATATGAAAATGAGCCGGAAAAAGGGAAAAGATGCAGTATATGTTTTACCGACAGAGTTGAAGAAAGTATTAAAAAAGCAAAAGAATTAAAACAGAGTAAAGTTACGACTACATTATTGACAAGCCCGAAAAAATCAATCAAACAATTAAGTGAAGTGGGAAACAAACTTGCAAGAAAATACGGTATAGAATTTGTAAGTGTTGATTTTAGAAAAAACGGAGGAACACAAGAGCAGTTTGCTTTGGCAAAAAAAGACAAACTTTATCATCAGGATTATTGTGGGTGCATTTATGCCCTTCGTGCTCAAAGAGAGGATCAAAGAAAAATTCCTGATGAACTTTTTGTCAATCTCTCAGGACAGCTTCAGCCAGGATCAATTCAGCAGAAAATAAAGCTGTATAAAAAACGAATTGATTTGGAAAAAAACAATCAGCAATATGAAATAACAAAGAACGGTTTTTTAAATTACAGACTTTTAAGATCATATTTTTGTATAGATAAAAAAGTTATACCTTCATATCCTATTTTTTACTCATATATGAAAAGAAAAAAAGCAAAACTGAAAATTCAAACAAAAATAAAAGAAGTTTACAAAGCAAACAGAGAAAATATAAGCATAGTTGAACTTTCATATTTTAATGAAATTATGCAAACAAATTATAAAAATATTAAAGATATGATATATAATCCCCCAACCGTAGAAGAAGAGATAGAGTTTAGAAATATGATAACAAATACATTTTATTCACTCTCTCCCGTAATTGTAGTGGAGAGTATTGATTTTGAATCTTTTGAAATATATCTTGAGAGTATCTACTATCAAGATGTAATAGAAAATTTAGTAATTTTTTGATAAAATAGTAGAATTTTTCTATAAAAGGTTTAAAAAAAATGTTAAATGTTGTAGATATTCAAAAGATTCTTCCTCATAGATTTCCATTTTTATTGGTTGATAGAGTAGTAGAAATAAAAAATGCAGAGTATATCGAAGCTTATAAAAATGTTACCATAGGAGAGCAAATATTTCAGGGTCATTTTCCTGATCATCCGATATATCCGGGTGTTATGATTATTGAAGGCATGGCCCAAGCAGGCGGTGTTTTGGCTTTTGAGAGCATGAACAAAGCCGAGCAGGATGATACGAAAGATAAAGTTGTATATTTTATGAGTATTGATAAAGCAAAGTTTAGATCTCCCGTAAAGCCCGGAGACAAGCTTGTTTATAAACTGAATGTTGTTAAACACAAAGGATCCATCTGGGTTTTGGATGCAAAAGCTTATGTTGATGAGAAGCTTGCCTGTGAGGCTGAGCTTAAAGCTATGATAGTGGATAAGTAGCATGTCCTATATAAGCAATCTTGCCATTATAGAGGACGGAGCCGTTATAGGTGAAAATGTTGAAGTTGGAGCTTTTGCAACAATAGGAAGCGAAGTAGAACTGCAAGATGGAGTGAAAGTATATGAAGGGGCACAGGTAAAAGGTAAAACCACAGTAGGCAAAAATACACAGATACACTCTTATGCGGTTGTCGGCAATATACCTCAGGATGTTTCTTACAAAGGTGAGACAGGAGAACTTATTATCGGAGAAAAGAATATTATAAGAGAGTTTGTCACTATCAATCTTCCTACATTGAAACAGGATAAAAAAACTGTTATAGGAGATAATAATTATATTATGGCATATTGTCATATAGCTCACGACTGTATTTTGGGGAATAATATCATTTTAGCCAACAATGCTACACTTGCCGGTCATGTCGAGATAGGAGATTATACGGTTATAGGGGGATTGACTCCGATACACCAGTTTGTAAAAATAGGTGAAAGTGTTATGATAGGCGGAGCAAGTGCCCTTAGCCAAGATATTCCGCCATACTGTTTGGCAGAAGGAAACAGGGCAAAGATAAAAGGGCTTAATCTTGTAGGACTTAGAAGAAGATTTGAAAGAAGTGATGTCGATGCTCTTAAAAAAGCTTATATACAACTGTTTAGATCAAACAAAGCTTTAAAAGAGATAGCTGATGAATTGTTTCATACCAGCGATAATGACAAAGTTAAAAATTTATGCAATTTTATAATAAATACAAAAAGAGGGATACCATTTGAAAGAGTTTAAAAATATAAAAAAACAGGTGCAAAAATGAAGCATTGCAGTTTTTGCAACTCCAAAGAGAGTAATGATAACAGACTGATTGAAGGAAACGGAGTCTGTATTTGTGAGCATTGTGTAGTTTCGGCATATAAGATACTTTTTGGAGATGATGATCTTGCAGAGAGTATAAATGATGATGAAAAAAGGATATTCACCCCAAAAGAGTTAAAAAAAGTTTTAGATGAGTATGTTGTAGGACAGCATAATGCAAAGAAAATATTTGCAGTAGGTGTTTACAATCACTATAAAAGAATTTTTAAAAGTGCTTCTTTTAAAGACGACAATACCGAAATACAAAAGTCAAATATATTATTTATAGGACCTACAGGAAGCGGAAAAACACTTATGGCACAGACTATGGCCAAATTTTTAGATGTTCCTATAGCCATTGCAGATGCTACAAGTTTGACTGAAGCGGGATATGTCGGGGAAGATGTTGAAAATATTTTGACAAAACTGCTTCAGGAAGCTGACGGTGATATTAAAAAAGCTGAAAAAGGCATAGTTTTTGTTGATGAGATAGATAAGATTGCAAGAATGAGTGAAAACAGATCTATTACAAGAGATGTTTCGGGTGAAGGGGTACAGCAGGCACTTTTAAAAATTATAGAGGGAAGTTTGGTAAATATTCCGCCAAAAGGAGGAAGAAAGCATCCAAATCAAGAATTTACCCAAATTGATACATCCAATATTTTATTTGTTTGCGGCGGAGCCTTTGACGGTCTTAATGATATCATCAAAAGAAGAATAGGCAATAATGTTCTTGGTTTTAATCAAGCAAAAAGAAAAAAAAGTGAAGAGGACAATTTGATTGAACTAGTTGAGCCGGATGATTTGGTAAATTATGGATTGATACCAGAACTGATAGGAAGGCTTCACTCTATAGCCACACTAAATCAAATTACGGAAGATGATATGGTTAAAATACTGACCGAACCAAAAAATGCCATACTTAAACAGTATCAAAAATTGTTTGCCATAGACGGAGTTACTTTAAATTTTGAAGAGGATGCTTTAAGAGAAGTTGCGAAGATGGCAATAAACAGAAAAACCGGAGCCAGAGGATTAAGGTCTATCATGGAAGAGATAATGGTTGATATAATGTTTGAACTTCCTGAGCTTGAAGGATATGAAGTATTGATAACAAAAGATGTTGTGGTAAATAAAACAAAACCTCTATATATAAAAAATTCTAAAAAAATAGCATAAAGGCACACTGATGATATTAGATAAAATAATAGGATTATTTTCAAACGATATGAGTATTGACCTTGGCACTGCCAATACTCTGATACTTTTAAAAGGCAAAGGAATTATTATCAACGAACCTTCCGTGGTAGCTGTACAAAATGATAAATACGGCAGAAGCAATATACTGGCAGTAGGTTGTGATGCAAAAGATATGATAGGAAAAACACCTGGTAACATACAAGCAGTCAGACCTATGAAAGACGGAGTTATAGCCGATTTTGATATGACGGAAAAGATGATAAGGTATTTTATAGAAAAAGCCCATAAAAGAAAAAGTTTTATAAGACCGAGAATTGTTATATGTGTTCCTTACGGTTTAACTCAAGTTGAGAGAAAAGCCGTAAGAGAGTCGGCTATGAGTGCGGGAGCGAGAGAAGTTTATCTTATAGAAGAGCCAATGGCAGCAGCTATAGGAGCTGATTTGGATATCAAAAAGCCTCATGGGCATCTTATAGTTGATATAGGAGGCGGAACAACCGAAATAGGAGTTATTTCACTTGGGGGATTGGTTATTTGCAAATCCATAAGAGTTGCAGGAGATAAAATTGATCAAGCCATAGTTGATTTTGTCAAGAGAAAATATAACCTTCTTATTGGTGACAGAGCCGGTGAAATGATTAAGATTGAAGTAGGAAGTGCGGTAAAGCTTGATGAAGAGTTGATTATAAGTGTAAAAGGAAGAGATCAGATAAGCGGTCTTTTGGTTGGAATTGAATTAAGCAGTGAAGATATAAGAGAAGCTATGAGAGAGCCTTTAAAAGAGATCAGCGATGCACTAAAAGATGTATTGGAAGCCACTCCTCCTGATTTGGCGGGAGATATAGTAGAGAACGGTATAGTTCTTACCGGAGGAGGAGCTTTGATACGAGGAATTGACAAATATCTAAGCGAACTTGTCAGATTGCCTGTGTATGTGGCTGAAGAGCCTCTTTTGGCAGTTGCAAAAGGTACGGGAAGAGTTTTGGAGGAGATAAATTTACTAAAACAAATCATAAATGATTAGAAATAGATATTTTTTTATATTTTTATTGATTGTACTTTTGTTGATCAAATATAATTATAATGACTATTTAAAAAAGCCGGTTTTAAATATAACTCTTGGAATAAAAACAGAATATATAAATTTTATAGAAAGTATACAAAATTTTGTACAAAAACATATAGATCAGGAGAAAAATATTCAAAAACTTCAAAATGAAGTTGCAAAACTTAAAAAAGCAGCTATTTTATCTTCTGCATTTGCAAGCAGATTGAGAAGTATTTTGCAGGATAAAAGCCCTATGTATAATCCTGAACTAAATATAACAAGAGCTGTATCGTATGTTGACTTGGCAAACTATAACAGAGTTTGGCTGGATTTTAAAATTTTAAATAAAAACAAGATTTACGGTCTTGTATATCAGGGGTACAGTGCAGGAATAGTTACGGAAAAAAATAACAGAGCATTGGGTCTTTTGCAAGGTGATGAAAAATGTATATTTTCGGTATATATAGGTAAAACAAAAGTTCCCGGAGTAATATTTGGAGATAAAGACGATATGATAGTACAGTATATACCCGGATGGATGAAGATAAAAAAAGATGACGAGGTTTATACCAGCGGCTTGGACAATATATTTTTCGAAGGTATAAAAGTAGGCAAAGTAACCGAAATTATAAAAGAAGAATCATATATAAGTGCGATAGTTAAGCCGTATGCCAAAGTAAAAGTTCCGGGATATTTTCATATCATAACAAAACCGTAGGAAGTAAGAAAAATAAGGATAATTATGCCAAAAAGAGAAGATATAAAAACTATACTTTTAATTGGATCAGGACCTATTGTTATAGGACAATCATGTGAATTTGACTATAGTGGAACTCAAGCTACAAAAACATTAAAAGAGTTGGGTTACAGAGTGATTCTTATAAACTCAAATCCGGCAACCATAATGACTGATCCTGAGTTTGCCGATAGAACTTATATAGAGCCGATAAATGAAAAAGTTATAAAAAACATTATAGAGATTGAAAAGGTTGATGCAATACTTCCTACTATGGGCGGGCAAACTGCATTGAATGTCGCTATGAGCATGTACGAAAAAGGAATGCTTGAAAATATAGAATTTTTAGGAGCCAATCCGGAAGCTATCAGAAAGGGTGAAGATAGACAAGCCTTTAAAGAGGCTATGCTTAAAATCGGTATGGATTTGCCAAAAAGTATGTATGCATACAATATGGATGAAGCTTTAAAAGCCGCACAAGAGATAGGCTTTCCGCTTATTATAAGAGCATCATATACATTGGCCGGCGGAGGAAGCGGAGTAGCATACAATATAGACGAGTTTAAATCTTTGGCAAAAAACGGACTTGAAGAGAGTCCTATCAATGAAATACTTATAGAAGAGTCACTTCTTGGATGGAAAGAGTATGAGATGGAAGTTATCAGGGACAGAAATGATAATTGTATCATAGTCTGCTCTATTGAAAATTTTGATCCGATGGGGGTTCATACCGGTGACAGTATAACCGTAGCACCTGCTCTTACTTTGACAGATAAAGAGTATCAGATTATGAGAGATGCTTCTTTTGCGATATTAAGAGAGATAGGTGTTGATACCGGAGGAAGCAATGTACAATTTGCAATAAATCCAAAAAATGGCAGAATGACCGTTATAGAGATGAATCCAAGAGTAAGCAGGAGTTCGGCACTTGCCAGTAAAGCTACAGGTTATCCTATAGCAAAAATAGCTACATATCTTGCAGTAGGTTATACACTTGATGAGATAAAAAATGATATTATAGGAACAACGGCCAGTTTCGAACCTACGATTGATTATGTAGTGACAAAGATGCCCAGATTTACATTTGAGAAATTTCCTCTTGCTGATTCGACACTTGGTACCTCAATGAAGAGTGTCGGTGAAGCTATGGCCATAGGAGTAACCTTTAAAGAGTCAATTCAAAAAGCTTTATGCTCATTGGAAACCGGACTTGACGGATTTGATGAGATTGCAAAAGGCGATAAAGATAAAATAACCAAAGAGTTAAGAAGGGCCAACGAAAATAGAATTCTTTATCTTGCTCAAGCATTCAGAGAGGGAATGAGCATAGATGAAGTTTACAATCTTACAAAGATAGATAGATGGTTTTTATACCAAATCGAAGAAATTGTTGAACTTGAAAAAAGTATAGATATAGATATTTTAAAAAATGAAAAACTTCTTAGAAAAGTAAAATGTGACGGATTTAGCGATGCTATGATAGCAAAACTTATCAATCAAAAAGACAGTATGGATATAAATGAAAATGATATTGCAAATACAAGGATGAAATTCGGCATTAAACTTTCATATAATGAAGTAGATACCTGTGCGGCAGAATTTAAAGCATTGACTCCGTATTTGTATTCAACTATGCCCGTATCCAAGTATGAAATGCCTGATGTTTCCTGTCAAAAAGAAAAAAAGAAATCAAAAGTTTTAATACTCGGTGGCGGTCCGAACAGAATAGGACAAGGAATCGAGTTTGATTATTGCTGTGTTCATGCAGCCTTTGCACTTAAAGATATGGGGGTTACAACGATTATGTACAACTGTAATCCCGAAACTGTTTCAACCGATTATGATACGAGTGATATTCTCTATTTTGAGCCGATCGATTTTGAAAGGGTTAGAGCAGTTATACAAAAAGAACACCCTGACGGCATTATAGTACATTTTGGAGGACAAACACCTCTAAAACTTGCGAAAAAACTAACCGCAATAGGAGCAAATATCATAGGAACAAGTGCAAAAGTGATAGATATGGCCGAAGATAGAGAAAAATTTTCCAAATTTGCAAGAGATTATAATTTAAAGCAACCAAAAAATGATACGGCTACAACAAAAGAAGAAGCTTTGAATAAAGCAAAAGAGATAGGATATCCCGTGCTTGTCAGACCAAGCTATGTTCTTGGCGGAAGAGCGATGAGGATAGTTTATTGTGAAGATGAACTTAAAACATATATGAATGAGGCAGTTAGTGTAAGCAATGATTCTCCGGTGCTTTTGGATAAATTTTTAGACCGTGCGATAGAGATAGATGTAGATGCCATAAGTGATGGAGAAAATGTATATATCGGTGCAATTATGCAGCATATTGAAGAAGCGGGAGTTCATAGCGGTGATAGTTCATGCTCTCTTCCGGCAGTTAGTTTAAGTGAAAAAATTTTACTTGAAGTAGAAAAAGAGACAAAAGATATAGCATTGGGCCTTGGTGTAATAGGATTGTTAAATATCCAATTTGCTGTTTATAAAAATGAAGTTTATATCATTGAAGTCAATCCGAGAGCTAGTAGAACCGTACCGTTTGTAAGCAAAGCTACGGGAATTCCTTTGGCAAAAGTAGCTACAAAGGTTATGTATGAAGGAAATTTGCTTGAAGCTTTGAAATTTTATGATAAAAACAGTATTGTTTATAAAGAAAACGGGATTTACAAGCCACACATAAAAAATCATATAAGTGTAAAAGAGGCAGTCTTTCCTTTTAACAAACTAACAGGAGCTGATTTGATCCTGGGTCCTGAAATGAAATCTACAGGTGAAGTTATGGGAATTAGTGAAAATTTTGCAAAATCTTTTGCAAAAGGACAGTTTAGCAGTGGCAATATACTGCCTGTAAAAGGTATCGTATTTATATCTTTAAGTGATATAGACAAAGAGTTTGCCGGTGAATTGGGTATCGGTTTTGAGCGTCTTGGCTTTAAAATTATTGCGACCGGCGGAACTCATAAAGCACTCGAAGATGCAGGAGTAAAATCCGAATTTGTTTATAAGATAAGTGAAGGAAGACCAAATATACAGGATAAAATGAAAAACGGCGAGATAGCTCTTATGGTAAATACCAGCGACAATAAATCAAGCAAAAGTGATGCAAAAGATATCAGAAGAGAAGTAATCAAGCTGAATATCCCGTATTTTACTACAATTGCAGCGGCAAATGTGGCCATAGGGGCTATTAAAGAACTTCAGGAAAGTGATATATTTTATCCTAAAGCATTGCAGGAATATCTTGGAAATTAAAAATACAGTATTTCTTGTTCAGACAGATACAACAGTCGGGCTGCTTTCCAAAAATGCCAAAAGACTTGCTTTTATCAAAAAAAGAGATGACAAAAAGCTTTTTATAAAGAGTGTTGCCACTTTTAAAGAGTTGAAAAAAGAGGTGCGTATCCCTGATAATTTTAAAAAAACCGTAAGACGAAAAAAAAGAACTACTTTTATATATCCTAACAAAAAAGCTTTAAGAGTAGTTAAAAAGAGTTCTCATCAAGCTTTTTTAAGGAGATTTGGGTGGATGTATTCTACTTCTGCAAATAAAACAGGCTGCGGTTTTGATTTTAGTTGGATTAAAGACAGAGTCGATATAATTATTTTTGATAGAAAAAAGTTTAGTCAAAAAACACCGTCACAGCTTTATAAGTTAAGAGATAAAAAGATAAAGAGGATAAGATGACTCCAAAGATAATCGGCTCATTTTTATTAGGTCTTATTTTTGTTTTGCTATTAGATTTTCTATTGTTTATAGGTATAAAGATTAATTATATAGATATTTATCATATAAAAGTATATTACAATATTCTTTTTGTGGATAACCAATCATATCTTATGCTTGTCATTTTCTCTGCAATTTTCGGATATCTTATATCCGGTAAAAAAACTTTTAAAATATTTGCATATATTTATATTTTTTTTATTTTAATTTCACTTTTGTCTTTTTACGGGCCGATAGGTAAAAAACTTGGTAAAATGATGTTTGAAAAAGATAATCTTGTTTTTAAAGTAGGAAATACAACCTTTAAAGGAGATTTGCTTTACAGAGGAAGAGCCTTAACATATATATACAGAAAAGATATAAACAAAATAGTAAAATTAAAAACACCTCTAACAACATATGCAAGTCCATAATTTTTTAGAGGTATCTTAGTTTTTGCAAAGCAAGTGAAGAAAGAGCAAGACCCATAGAGCCGGTAACCCCGACAAAGCTTCCCATTCCGTCGCATTTTTTAGGCAATTCTTTTGAAAAAACTACTTGAAAATCTTCTTTGAAGTCTGATTTTTTAAGTTCATATCTGAATTTTTTGGCAAACGGATCGTTGGTAGTTTTCCAAATAGAGGCAATCTCTATAAGTGTTGGGTTTATTCTTTTTGCACCGCCGCAGGATGAAACAAGTTTTTTATAAGTTTTTTTAGCCAATGCAACTTTGACAGGTATGTCATCAATTGCATCTATCACAAGATCATACTTTTCAAAATCAAACTCTTTTATCCATTTTGTTGTAACTTTGAGTGTGATATAATTTATTCCGGGATATAATTTTGCCAATGCTTCAGTTTTTGTTTCACCCAAATATTGAGATCCTATTTGTCTGTTTTGGTTAGTAAGTTCATAAGTATCAAAGTCAACTATAGTGATATTTTTTACACCGCTTCTATAAAGCGCATCAAGACAGAAACTTCCTACTCCTCCAACTCCAAAAAGTATGATTTTTGCCTTAGTTATTTTTTCAAAATCATCTCCGAACAGAAGTCTGCATTTTTCAAATCTCATTTTCAAGATGCCTTAGGTTTTCTATTTCATCATAAGAAGTTAAATTTAGCTGAATAGGGGTTATAGAAACAAATTTTTGCTCAATGGCATCCAAATCACACATGATATCGGCATTTCTGCTTTCCCACTGTAACGGATGAATGCCTATCCAATAATACTCTTCACCTCTTGGATTTCTATGAAGATGTGCATCATTTCCATAAAGTCTAAAACCGGCTTCGGTTATCTTATATCCTTTTAAATCCTCTTTTTTAATAGGAGGAATATTTATATTTAAAAATTTTCTTTTTCCTATATTTATTTCATTTTTCAATAATCTTTCGGTTATATCCTTTGCTACTTCACAGGCAAGATCATATCCGTGTATTTGTAAACTTTTGTATTTGTCTTTGCATACCTGGGATATGGAAAAAGCAGGAATTCCCTGTAGTACTGCTTCCATAGCGGCACTTGCTGTTCCGCTGTAAGTTATATCTTCTCCCATATTTGATCCTTTGTTGATACCGCTAATAACAAGGTCCGGTTTATTTTTGTAAAGTGCATGGGTTGCAAGATATACGCAATCACTTGGTGTTCCGTCGTCCAATTTAAAAAAATTATCTTCTATTTCAACAAATCTCAAAGGCTTGGTTAATGTCAAAGAGTGACCGCAGGCCGATTTTTCAGTAGTGGGCGCAACGACCGTGACAATAACATTTTCTATTGATTTGATAGTTTTTACGAGTGTTAAAAGTCCTTCACTTTCAAAGCCGTCATCATTTGTTATGAGGATATTAAATGGTGAGCATCTGTTTAATGGTCGTTTCACTTTATTGTTCCTTTTGGTTTAACTCAAATTTTGCATTAGTTAAGTAAAAAATAGATAATATTATATCAAAAATATATGGAGTCAGAGTGGGTAAAATTTTAGTTTCTGCATTAGAGCCTTCAGCCAATTTACACCTTGAACCTGTTTTGGAAGAGTTGAACAAGTATGCATTAGAAGGTATTTTTGATCCGAAATTCGGTAATCCCATATACCCTTCATCAGACTTTTCAATCATGGGATTTGTAGATGCTCTTTCAAAAATAAAACTGGCAAAAAAAGCTATAAAAGAGATGGTGAAACTTAGTTTTGAGTGTGATAGAATTTTGTTGATTGATTCTCCGGCATTTAATCTTCCTCTTTCAAAAGCCATAAAAGAGAAAAATCCTTCTGCAAAAATTATATATTATATACTTCCCCAAGTTTGGGCATGGAAAGCAAAAAGAGTGAAAAAGATAGAAAAATATTGTGATATTTTATGTTCAATTTTGCCTTTTGAAGATAAATTTTACAATAAATCAATCTATGTGGGACATCCTCTTTTGGATGAGATTAAAGAGTTCAAAAATCAGGTTTCATCTGATAGAGCGGTTGCATTTTTGCCGGGAAGCAGAAGAAGTGAAATTAAATCACTTATAAAAATATATAAAGAGTTGGCAAAAAGTATAAATAAAAGAAAACTATTGGTGGTGCCGAAGCATTTTTCAAAAAAAGATATAAATGAAATATACGGTGATATTAGTGAATTTGAAGTAATTTTTGATGCAAAAAAAGCTTTTTTGAAAAGTGATTTTGCATTTGTGTGTTCAGGTACTGCAACACTTGAGGCTTCTCTTTTGGGGATACCTTTTGTTTTGGTTTATAAAGCTAAAAAGATAGATTATTTTATAGCCAAAAAATTTGTTAAATTAAAATATATCGGTTTGGCAAATATTATACTTGATTTTGCCGGATTGGATCCTTTGCACAAAGAGTTTATCCAAGATGAGGTTACGGTAAAAAATCTTTTAAATGAGTATCGTAATTTAGACAAAGAAGAGTTTTTTTTAAAATCATTGAAGCTAAAACAATTGTTAAAACACGGCAGCTCTAAAAATGTTTCGGAATTTTTGGTATAATTAGAGATATATGGGATTAGAAGTATCCATAAATAAATGAGGCAGGGAGTAAATTATATATGCAAAAAGAACCTATTACAAAAGAGGGTTATGATAAACTTGTTGCTGAGGTTCAAGAACTTCAAAAAGTTCAAAGACCTCAGACCGTTACAGAGATAGATATAGCAAGAAGTCACGGAGATTTAAAAGAGAATGCCGAATATCATGCGGCAAAAGAGAGACTTGCTTTTATAGAAGCAAGAATTCATGAATTAAGTACTTATCTTGCAAAAACTCAAGTGG
This sequence comes from uncultured Campylobacteraceae bacterium, assembly GCA_964556545.1. Taxonomy (GTDB): domain Bacteria; phylum Campylobacterota; class Campylobacteria; order Campylobacterales; family JALSKU01; genus JALSKU01. The sequence goes on along the minus strand of CAZKWE010000078.1, from coordinate 8,628 downwards.
TGGACCCGAGCAAATATGAACATGATAAAGTCAGATTCGGATCTACTGTAACTTTGGAAGATATAGATAGTGGTGAAGAGATAACTTACAAGATAGTGGGAAGTTATGAGAGTTCGCCTGAAAATGGAATGATTTCATACAATTCTCCGCTTACAAAGCAACTTTTGGGAAAAGAAGAAGGTGACGAGGTGGAGATGAGATTGCCCGGTGGCATTAAAAAATATGAAATAATCGAGATAAATTAATTTAGGAATTAGAGTGAAACAAATAAAAGTAGCAGTTATAGGTGCAAGCGGGTTTACCGGGCTTGAGCTTATAAAAATACTTATAAATCATCCGGGATTCGAACTTGTTTATATAGCAAACAGTGAGGGAGGAATGAATTTGAATGAACTTCATCCTTCTCTTAAAGGGGTATATGATGCAGAAATAAAAAAGGCTGATGCAAAAGAAATTGCTTCAGTAGCAAATCTTGCTTTTTTAGCACTGCCCCATAAAACTGCTATGGGTTTTGCAAAAGAATTACTAAAGCTTGATGTAAAAGTAGTGGATCTTTCAGCCGATTACAGACTTGAGCTTGAAACATATGAAAAATTCTATTGTAAGCATACGGATAAAGAGCATTTAAAAGAGGCGGTTTACGGACTTCCTGAATTTTTTAGAAAAGATATCAAAAATGCAAATCTCGTGGCAAACCCCGGATGTTATCCAACTGCAACCCTTCTTGGAATTCTTCCTTTTGTTAAATATTTGGATAAAAAATATCCTGTTTTTATAGATGCAAAAAGCGGAGTAAGCGGGGCAGGAAAGAAATGTACGGACAAAACACATTTTGTTTCAATTGATGAAAATGTTTTTGCCTATAATCCTTTGATGCACAGACACGAACCGGAAATAAAAGAAAAAATGAGAATTGTATCGGGAGGAATAAGTTTCGATGTCAATTTTATACCGCATCTTTTACCTTTGATCAGAGGTGAAATGTGTGATATTTATACCGTTTTAAAAGAGGATATAGAACCTCTTTCATATCTGAAAGAGTTTTATAAAAATGAAAAATTTATCAGAGTTTTTGACAAACCCGTAGAGATGAAATCGGTAGCAGGTACAAATTTTTGTGATATTTTTGTAAAAAAATCAGGTAAAAAACTTTATATTTGTTCGACTATAGATAATATTTTAAAAGGTTCATCTTCCGGTGCGGTAGTCAATGCCAATATAATGAGCGGCTTTAAAGAAGATTTAGGTATTCCGGTTATAGCTTATGTTCCATAGTGAGATAAAAAGAGGTGCTGTTTTTGTAGCTGATTCTCATGTCAATAAAAAAAGAGATAATTTTTTTGAGTTTTTAAAAAGCATTGATGAAAAAAGAATTGATACAAGTCAACTTTTTTTAATGGGCGATATATTTGATCTATTGGTCGGCGGTGTTGAATATACACAAAAAATCAATCAAAAATATATAAATTTGATAAATAAAATTTCAAAAAAAGTAGAAATTTTTTATTTTGAAGGAAATCATGACTTTAATTTAAAAAAGATATTTCCGGATATAAAAGTTTTTTCCTACAAAGACCAACCTGCTGTTTTTAAAATGAATAACTATAATGTTTTGCTTTTGCACGGAGATAAGGCAACTCCTTTTTTATATACAGTTTATACCAAGATAATTCGTTCAAAGATTTTCCTTTTTACGATATCAATTGTAGATAATTTTTTAAATGGCTTCATATCAAAAAAAATTATAAGATCCCAATATAAAAAAGATATATGTAAAAAAATAGACAATTTTAAAGATATTGTACAAACAAGAATGGCAAAACTTTTGACAAATGATATAGATATAATCATAGAAGGCCATTTTCATCAAAATGTAACACTATATATAAAAGAGGATAAAAAATATATCAATATTTCATCTTTTGCGTGCAATAAAAGTTTTATTATAGTACAATCACAATCAGAATTCCAAAAAGTAAAGTTCAAAAAAGATTTGCCTTTAGAAAAAGGAGAAAACATATAATGAAAAAACAAGATGTGTTGCAAGTAGGCTCCAATGAGATGGAGCTTGTTGACTTTCGTATATTTAAAAAAGACGGCGATAAAGTATATGAAGGTATATATGGAGTTAATGTTGTCAAAGTCAGAGAAATTATAAAGATACCAAATATAACTGAAATTCCGAATGTACCTGACTTTGTAGAGGGAATTTTTGATCTTAGAGGAGTAGTTATACCTGTTATAAATCTTGCTAAATGGATGGGTATAGAAGTTCCTGATGATTTAAATATAAAACCGAGAGTATTGATAGCCGAATTTAACGGAATGCTTATAGGTTTTATAGTGCATGAAGCAAAAAGAATAAGAAGAATAAGCTGGGAAGATATAGAATCGGCAAGTTTTTCAATGGGCAACGGAGTTTTGGACAAAGCTCAGATAACAGGTGTTACAAGGATTGAGAATGATGAAGTTCTTTTAATACTTGATCTTGAGACCATTATGGAAGAGCTTGGTATCTATCAGCCGAATATTGATCTTGAAGACGGCTTGATTGATCAGTTAGGCGGATTGGCATTGATAGTTGATGACAGCAGTACGGCAAGAAAACTTATGAGAGATGCTCTTACCAAAATGGGAATGAAGCCGATAGAAGCAAAAGATGGAGTAAATGCTCTTGAAAAACTTGAAGAGTTGTACAATGTTTACGGAGAGAGTATAACCAAAGAATTGAAAATCATCATAAGTGATGTCGAAATGCCGCAGATGGATGGTTTTCATTTTGCGGCAAAATTGAAAGATGATGATAGATTTAAAGATATACCTCTTATCTTCAACTCTTCCATAAGTGATCATTTTAGTGAGATTAGAGGAAAAGAGGCAGGTGGTGAGGCGTATCTTACAAAATTTGATGCACCTGAATTTTACAGTGAAATTTCAAGAGTTGTCAAATCTCATATCAATGGTAATAAGGAAGCGTAATGGATGATATGCAAGAAATATTGGAAGATTTTTTAATAGAAGCTTTCGAGCTTATTGAACAGCTTGACCAAGACTTAGTGGAACTTGAAAACAATCCTGAAGATTTGGAACTTTTAAACTCAATTTTCAGAGTAGCCCATACCATAAAAGGATCAAGTTCTTTTCTAAATCTTGATACTCTGACTGAACTTACCCATCATATGGAAGATGTTTTAAACAAGGCAAGAAAAGGTGAACTTAGTATAACACCTGTGATAATGGATACTGTTTTGGAGTCTATTGATATGATGAAGGCACTTCTTTACAGTGTAAGAGATACGGGAAGTGACCAGAATGATGATATCGTTATAGCTCCCGTGTGTGCAAAGCTTGATGCCATATCAAAAGGTGAAGAGATACAAGAGCAAGATGAAATATCTACCGAAGAAGAACACAAAGAGGAAGAACCGGAAGAAACTGAGCCTGAAGAAGAGCCTGATTATTCCGATATGAGTGATGAAGAAGTTGAAGCGGAAATAGAAAGACTTTTACAGGAAAAAAGAGAAGAAAAAAAGAAAAAGAAAAAAGAGAAGAAAGCTGAACCGAAAATAGATAAAAAAGAGGAAACACCAAAGAAAGAAATACCCAAAAAAGAGCCTAAAAAATCAAACAAAACCACCTCCGCACCTATTAAAAAAAGCAGTGGCAGTACTCTGGAGCAAACCATAAGAGTTGAGGTTAAAAGACTTGATCATCTTATGAATCTTATAGGAGAACTTGTTCTTGGAAAAAACAGGCTTTTAAAAATTTATGATGATGTTGAAGAGAGATATGAGGGTGAAAAATTTCTTGAAGAATTAAATCAGGTTGTTTCTTCGGTTTCTATTGTTACGACTGATTTACAAATTGCCGTTATGAAGACAAGAATGCTTCCTATAGCCAAAGTATTTAATAAATTTCCGAGAATGGTAAGAGATTTGTCGCGTGAACTTGGAAAAAATATTGAACTAAAAATATCAGGTGAAGAGACGGAACTTGATAAGTCTATTATAGAAGAGATAGGAGATCCTTTGGTCCATATCATAAGAAACTCTTGTGATCATGGTATAGAAGATGCTCAAACCAGGCTGGCCATGGGCAAGCCCGAACATGGAACCATAGAGCTTAAAGCTTATAATGAGGGCAACTCTATAGTTATAGAAATTGTTGATGACGGAAAAGGTCTTGATTCGGATATGCTTATCCAAAAGTCTTTGGAAAAAGGTCTGATTACGGAAAGAGAGGCGGATAATCTTACGGACAAAGAAGCTTTTGCTTTGATATTTAAACCGGGATTTTCTACCGCGGCAGCAGTTACGAATGTTTCGGGGCGTGGCGTAGGAATGGATGTTGTAAAAACAAATATAGAAAAATTAAACGGTATTATAGATATAGACAGTGAAAAAGGAAAAGGTACAATTATAAAATTAAAAATTCCTCTGACTCTAGCGATCATACAGGCACTTTTAGTAGGTGCTCAGGAAGAGTATTTTGCTATTCCGCTATCTTCCGTTTTGGAAACCGTAAGAGTTCCGGCTGAAGAGATATATTCTATCGAGGGTAAAGATGTATTGAGACTAAGAGAAGAAATTTTACCTCTTGTCAGACTTTCCGATGTTTTCGGAATAGAAGAAGTTTTTGATAGCGGAGAGAATCTGTATATAGTTGTTATAGCTCTCGCAGAATCAAAACTCGGAGTTATAGTAGATACTCTTGTAGGTCAAGAAGAGATAGTTATCAAATCTCTTGGTGATTATCTTCAAGGTATAAAAGGTATCGCAGGTGCTACTATAAGAGGCGACGGAAGAGTGACACTAATCGTAGATGTCGGGGCTTTGATGGAGCTTGCCAAAGAGACCGGCAGTACCATAAAAAAAATAAATGAAACACAAGAGAGTACCTCCAAAAAAGAACCTGGCGATTATAATGTATTGATAGTAGATGATAGTAAAACTGACAGAACCATTATGCAAAAAGCTTTACAACCATTAGGACTAAACATAACTGAAGCAACAAACGGTGTTGAAGCTTTACAGCTTTTAAAATCAGGAGATAAGAGTTTTGATATCGTTTTGATCGATATAGAGATGCCAAGGATGGATGGCTATACGCTTGCAGGTGAAATCAGAAAGTATTCAAGGTATAAATATTTGCCTTTGGTTGCGGTTACTTCCAGAACTTCCAAGTCAGACAGAATGAGAGGAGTAGAAGTAGGAATGACAGAGTACATAACCAAACCATACTCTTTAGAGTATTTGGCAAATGTTGTTAAGAAAAATTTAAAACTTCCTATGGAGTAAAAAATGAGTGAAAAGTTAAAATCAATACTGCAAAAACAGCAAGAACAGCAAAATGGCGAAGAAAACAAAGACAATGAAAATATAATACAATTGGTTGGCTTTGTGGTTGGAAATGAAGAGTTGGCAGTTCCGATTCTTAATATCCAAGAAATTATAAAACCCATAGAGTGTACAAAAGTACCAAGTGTTCCTGATTATGTACTTGGGGTGTTTAATTTAAGAGGAAGTATTTTGCCTCTTATTGACCTTAGAAGAAAATTTGGTCTCCCGCCTATACCTCAAAATGAAGATACAAGATATATAGTTATAAAAACAAAAAACAATGAAGCCGGTTTTGTGATTGATAGACTTACAAAAGCTATCAGAATCGAACAGTCAAACATAGAGACTCCGCCTGAAACTTTTCATAAGGAAGAGGGTAGTGATAATATGATTTTTGGTATAGGAAAAATGGAAGATAGTATAGTTACTATCTTAAATGTCAATGCTCTTTTAAAGAGAGATTTCTAATATATCTCTTATCAACTCAAAATGGTTCGCCGACATAAGGTGAACCTTCCTTCCGGTTTTGTAAATCTCGTTAAAAGCTCTTTTGCTTAGTTCAAGTCCTGTTTTTAACTCTTCTTCGGGTGATTTTTCTTTTGCAGTTAAAAGTTTTTCCATCCATGATGCAGGAACATAAACACCGGGGACATGAGAATTTAAAAATTGTGCAGTCCTCAATCTCGTAATAGGAAAAAAACCCAATACCATAACAGGATCATTTTCTAAAAATTCCGTATCGTTTTTAGCCTGTTCAAAAGTTTTTAGAAGCATTTTGGCATTGTCTTTATCATAAACAGGTTGTGTTATGATGGCACCTGTCCCATGGGAAAGTTTTAATCTAAGATTCTTGTAGATAGTTTTATTGCTTTTTGCATAGGCATTTGTAACGGATATTGGAAATATTTTTTTTGGAGAAATTTTAAAAGGCTTTCCGGAATAATCAATGCCGGAATTAAAACATTTTATCATATCCAAAAGAAGTGTACTTCTTCCTTCGTTTACAGCTTTTGCACCAGGCTGATCACTTGAATGTGCAGGATCGCCGGTAAGTGCCAAAACAATCCTAAGGTCAAAATCATTCATCCCAAGAAGATCTGATTGCAGAGCAATTTTATTTCTGTCTCTCATACTCATAGTGACAATGCAGGCTTTTTGGAATGTTTGCTGGAGTTTGAGTGCGGAAAACATAGAGTCGTATTTTAATCTTGCAAGAGGGTTGTCGGTAGTACTGAAGCCATCAACCGCACTATCTAATTTGAATTTTTTTATATTTTCAATTATGTTATTGAGATTTGGTGCATGCGGAGGTGTTACTTCTAAACTCAAAAAACTTTTATTATGTAATTTATTTATGAAACTCTCTATCATGTTTAACCCATTTCTTACATATTTTTTAGTATTATATCCTATAAATGCTTAATTAAGGATACTCTTTATAGAGATTAGGTACTTAAAAACCAAAAAGGAGATTTGTTAGGTGAAATTGTGTGTGTTTGATTTTGATTCAACTTTAATGGACGGTGAAACTATAGATTTTTTAGCTGATGAATTGGGAATCGGAAAGAAAGTTTCTGCAATTACTTCAAAAGCTATGGCGGGTGAGATTGATTTTTTTGAAAGTTTAATCAAAAGAGTAGAGTTGTTAAAAGGATTGGAAGTATCAAAAGTTGATGAAATATGCCATAGTCTGCCTTTTATGAAAGGGGCGAAAGAAACTATAACAGAGTTAAAAAAAAGAGGCTACACAGTTATTGTTTTTAGCGGAGGTTTTAGAAATGCAACTGATTATGCAAAAGATATTTTAGGATATGATACTTCATTTGCCAATATACTTCATAGTAAAAATGGTATCTTAAGCGGACAAGTAGGCGGAGATATGATGTTTGGTTTTAGTAAGGGTGATATGCTAAAAAGATTGCAAAAAGTTTTGCATATAGAAAAAGATAATACCGTAGTTATAGGAGATGGTGCGAATGATCTTTCTATGTTTGAATATGCAAAAACAAAGATAGCTTTTTGCGCGAATGATATATTGAAAAAAGAGGCAAATTGTACAGTAGAAAATAAAGATTTAAGTGAAATATTACATATTGAGGGAGTATAAATGTTTTTAGAAGATATTAAGTTTTCGCTTTGGTGCGATTTTATAGAGAGAAATTTTTTGCTAAATGATTTTCAGAAATTGATTGATAAAAAAGTTGTAAATGGTGCTACAAGCAATCCGGCAATTTTCAAAGAAGCTATTTTAAATTCTCCAATTTACAAAGATGAAATAAAAAAACTTATCAATTTGTCAGAAAAAGAGATATATGAAGAGATTGCATGTAAAGATATATCTATAGCTGCTTCCATATTGGAGCCCTTATATAAGCAGGGAGATGATGGCTTTATAAGTATAGAAATTGATCCGAGACTTTGTGATGATGCAAAAGAAAGTATAGAAGAGGGAAAAAGGCTTTATAAAAAAATAGATAAAAAAAATGTAATGATCAAAGTTCCTGCAACTGATGCGGGATATGAAGTTGTAGAAGAGTTGCTTTGCAACGGAATAAATGTAAATATTACACTTATCTTTTCTCCGGAACAAGCAAAATTATCTCTTCAGGCAATAAAAAAAGCCCAGCAAAAAATTGCCAAAGAAATTGAATTTCCGCAAGTTGTTTTGAGTGTTTTTGTCAGTAGATTTGATAGAAAAATGGATGAAAAATTGTTAGAAAAAAATATTAAAACTTCTTTAACGGGCATATATAATGCTTCAAAAATATACAATATGATTGAGAGTGCGAATGTCATCAACACAAGAACTCTTTTTGCAAGTACCGGAGTAAAAGGCAATACATTGGAGCCTGCTTATTACATAAAAGAGCTTCTGTATCCAAACTCTATAAATACCGCACCTTTAAAAACCATAGAAGCATTTTTGAACTCCGATCAATTTTTACCAAAAGAACCTTTGCCAAACAGTTTGATTGATGAATATTTTAAAGTCCTTGAAAATCAAGGGATTGAGATGGATAAAATATATGCAGAATTAATGACACAAGGAGTTGAAGCATTTAAAATAGCTTTTAATGAAATACTTAAAAGCATAGATAAACAAAAGAGATAAAGGATTTTAGATGAACGGCAGTAATGTTGAAGTGGATGTAAAAAGTCTGACATTTGAAATGACAAAAAGACTTAAAGTATATTTGGCAAAACTGGTTGAAAAAAAAGGAAGTGATCTTCATATCAAATCAAATGCCCCGGTTAGAGGAAGAGTTATGGGTGATATAATTGTTATCTC
>CAZKWE010000077.1:0-52725 GCA_964556545.1 uncultured Campylobacteraceae bacterium | reverse complement strand
AAAAAGTCATACCAGCTAAGTGCCGCTTTTTTATATCCTAAAGATGCAGATATATTTATTATGTATTTTATATCATTGTAAGAAAGATTGTTTTTTACCAAAGAAGCCGCAACCAATTTCGAGTCTGTATCTTTTATGTTGTAAATGGAAGCTACAGCCTTTTTGTAATTTTTTTGTTTTAAATATTTTACAAAATTTTTATACCTGGGAGGGATTTTATCAGGATTTATTTTGTTAAATTTACCGATTAGAAGATAATAATAATTTTGTATCAGTTTATCATTTGTTATATTTTGAATATTTTTGTATTCTTGGCAATTATCTTTTATAAGAACTGCATTATGCAAAGCACATTCACCAAGATATATTTTGGCTATTGCATTTATATCCACACCGCTTTTTGCACTTTGCAGAGCTCTTTTGAGCGATATTGAAGCAAGCCTTGTTTTGCCTTGAAGATAATATTGTTTAAAACTGTCAAATGAATTTGATGCATTTACTCTGTATTTGTATTTGTTATCTGTTTTAAAAGAGCAACCTGCAAGAAAAATAAAAAGAGAGAGAAATAGAATATATCTTATTTTCATGGTAATTTTACCTTTTTGTTATTATTTTGTATAAGCGAATTTACTTTATTTAAAAGATTGTTTGCTTTATCAACTCCTAAGAGTATTTGTTCTTTTAGCAGTACTATATCCTTATCACTTGCTCCTATGGTTTTAACAAGCCCGTTTAAGTTTTTTAGTTTTGTTTTTATATCTATTAGTATATCATTGATATGATTTGGTATGGTTTCGCTTGGTTTTATAATATTTTGATGAACTTCTGTCAGTATAGAGTTTATTTGGATTGTCATTTTTTCTATTTCAGCAAGACTGTTTTTTAAAAGCATAATGCTTTTTGTGATATTTTCAGAACTGTTTGTTTCTCCCATTACGGTATCTATAACAGATTTGCTATTGGCAAATTTTGCAGAGAGTTTTTGGATATTTTGCATACTTTGAAACAATGGTCCTTTTTGCGAAGCCAATTTTGCGATTATTATATCTGTATTTTTGATGATATTTTCTACTTTTAGCATGATGGGTTTAAGTCTGTCAACTAAAGAGTTGATATCATCTTGCACTTCAAAATCCAGTATGGCATTCGGTGTTATAAGAGGGTGATTCGGATCGGAAATTACAGATATTACAGCACCTCCGAGCAATGGTTTTTTTAGTTCCAAATATGCTCTTTTGTTTATCCATTTGGCATTTTTTTCATTGACTATAAAATGAACAAATACTTTTCCGTCATAAGTAAAATCTATCTTATTTATATAACCTATCTTAAATCCGGAATATTTAACGGGTGTACCTATATCAAAACTGTCTGCATTGTTGGCATAAAAAGCATATTCGTAGTGTTTGTCAAACAATCCTTTGCTTTTTAATATAAAAAATATTGCAACAAAAAGTGTTATTAGAGTTAAAAATGTAAAAGCTCCTACTGCTATCCTCATTTTTTTATAGGGCATCTGTTTTCCTTGTAGTATTTGTGCATAGTTGTATCAACTATTTGCATTTTTTTTTCATTGAGTATATCGACCAATTCTTCAAGATATGATAAATCATCTACATGATTTAGCATAGAGAAAGGTTTTATTATGGCTATTTTTTCTTTTGGACTGACATAAGCTCTTAAATACCGGATTATTAATTTATCTTTTTTATTTAATTCAAACGGTCTTTTTTGAGCCAAGTGCAGATATCCGCATTTTTTTAAAAGTTCATTTGTATATTCGGTTGCATTATCAATGCTGTACTTGTAATGGTATTCCAAAATCAAAGAGATATTTTCATTCGTATCCAAATCAACAAGCAAAGGAGTATCTTCGCTGACAATAGCAAAATTATTCTCCAAGATATACGATTGAAGAGTATCAAAATTTTCAAATATTTTTACAGGAATTCTACTACTAATGATAAAGCCTCCACAATTAAGATAAATATAAAAAGAGATGTAACGGTTTTTGATAAAGCAAGAGGAATTTTATAATATCTTTTTTTTATAATTAACCCGTCATAACTTGGTATGGTAACAATGACAAAGCCATAAATTATGCTTTTGATTACATATAAAAATATATCCTTTGGTGTTATGGCACTGATGATGGTAGATAAAAAAAGATTAAAATCCATTCCTATGCTTAAAAATAAAAATAGATATCCGCTGATAATCATTATAACCGAAGATAAAAAAATTAGTGACAAAAATCCCAAAAGATTGCCGATTGCTTTTGGCATAACAAGATAAGTGACTATATCTATATCGAACATTTTTAAACTGTTTAACTCATTGTTTACTTTCATTATAGATGTTTTTGCACCTATGCGAAGACCTGTCCTGAATGAGACGATTAAAGCCAATGCAAAAGGAAGCATTTCAACGAGTATAAATTTTACTATAAGTTGCCCTATATACTCTTTTAGGTTGTACTGCAAAGCAAGAGAGACTATAAAACCCATAATAATAGTGCCAAAAACGATAGAAAGCATGATAAATACCGGAAGAATTTCCAAAGCTACATAATATATCTGTTTTATTAAAACTTGTCTGCTGGCAGGATTATAATTTTTCGGATTTAATGCATACAAAAAGCATATAACACTAAAATTATAATATTTAAAAAAGTGAGAAATATATTTTAAAAAATTCACTTTTAAACCTTTGCTATGTGTGGTTAAATACTAACATTATGATAACATATTTGAGTTTAAAGTATTATAGTAGTATATAGATTAATCTCATATTTACCTTATTTGGATAAAATTTCGTAATTTTGTTATCAAGGATAATATATATGATTAAAATAATTAAAAAGTTCTTTTTATCTATGGAAAGTGCTTTTGTACTTTTTTTGATATTTGCAGCAAGTTGTGCAATCGCAACCTTTATAGAAAATGATTTTGGAACCGAAACTGCATGGGGATTGGTTTATGGTACCCTATGGTTTGGTGCAATCCAGCTTTTGCTTGGTATTAATTTGGCTTATAACATACTAAGATATAAACTTTATAAAAAAGATAAATTGCCTATTTTTACATTTCATGTAGGTTTTTTATTTATTCTTCTTGGCTCAATCATGACCAGATATATAGGATATGAGGGTATTATTCACATAAGAGAAGGGCAGAGTGAAAATAGAATGATCTCAAGCGAGCCATATATACAGATTGATGCACAAAAGGGTGATAAGATATATCATCTTGAAAAGAAAAAATATTTATCCAAGATAGGAAACAATGATTTTGATCTTAAAATGAATATTGACGGCAAAACAGCTGAGATAAAATATGTTGACTTTATACCGAATGCAACTACCGTCATAGCAGACAGTCCAAACGGGAAACCGATGATATCTTTTATGAGTACGGATCCGCAAAACAGTAATTTTGTATTAAAAGATAAATCAGCCAAAACTATCAGCGGCATTAAATTTTCCCTTAATAAATCGCAAAAAAATACAAATTCTTTATGGGGCAAGCCGGTGGTTAATATTTTCACCAAAAATGGCAAATTTTATATAATGTCCAATAAAGCTTTAACTGTTATGGACATGACAACACAGAGCAAAAAAACTTTAGAACCTCTAAAAGAGTATGAGTTTGCCGGCAAAAAGCTCTACAGTATAGCAGACTTAAGCTTTGCCGCAAAGTCTATGAAACTAAAAGGAAAGCAGAAGCTGGTTTCGGGAGCAAAAACAAAAGCCGGTATGAGATTTAATGCTTTAAATGCATTGGTGGTAAGAGTAAAATATAACGGCGATTCAAAAGAGGTAACTTTTTATGGGCAGGGAAAAGGTGCAAAAGGGTTTGTTAAAACAGAAATAATAGGCGGAATTCCTTTTAGTTTTGAATGGGGTTCAAAGATAATGGTATTACCTTTTTCTCTAAAGCTCAGAGATTTTCAACTTGATAGATATCCGGGTTCTATGTCTCCTTCATCCTATGCAAGTGAAGTTACCCTTATAGATAAGAAAAACGGAGTAAATATGCCTTTTAGAATTTATATGAATCATGTACTTGATTATAAAAATTATAGATTTTTTCAATCTTCTTATGATAAAGATGAGAAAGGAACTATACTGGCGGTCAATCATGACCCGGGTAAATATCCAACATATTTTGGCTATCTGCTTCTTGCCATCGGGTTTATATGGACTGTTTTATCCCCTAAAAGCAGGTTTAGAACACTTGGCAGAAAAATACAGCAGGATATCCAAAGAAATAAAAACACTATGACGGCTTCATTTTTGATGCTCTTTTTCGCACTTTCTCTCAGTCTTACTCCGTTAAAAGCGGCAGAACACAAACTGAGTTTACAAGAGAGTATACAAATAGCCAAAAAATATGAAAAAAAACATGCTGATAAATTCGGCTTACTTCTTTTGCAAGATAGAGAAGGAAGGATTAAACCTATAGATTCGTTTGCAAATGATGTATTGAACAAAGTATCAAGAAAAAGAAGTTTTTTTGGACTTGATGCAGATCAAATCATACTCGGAATGCTTTCATCTCCGGAAGTTTGGCAAAATATACCTATGATAAGAGTATCACATGATAAGCTTAAAAAGATACTTGGTGTTCCAAAGTCAGAAAAATATGCATCATTTAAACAATTTTTTGATTATGGAGAAAAAAATCCCTATAAGTTATCTCAGTATGCAGAGATAGCAAATAGAAAACCGCCTATTGACAGAAATAAATTTGACAAAGATGTTTTAAAAGTTGACGAGAGATTAAATGTGCTTTACTATGTTTATACAGGCTCTCTTTTTAAAATTTTTCCAAAAGCCGGAGATCCCGATAACAAATGGTATGACCCCAAAACCGCTATAACAACTTTTCCAAAACAGTATGCAAAAGAGATAAGATCTATGCTTGCGGATTATTTTACCGCCATAAACAAAGGTATAAAAACAGGTAATTGGCAAAATGCAGACGAAGCCTTGGATAAAATAGCGGCATATCAAGATAAATATGGTGCAAAAGTTATCCAAGATAATTCTCATATCAAGGCAGAAATTCTTTATAATCACTTAAATATTTTTCCAAGATTGATTCCGATATATCTTTTAAGCGGATTTTTATTGCTTTTTGTCATTATGTATAAAATGCTAAGACCAAAAAGTTCTATAAAAATAGTCGTTCGATTTTTCTTTGTTATCGTATTTTTGGCATTTTTGGCTCAAACTTTCAATATGGGACTTAGATGGTATGTAAGCGGTCATGCTCCTTGGAGTAACGGTTATGAATCAATGATATACATATCTTGGGCTTTAATGCTGGCGGGTCTTATTTTTTCAAAACATTCGGTTATGTCACTTGCTTTGACTTCCATACTCTCAGGAGTATTTTTATTTGTGGCGCATCTTAGTTGGATGGATCCGGAGATAACAAATCTGGTACCGGTTTTAAAATCATACTGGCTTATGGTTCATGTCTCTGTTATAACAGCAAGCTATGGATTTTTGGGACTGAATGCACTTTTGGGATTTTTTACTCTCATTATGTATATCATGCTTGGCAATGATCCTAAAAATCCAAGAAATGAAAATATCCAAAGAGGTATAACGGAAGCTACAAGAGTAAATGAAATGTCTATGATACTTGGACTTATGCTTTTGACAATGGGTAACTTTTTAGGCGGTGTCTGGGCAAATGAATCATGGGGAAAATATTGGAGTTGGGATCCAAAGGAGACATGGGCATTGGTTAGCATACTTGTTTATGCGGCAGTAGTTCATATGAGACTTATTCCGAAATTAAACGGTCAGTTTGCATTTGCCGTTGCTTCAACCATATCTTATGCTTCTGTTATTATGACTTATCTTGGAGTAAACTATTATCTCTCAGGTATGCACTCATATGCAGCAGGTGAACCGATACCCATACCTCAATGGATATATTGGGTTATAGCTATAGTAATTCTGACTATAGCCTTGGCATTTCCCAAAAGAAAATATTCTAAAAGGTTATGATAAGTACCCATCGGGGTATTTGTATGATGCTAAAATTTATTTGGTATCATATAGTTTTTATAAAAAATATAGTAGAATTGTTCAATAATTTATATAAAGAGGATTTATGAAAAGATTTTTTATTACCGTTTTTGTTTTGAGTTCCGTTTTGTTTGCCTGTAATTGCAAATTTGATAAAGAGAAGATAAAGTGTGACTACTATGTCTATAAAAATCATGATAAATCACATCAGAAAAATTGTATCGCATATGCCAAAGACAGTAGTAATGCAAAAGTTTATGATAAAGCCGCACTCTACTATCTTTTGGGAGGTGATACTAAAAATGCAAAAATAAATGCACAAAAAGCTATCGCATTAAAGCAGTATTATGCACTTGAGTATGTAGGTCTTGCGGATTTGATTGAAAATAAACCCAAAGAAGCAAAAAAAGCATTTAATCTTTTAAACAAAAAGATTAAAGACAACAGATATATAGTAAAAGATATTCAAACTATTGCAAAGCTGTATAAAAACTTTGATCAAGTCAAAGCATTAAAAATGTTAAAATAAAATATTATTGCTGATTACTCATCATCATTTTCTTGTTTATCCATTACAAAGCCTACGACAAGGAGTGCAATAACAAAAATAATAATAATACCTATATAAATATATGACATAAAATATCCAAAATTTGTGATAAGAAATGGCGCGGCGGACGAGACTCGAACTCGCGACCCCCGGCGTGACAGGCCGGTATTCTAACCAGCTGAACTACCGCCGCAACCTTATTTTATATGGTGGTCGCTAGAAGACTCGAACTTCTGACATCCACCTTGTAAGGGTGGCGCTCTACCAACTGAGCTAAGCGACCGGGAGAATTGTCCAGGACTTGTAACCATTGATAAATGGCGACCCCAAGGGGATTTGAACCCCTGTTACCGCCGTGAAAGGGCGGGGTCCTGGGCCACTAGACGATGGGGTCTGTTTATACAATTTCAAAAAAAATGGTGACCCCTGTTGGATTCGAACCAACGGCCACCTCCTTAAAAGGGAGATGCTCTACCAGCTGAGCTAAGGAGTCACCCGTACCATTTGAAATGGAGTTGAAATTATAGAGAAAAAATTATTATTTGTCAAGGGTTTTTTACGAGTTTGCAAAAAAAATATTTTTTTCCAAATCAAGCAACAATTTTGCCGCATACAGTACCGCTTGATTTTGTATGTATATCCTGTCACCTTTTAAGTGAAATCTTTTTATAATTTCACCGTTTTGTTTGCTTTTTACACCGATATAGACTGTGCCAACCGGTTTTTCTTTTGTTCCGCCCGTTGGTCCTGCTACTCCGCTTATGGCGACAGATATATCGGAATTGCTGACATTTAATGCACCTTCAAGCATTTCGCTTACACACTCTTCGCTTACCGCACCATAATTTTCAAGAGTTTGAGGATTTACTCCAAGCCATGCTTCTTTTATATCATTTGCATAAGTAACCAAATTACCGTTTATGATATTGGATACACCACTGTATTTTATGAGAGTGCTTGAAAACAATCCTCCCGTGCAACTTTCCGCGGTTGAAATTTTTATATTGTTTTCAATCAGCTTATAAGTTATATGAGAAAAAATATCTCTTTGCGGTATTACCTTATCCGGGAGTAACTGCAATGCAGAATCTATAAAGTTATGCAATTGACCATATTTTAAACTTTCAAGTTTTACAAGATTCCAGCCTTCTATAATTTTGATTATTTTAACTTTTATTTCAAAATTTTCCGCAACAGGCATAAGAAGTATTTCACAGGATTCTTCGTCCATATCAAAGATATTGATAAATTTTATATTTTTATTTTCTTTGAGTAGAATTTTAGGAAGTTTTTCATTTTCTTTGATTTTAAGTACATTTATTTTGTTTGTTTTGTTTTCAAGCATATAGCTTCCCTCATCATATACGGAACTGTTTGAGGGTAAAAGCATATCATTTTTAAGAACCAGTAAATCGCTATGAAGAGTTGAAAGTATTTTTCCTGTAATATTAAAGTTTTTTTCATCTGTAGCTATAATAACTTCATTGCATTTTTGCAAAATATCTTCTATAAGTAAAAAAAGATCTTTATCGCTTCCTTCAAGGCTGTAAAAAAAGTCAATTTTTTGTATATATTCTTTTACTTCTCTTTTTATATACTCATTCAATGCCGTGTTGTATTTTATCTCTTCGCCAATGGTAACCAAAGCCGTTTTCATATTTTTTCCTTAATAAATAAACACTATAGGCAAACTAACAAAATCCAAAGGGTTAGTACCTGTAAGAAAATTCAATTAATTATATCATACCATTGATGAGGTTTAACATATTTTAATGCCTTTTTGGATAAAATAAGCTCCATTATTTTATAACTCATTCAAAATGAGTTAACAGGAGTTTTATTTATGGATTATAAAGATAGTTTGCTTTTGCCCAAAACCACTTTTTCTATGAGAGGAAATCTTCCTCAAAATGAACCAAAAAGATACAAAGTATGGTTTGAAGAGAAAAATGTTTATGAAAAAATGAAAAGAAACAGAAAAAATATAAAAAAAAGTTTTACTCTTCATGACGGTCCCCCATATGCAAACGGTCATATCCACATAGGTCATGCACTAAATAAAATTTTGAAAGATATTATAGTAAAAAAACACTATTTTTTCGGCGAGAATGTCAGATATGTTCCGGGATGGGATTGTCACGGGCTTCCCATAGAGCAACAAGTTGAAAAAAAGATAGGAAAAACCAAAAAAGATACACTTCCAAAAAGTAAAATAAGAGAATTATGCAGAGAGCATGCCACTAAATTTTACAAAATACAAAAAGAGGAGTTTAAAGCCCTCGGAGTTATCGGGGATTGGGAAAATCCGTATCTTACTATGAAATTTCATTTTGAAGCTGATATATACAGAGCTTTATGCGATATAGCGAAAAAAGGATTATTGGTCGAAAGAAGCAAGCCGATATTTTGGTCTTGGGCTGCAAAAACTGCTTTGGCCGAAGCCGAAGTAGAATATCAAGATAAAGAGGATTATTCAATATTTGTTGCTTTTAAGCTTAGTGGTGATTCAAAAAAAGAGTTGGATATAAAAAATGATGCAAGTATCATTATATGGACTACCACTCCTTGGACACTTCCTGCAAATCAAGCTATAGCTCTAAATCCCGAAGAGGATTATGTGCTAACAAATGATGGTTTTATAGTGGCAAAAAAATTGTTTGATTCATTAAAAGAACAAGATGTTGTAAAAGGCGATATTGTAAAAACCTTTGCTTCAAAAGATCTTGAGGGAAAAGTCGCCGTCAATCCTCTTAACGACAGAAATTCTCAGATAATACTCGGTGAACATGTTGAAATGAGCGGAGGAAGCGGATGTGTTCATACGGCCCCGGGTCATGGTGAAGATGACTATCGTGTAGCTTTAAGATACGGTATAAATGTTATAATGCCCGTAGATGAAGATGGGTTGTATGATGAAACTCTCATTAGAGAGAAACTTCTTCCGAATGCAAAAGAGTTTGTCGGAATGCATGTGTTTGAAGCAAATGATAAAATTCTTGAATTATTAGGAGATGCACTTATAAAATCTTCCAAATTTATACACTCATATCCGTATTGCTGGAGAACACACAAACCGGTTATCTATAGAGCCACAAAACAGTGGTTTATAGCTATGGACAAGGAGGATAATTCTCTTAGAAATAAGGCATTAAGCGAGATAAAAAAAGTTAATTTTTATCCTTCAAGCGGAGAAAAAAGACTTTCATCTATGATAGAAAACAGGCCTGATTGGTGCATAAGCAGACAAAGAGACTGGGGAGTTCCGATCGCATTTTTCAGAGATAAAAGTACGGGTGAGCCTATATTTGACAGTAAAATTATGGAGTATGTTGCTGATATATTTGAAGAAAAAGGAGCTGATGCCTGGTGGGATTTGAGTATAGAAGAACTTCTTCCGAAAGATTCAAAGTATGATCCAAAAAAATTAACAAAAGTTTTTGATATTTTAGATGTATGGTTTGATAGCGGTTCTACCTGGAAAGCCGTACTTCAAAGTGAAGAGTATGATGCCGGAGAGTATCCTGCCGATATGTATCTTGAAGGAAGCGATCAGCATAGAGGATGGTTTCAAAGCTCGCTTCTTGTCAGTACTGCCATAAATTCTCATGCTCCGTATAAGAGTATCTTAACTCATGGATTTACCGTAGATGAAAAAGGTGAAAAGATGAGTAAATCCAAAGGAAATGTTGTGGCTCCAAGTGATGTAGCTAAAAAATATGGAGTTGAGATACTTAGGCTTTGGGTTGGTATGAGCGATTACAGCGGAGATCTTAAAATTAGTGAAACAATACTAAAGCAAGTTTCGGAGCAATATAGAAAAATAAGAAATACATTTAGATTTTTACTTGCAAATGTAAATGATTTAAATGAGATTGTAGGTATTGAAAAATTTTCTCCCGTGGATATATGGATTGTAAACAGGGCAAATAGAGTTTTTCTTGAATGTAAAGAGGCATTTGATGAGTATGATTTTTCAAAAGGACTTTCACTTTTAAGTCATTTTATAACAAATCATTTAAGCGGAATTTATCTGGACATTTCCAAAGACAGACTTTACTGCGATCCGAAAGAGAGTGATACAAGAAGAGCAAGTCAAAGTGCCATGGCACTGATATCCAAAAGTATGCTTTCTTTGATAGCTCCTGTTTTAACATATACCGCAGATGAAATAATCGAACATGCTCCAAAAGTTATCAAAGGCGATATGGAAGATGTTTTTGATTTGGTTTATGAAGAGTTGCCTGAAACAGAACCCGTATTTGACGAAGAGTATATGATAGAAGCAAGAGAGAAATTTTTTGAAATAGTTGATGAACTTAAAAAAGATAAAAAGATCAAATCTACTCTTGAACTGGTCATATACAGCAAGTCAAAAGAGCTTGTAAAATTAAGCGGAGCAGACGGTGAAGACTGGTTTACAATCAGCAATATAGTGTGTAAGATAGATGATGAGCCTATTGGTACTTTTACAGTAGGTGAAGATGAATTTAAAATATATTATGCAAAAAGATACAAGTGTCCAAGATGCTGGAAACAAAGAGCAAAAGCCGAGGGTGAACTTTGCAACAGATGCAGCGGAAAAAAAGAGCAAAGAGGTTGTGAAGTATAATGTTTGCAAAACCTGTTGAATTTAGTTTTATTGTTGAAACCATACTGGTTATATTTGTGCTGATTGGTATAGGTATATACTTTGTAAAAAAGGGAGAAAAATAGTGATTACACTTAAAAAAGCACTTGATTTGAATAAAGAAGAATTGAAAGAGTTAAGAAAAGATTTGACTCTGAAAATAAAAGCAAAAAAAGAACTCGGTGCTTATGTGGAGCAGTTGACGGGAGATGATATGGCAGTTTGCGGTGAGGGTGTGCCGATAGCTGTAAAAGATAATATTCAGGTAAAAAACTGGAGTGTAACATGTGCATCCAATATTTTGCAAGGATATATCGCACCCTATGATGCGGGAGTTGTGGAAAATTTAAAAAAAGCAGGACTTTCCCCGTTTGGCAGATGCAATATGGACGAATTTGCTATGGGAAGTTCAACCGAAACCTCATTTTATGGGAAAACGAAAAATCCTTACAACCACAACTGTGTTCCCGGAGGCAGTAGCGGAGGAAGTGCCGCAGCAGTCGCGGCCGGAATTGCTATTGCGGCACTCGGAAGTGATACGGGAGGAAGTATAAGACAGCCGGCGGCATTTTGCGGGTGTGTCGGTATGAAGCCGACTTACGGAAGGGTAAGCAGATATGGTCTTAGTGCATTTTCCAGTTCATTGGATCAAATAGGTCCTTTTGCACAAAATGTGGAAGATGCCGCCATTTTGTATGATATTATAAGCGGATATGACAAAAGAGATTCAACAAGTGCAAATGTCAAATACAAGCCTGTTGCTCCAAATTTGACAGATAGCAAAAAATTTACCATAGCCGTTATAGAAAATTATATGGAGAGTGCAAGCAAGGAAGTAAGGGAAAAACTTGAAGAGTCTATAGAAGCTCTAAAAAATGCCGGACATAAAATCATATATAAAAACAGACTAAATACCAAATATGATATAGCAACTTACTATATCATAGCAACAGCAGAAGCAAGTGCGAATTTAAGCAGATATGACGGTATAAGATACGGAAATGCAGCGGAAGCAAATAATTTAAAAGAGTTGTATGCAAAAACAAGAGGAGAAGGATTCGGTGATGAGGTAAAAAGAAGAATACTTCTAGGAACATTCGTACTTAGTAGCGGATATTATGATGCTTATTATATCAAAGCACAAAAAGCAAGACATTTTATAAAAGATGAATTTGAAGATATTTTCAAAGAAGCCGATTTGATATTTGCTCCTGTTACTCCGACTACCGCTTTTGAATTCGGAAGCATAAAAGATCCGCTTGAAATGTATCTTGAGGATATGTACACTATTGCAGTTAATCTTGCCGGACTTCCCGGTATATCGATACCGGTAGGATTTGATGCTAAAGGTTTACCAATCGGCGGACAATTTATAGCAAAAGCATTTGATGAACAAACTTTGTTTGACGGTGCCTATACTTTGGAAAAATTACTTAAATAACAAGGATATTGTATGAGGATAAGAAAAAAAGCTCTAACTTTTGAAGATATTTTGTTGGTACCCAAGTACTCTGAAATTTTACCAAAAGAGGTTGAAGTAAAAACAATGCTTACAAAAAATATTCCTCTGAATATTCCTCTGGTTTCGGCAGCTATGGATACCGTTACCGAACATAGAGCGGCAATTGCCATGGCAAGACTTGGCGGTATCGGAATTATTCATAAAAATATGGATATATTATCACAAGTACATGAAGTAAAAAAAGTAAAGAAAAATGAAAGCGGAGTAATTTCGGATCCGATTAAAATAAGCCCTGATGCAAAGATAAAAGAAGCATTGGCTATCATGGCCGAATATAAGATATCAGGAGTCCCTGTTGTGGATAAAGATGACAGATTGTTGGGTATATTGACAAATAGGGATCTTAGATTTGAGAAAGATTTTGAGAAAAAAGTAAAAGAGGATATGACTAAAGCCCCTCTTATTACTGCAATGAAGGGAACTACCATAGATGAAGCCGAAGAGCTTTTTCATAAAAACAAAGTAGAAAAAATTCCTTTGGTTGATGAAAACGGAAGACTTGCAGGACTTATTACCATAAAAGATATCAAGAAAAGAAAAGAGTATCCAAATGCAAACAAAGATAATAACGGAAGACTAAGAGTTGGAGCCGCTATAGGCGTAGGTCAGCTTGACAGAGCAAAAGCTCTTGTTGAGGCAGGGGTTGATGTGCTTGTTTTGGATTCTGCACACGGTCATTCAAAGGGAATTATAGATACGGTTAAATTGATAAAAAAAGAGCTTGACATTGATATAATTGCAGGAAATATAGCCACAAAAGAGGCAGTTGAAGCTTTGGTTGAAGCAGGAGCAGATGCCGTTAAAGTAGGAATAGGACCGGGAAGTATTTGTACCACAAGAATAGTTGCCGGTGTGGGAGTGCCACAGATAAGTGCTATTGATGAATGCAGCGAAGCCGGAAGAAAACTTGGAGTGCCTGTTATCGCAGATGGCGGCATAAGGTATTCAGGAGATATTTCAAAAGCTTTGGCTGTCGGCGCCAGCTCTGTAATGATAGGAAGTTTGCTTGCAGGCACAGATGAAAGCCCCGGAGATCTTATCATGTATCAAGGCAGACAGTATAAAAATTATAGAGGAATGGGAAGCATAGGAGCTATGCAAAAAGGAAGCAGTGATAGATATTTTCAAGAGGGAACTGCTCAGGAAAAACTTGTCCCCGAAGGGATAGAAGGCAGGGTACCGTATCGTGGAAAAGTAGGTGATGTTATCCATCAACTCATAGGCGGACTTAGATCTTCTATGGGATATGTGGGTGCAAAAGATATAAAAGATTATCAGGAAAAAGCCGAATTTGTAGAAATCACAAGTGCGGGGCTCAAAGAGAGTCATGTACATGATGTTATGGTTACAAGAGAAGCACCTAACTATCATATAAATTAAAAATGAAAGTATGAGAGTTGAAGATAACTACTGCTGTTAAGCATTTTACAAGTCCTTTATATCTTGAGAGCGGTAGGATTTTGGAGCCGTATGATATAGCATATGAAACATACGGAGAATTAAATGAAGATAAAAGTAATGTTGTAGTTATCTGTCATGCATTGACCGGTTCTCATCATGCCGCGGGATTTTATGAGAATGATAGAAAGCCCGGGTGGTGGGATGATATGATTGGTGACGGAAAATGTATAGATACGACAAAATATTTTGTAATATGCACCAATGTTATAGGAAGCTGTTTCGGGTCAACAGGACCAATGTCTCCAAAATATCCCTCAAGTGAGCCATACAGGCTAAGGTTTCCGGTTATAACCATAAGCGATATGGTAAAAGCACAAATAAGCCTTTTTAATTCGCTTGGTATCTATGAAGCCCATGCGGTTATAGGAGGTTCTATGGGGGGTATGCAAGCTCTTTGCTATGCTATTGAGTATCCTCATTTTACAAAAAGAAATATTATCATAGCTTCTACTTATGCAACTCAGCCATGGGCAATAGCTTTTAATAAAGTTGCAAGAGAGGCTATTGTAAAAGACCCCCGATTTAACGGAGGTATGTATAATATAAATGATATAAAAGAGAACGGGCTTGATGGCTTGGCAATAGGCAGAATGAGTGGCCATATAAGTTATCTGAGTGAAAATTCGATGCAAAAAAAATTCGGCAGGAATTATGTGGAAACCGAAGGATTGTATGAACTTTTCGGAAGATTTCAAGTAGAAAGATATCTTGATTACAATGGATATAATTTTTCCAAATATTTTGACCCTTTAAGTTATCTGTATATTACAAAAGCCATAAATATTTTTGATGCAAGCAGAAATTATGACTCTTTGGAAGATTCATTTTCCAATATAAAAAGCAAATTAACTCTTTTATCCATAAAAAGTGATCAACTCTTTTTTAAAGAAGAGATGGAACAGATATTAAAAAGTATGAAACATATAGGAAAAGAAAAATTGGTAGAGTACCATTGTATAGACAGCAACTACGGACATGATGCTTTTTTGGTTGAAGTTGATAAATTTGTGCCGTATATATCCAAGGCTTTAGGCGATTTATAAGTCAGAATTTTTAAACAACCAAAACGGTTGTTTAAAAAAACTTACTTTTTAAAGTTTATAAAACATATCGGTTGGTTACGCATATATGTCCAATTTATTGGTATTTGGTGCTTTAATATCTTTGGTTTTTGCTTTTACTTGAGCATTTTTTATATCATTTTGGACTTTTTTGTTTTGTGTTTTTACTTCTTCTTTTGTTGCTGTGTCGGTTTTTTGAGAAGATATTTGGGGAGTTCCCACTTGAACCTTGCTTGGATAAGGTGATCTAAATAAATACTCATGTACTTGCATAATGACCTCCTTTAAAATTATTTGGAGTTTATTATACCATATTTTGAACCAATTTTAAGTCCTGTTTTGATAAAATAGATGATAAAAACAGAAGGTTTGATATACATATGAAAGTTAATGATTTTGAAAAAAAGATAGAAAAATCAAAAGAAATTCTTGATAAATTAATGAATCCGGAAATTTCTCTTGAAGAGAGTATGAAGCTTTACAAAGATGGCATAAAAGAGTTAAAAGAAGCTTCAAAAATGCTGGAAAATGCAAAATTGGAATTTGAAGAATTATCCAAAAACAGTGAGAATATATCTTGAATATAGCCGCACTTCAGCTTTCAACTCTTCCAATGAGCAAAGCTAAGCTTGATTATTATCTTATGATTTGCAAAAAAAGGGATATCTCTCTTGTGCTTTTGGGAGAGTATAATTTAAACAGTTTTTTCAAAGAGCTTGAAAAGATACCGAAAAGTATGATAAAAGAGCAGTCAAAACATAAGATAAGAGTTTTAAGAGAATTGTCAAATCAATATCAAATAACTGTTGTTGCTCCTATTGTCCGGTTTAAAAAAGATAAGATTTACAAATGTATAGCAAGATTTACCCCAAGAGCTACCTACTATAAAAAACAGCAGTATCTTATCAATTATAAACATTGGAATGAAGAGAAGTTTTTTGATAATGAATTGGAGTATGATTACACACCTATGATATTTTATCACAATGGTTTAAAAGTTGCGGCATTGAATGGATTTGAGCTTCATTTTGATGAAATATGGCTGAAAATTTTGAAAAAAAGAGTTGATTTGGTGCTTTTGCCTACGGTAAGTACCTTTGGCTCAAGAAAAAGATGGGCCGAACTTATAAAGATAAGAGCATTTTTAAACGGCACTTATATCTTAAGAGCAAATCGAATCGGAGAATTTACAGACAAAGATATATCATGGAAATTTTACGGCGAGAGTTTTTTAGCAACTCCAAGCGGAGAATTGCAGTATATATTGGGTCAAAAAGAGGAAATGCTTATAGCCGGTATTGATAAAAATATTCCTAAACTTGCAAAAAGAGAGTGGGGATTTGTGCAACAGATGCAAAAACGAGAAGATTTATACGGAAGGTACTATGATGAAATTCAATGAATACCCGTTTGAAAAATTAAACAAATTGTTAAAAGATATAAAACCAAATAAAAAATTATCTCCTTTAAGTCTGACTATCGGGGAACCGCAGTTTGAAACTCCGCAGTTTATACAAAGTGCTTTAAAAGAAAATGTAAAATATCTTAACAAATATGCCAAAACTTCCGGAGAAGATTTTTTAAAAAATAGTATGCGGGAATTTGTTTCAAAAAGATTTAATGTAGAGCTTAAAAATGATGAGTTAATTCCGACTTTCGGAACAAGAGAAGTTTTGTTTAATTTTCCGCAATTTTATCTGCATGACAAATTATCGCCGGTAATGGCATACACCAATCCTTTTTATCAGATATACGAAGGGGCTGCCATAGCCAGCAGAGCAAAGAGTCTTTATATAAATTTGACAAAAGAAAATGGATACAAACCGCTTATCGATAAAAAATTATTGAAAGAGGCGGATTTGGTTATACTTAATTTTCCAAATAATCCGACTGCTTCCACTTTGAGTTTACAAGAGTATAAGCCTTGGATAGAGTTATCTTTGGAAGAGAATTTTGTATTAATGAATGATGAATGTTATAGCGAGATATATTTTAACAAGCCTCAACCGTCACTTCTTGAAGCCGCAAAAAAATTCGGCAATGAGAGTTTTAAAAATATTTTAGTGGTAAATTCTATATCAAAAAGAAGTTCAGCCCCCGGCCTTAGAAGCGGATTTATTGCCGGAGACAGTACAATCTTAAAAGATTATCTAAAGTACAGAACTTATACGGGCTGTGCGGTGCCGATTCCTTTGCAATATGCCGCATCAGTAGCATGGAGAGATGAAGATCATGTATCGGTATTTAGAGAAAAATACAAAGAAAATTTTACCCTTGCCCAAAAAATACTTGGCTTAATGCCTCCTGAAGCAACATTTTATATATGGCTGGAAGTGGAAAATGATATAATTTTTACAAAAAATTTATATAAAGAAAAAAATTTGAAAGTTATACCGGGAAGTTTTCTTGCAAGAGATGCACAAGGCGGGAAAAATGTAAGAATTGCACTTGTGGAAAATAAAAATACTACGAAAGAAGCTCTTGAGAGATTAAAGGATTATATTGGATAGGATTCATTTTATAGGTATCGGGGGTATAGGGCTTTCTGCACTGGCAAAATTTTTGGCAGGGCAGGGGGCAAAAATAAGCGGAAGTGATATATCAAAGAGTGAGATTACTGATGATTTGGCTGTCAATTATAATGCTCATATAACTATTCCTCATCATCCTGATGCTGTTGAGGGTGCCAATATGGTTATATATTCAGCCATTATTCGTCCGAACAATACGGAATATAAAAGAGCAAAGGAATTGGGAATCAAGCTTTTTTCAAGAAAAGAGGCATTAAAATTTATACTAAAAGATAAAAAGGTGTACGCAGTTGCAGGAGCTCACGGAAAAAGTACAACTTCGGCAATACTTTCTTCAATTTTGCAAAATTCCAATGCTCTTATCGGAGCTATTTCAAAGGAATTTGGATCCAATGTAAGAGTTTTTTCAAACAATGAAGTAGTTTTCGAAGCTGATGAAAGTGATGCAAGTTTTCTAAATTCAAATCCCTATCTTGCGATTGTAACAAATGTTGAGCCTGAACATATGGAATATTATGAATATGATGAGAAAAAGTTTTATCAGGCATACAGAAGTTTTTTAGAGTTGGCAAAAGTGAGAGTTCTTAATGGTGAAGATAAGTTTTTATCACAGCAAAATGATTTAAAAAGTATTTATCTGTATCCAAGCAACGATATAAGGGATATAGAGTATGTACTTATCGAAGGAGAACCCCATACAAGATTTAAATTGAAAGATTTTGGTGTATTTGATGTTTTTGGGATAGGGTATCATATCGCCGTTGATACATCTTTGGCAATTTTATCCGCTCTTGAGTTGGGATTTGATATAGAAACGATAAGAGAAAATCTGCTTAAATACAAAGGTATAAAAAAGCGTTTTGACATAATACAGAAAAACGGTATGGTTGTTATAGATGATTACGGGCATCATCCAACAGAGATCAAAGCAACACTAAATTCCATAAAAGAGTATGCAAAACTTCTTGGTATCAAAAAGATATATGCAATTTGGCAGCCGCATAAATACACAAGAACCATAGATAATTTGCATGGTTTCGTAGAGTGTTTTGAAGGAGTGGATGAGTTGACAATTCTTCCTATTTGGTCAGCAGGTGAGGTTGAGGTTGATATAGATTTAAAAGGAGCCTTTAGCAGATATATGCCCATTATGGCTTCAAGAGTTACAAGAAAAGATGGCAAAGTTCTAATTATAAATGAACAAAATGAGATTATCAAAAAATATAAAGATAGTTTGGTGGTTGCTTTTGGGGCAGGAGATATAACATATCGGATAAGGGGAATTTTGTGAGTATAATTCTTTTTACAGATGAATGCAATAAAGTGAAACAGTAGTGCAAAAGATAATTTCCAAGCTTGATTTGACAGAATTTATAGAAACATTTCAAAGTTATCTCTCAAGAAAAAAACCACTTTTTATAGAAGGTGATACCAAAATACACTATGAATATATAAAAGAATTGGCAAAGTATGAATTTAAGTCTCCTCCTGTGGTACCTGTATTTGACAGATATCTTATACATTTAAAAAAAATGGGTGTGTTAAAGCTTGATGAGATATATGATTTTATAAAAACAGTTGATTATTTTATATATTTGAAAAAGCAAAAATTTGAAGGAATTTTAGCAACTTGGATAAATAAAATTGTTATTCCCGACGAGATAGATAAAATAAGAGGATATTTTGATGAAGATGGAGAGTTAAGAAGTGATCTTGATGATGAGCTTCTATCTGTAAATACCACTTTAAAAAGAATAAGCGAAGAATTAAAAACTGCTTTGAAAAGAGTGTCGCAAAATTCAAAAATTGCTCCATATTTGGCCGATACCCAGATACATTATCTAAATGGCGAAGAGTGTATATTGGTTCGTGGCGGTTTTAATCATGTATTAAAAGCATCCGTAATCGCTCGAAGTTCAGGCGGATTTTTTTATGTAGTGCCGCAATCGGTTAAAAAGATAAAACAAAAGCAAAGAGATCTTCTTGGAAAAAAGGAGCAGATAAAATACAAATATGAAAAAAATATATCATCCGTGTTTAATAAATTTTTAAAATTTTTAAAATATATTGATAAAGAGTTTGACAAATTTGACCACTACCAAGCAAGAGTAGCTTTTGCAAAAGATAAAGATCTCTTTTTTTTACTTCCAAACAGTAAAAAAGATATTGTTATCAAAGAGTTTAAGCATCCCGCTCTCAAAGAGCCAAGAGCTATATCTGTGGATTTTTTTAAAAAACTGCTTTTTATTACAGGAGTAAATGCAGGCGGAAAAACAATGCTGCTAAAATCCATACTCAGTGTAGTTTTCCTTGCTAAATATCTCATACCAATGAAAATTGATGCTAAAAACTCTTCCGTAGGGAATTTTAAACATATAATGGCAATACTTGACGACCCTCAGAATGTAAAAAATGATATATCCACTTTTGCAGGCAGAATGGTTGAATTTCACAAACTTTTTTCTATGAAAGATGCTCTTGTAGGAGTTGATGAGATAGAACTCGGAACAGATAGCGACGAAGCTGCCGTACTTTTTAAAGCTATACTTGATGAGCTTGTAAAAAAAGATATTAAAATGATTATAACCACCCATCACAAAAGACTCTCTTCCATGCTTGCAACATATAATGAAGTTGAGCTTTATGCTGCACTTTATGATGAAAAAAACAGAATTCCCACTTACAGATTTTTAAAAGGAACCATTGGAAAGAGTTATGCTTTTGAAACGGCTTTAAGATATGGGATACCTGCTGATATAGTTAAAAATGCAAAAAAGTTTTATGGAGAAGAAAAAGAAAATTTGGATGATTTGATACAAAAAAATATAGAGCTTGAGCTTGAATTAAAAAGAAAAATAGAGGAACTTGATATCACTCTGCTTAAAACTCGAGAGGAAAAAGAGAAAATTAAAAATATCAAAGAAAAATCCCAGCAAGAGATAGATATTATCATAAATTCATATGAGAGAAAATACAGAGATTTAATGAGAGAAGTAAAAAAAGCTGCAAAAGAGAAAGATAGCAGAGTTTTGCATCGCTCACTCAATAAAATACATAAGATTAAAAAAGAGATAAAACCAAAAGAGATAAAAGAAAAAGAAAAATTTCAGATTGGAGATAGTGTTAAGTACGGTTCTCAAAAGGGTACAATAAAATCTATCAAAAAAGATGAAGCTTTTGTAGAGTGTGACGGTTTGACTCTTAGAGTTCCGTTGATAAAACTGAAAAAAACAACTATCATAAAAAATAAAAAAAATATACAGCCAAATATATATGTTCAAAAGCCGCTCCGGTCATCTATCAAGATAGATTTGCATGGTTTAAGAGCAGAGGAAGCTATACAAAGGCTTGATAAATTTATCTCGGATGCATTGATAACAGGATATGATGAAATACTTATAACTCACGGTATAGGAAGCGGAAAATTAGCTTATGCGGTAAAAGAGTTTTTGAAAATTCATCCGAAGATTAAAAGTTTTGAAGATGCTCCGATATCACTTGGCGGATACGGTGCGACATTGGTAAAGTTGTAAAAAGGAAAATTATGGATACAAAAGAGTTGTTTTTTAAATTGTTATCATTTAAATCCGTTACACCTGATGATGACGGAGCTTTGGATTTTATCGAAAAGTATATGAGCGGCTTTAAAGCTTTAAGGATAGATAAAAACGGAGTCAAAAATCTTTTTTTATATAAAAAATTTGGCGATCAAAAGCATATTTGTTTTGCCGGACATATTGATGTGGTACCTCCGGGTGACGGGTGGCAGAGTGATCCTTTTGTGCCGGTTGAAAAAGCCGGATATATCTATGCAAGAGGAACACAGGATATGAAAAGCGGAGTTTGTGCATTTTTAAAAGCTTGTAAAGAAATCGGCCCTGATGAATTTAAAGGAACTTTATCCGTTCTTTTGACAAGTGATGAAGAGGGTGATGCAAAATACGGAACTGTGGAAGTGTTAAAAGAGTTGAAAAGAAAAGACTTTTTGCCGGATTATGCCGTTGTGGCAGAGCCTACATGCGAGAAAGTATTTGGGGATACCATCAAGATCGGAAGAAGAGGCTCTATAAACGGCAAGCTTGAAATATACGGCAAACAAGGACATGCAGCTTATCCAAAAAAAGCAACCAACCCTATAAATCTTATAGCTTCGATACTTCCAAAAATTGCAGGAGTCAATCTTGACGAAGGAGATGAAAATTTTGAACCCAGTCAATTTGTAATAACTGATATTAGAGCGGGTATGGAAGTAACAAATGTTACACCCAATGATCTTAAAATGATGTTCAATATAAGAAATTCAACACAAACTTCAGTCAATCTGGTGGAACATTTTATCAAAGAAAAATTCAGAGGTCTTCCATACAAATTACAAATCAATCAAAGTTCAAAGCCATTTGTAACGAACAAAAATTCCGAAATTGTAAAAGCTATATCAAAATCCATAAAAAATGTACTTGATATAAATGCTTCTCTTAGTACATCAGGAGGAACAAGTGATGCCAGATTTTTTGGAGAATACAAAATAGATACTGTTGAATTTGGAGTAAAAAATGATACAATTCACTCTGTAAATGAAAGAACAACTCTAAAAGAGGTTAAAGGGTTG
Organism: uncultured Campylobacteraceae bacterium; assembly: GCA_964556545.1. GTDB lineage: Bacteria > Campylobacterota > Campylobacteria > Campylobacterales > JALSKU01 > JALSKU01. Next base: position 30,321 of record CAZKWE010000077.1, on the reverse strand, counting down.
TGCAGTGTATTTAAAAATTTAATAAAGGAGATATAAATATGCAATATGTTCAAACAGACAAAGCACCTGCTGCGATAGGACCGTATTCACAAGCCATTATAACAGGAGATATGGTATTTACTTCGGGTCAGATTGCCTTGACGCCTGAGGGAGAATTTTTAGAAGGCAATGTTGAGATTCAGGCAAGGCAAGTGTTGAAAAATCTTTCCGAAGTTTTGAATGAAGCCGGCAGTTCTATGCAAAAAGTGATCAAAACTACTATATTTTTGGCAGATATGAATGATTTTGGCAAGGTAAACGAAATATATGCAGAAGCTTTTAAAGACCATAAGCCCGCCCGAAGTACAGTAGCGGTTAGAACACTACCGAAAAATGCTCTCATAGAGATAGAAGCTATTGCCAAAATATGAAAAAGATAATTCTATTACTGTTAAGTTTTGGTATTGTTTTGTTTGCAAATGTGAAGGAAACCATAGTTTTTCCTTCACTTGACGGCATAAAAATAACCGCTGATTTATATATACAAAATTCTGACAAAAAAACTCCTTTTATCGTATTGTTTCATAGAGCGGGATGGAGCAGGGGAGAATATGATGAGATAGCGCTGAGGCTGAATGACTTGGGATTTAACTGTATGGCAGTTGATCTAAGAAGCGGAGGAAGTGTTAACGGAGTGCAAAATTTGACAAAAAAAGATGCTGTTAAAAACGGTAAGAGTACTACTTATATAGATGCTATGAAAGATATAAGAGCTTCACTTCTGTTTGCAAGAAAACATTTTGCAAAAGGCAAGCTTATAGCATGGGGAAGTTCCTACTCAGCCTCTCTTGTGATAAAAATGGTTGCGGATGATAAAAAACTCGCAGATGAAGTTATCTCATTTTCTCCGGGAGAGTATTTTACAAAGTTTGACAAAGCTCCTGATTGGATAAAAGAATCGGCAAAAAAACTAAGAGTCCCCATTTTTATAACAAGTGCAAAAAAAGAGCATTTGTATTGGAAGCCGATATATGATGCAATACCTGCAAATAAAGAGTTTTATTTACCTTCATCTAAAGGTCATCACGGTTCAAGATCCCTTTGGAGCCGATATCCCGACAGTCAAGGATACTGGCGTGCAGTCAAGGGATTTTTAAGGAGTCATTTATGAGTTTGGATTTGTATGCGAGAATAGAGCCTTATATCGGGTTTTACGAACATTACGAGAGACTTTATGGATTTTATCTAAAAATCTTAAAAGAGTATAATGTAAAAAAGATTTTGGATGTAGGATGCGGCAATGGTAGAATGTTGCAAAGATTAAGTGAGTATGATTATGATGCAAGAGGGATAGATTTAAGTCAAAAAATGGTAGATATCGCCAATAGTAAAGGTGTAAAGGCAAGTTGTCAAAATATAAGTGAAGTGAGTGAAAAATTTGATGCCGTTATTTCGGTTGCCGATGTTTTAAACTATATGGATAAAAAATCACTTGAAAGGTTTTTAGGATATATAAAATCGGCTTTGAAAAAAGGAGGAGTTTTTATATGCGATATAAACAGTAAACACGGTTTTTGTGATGTTGCCGACGGTACCATGATAAAAGAGGATATGGATATATTTTTAGCGATAGATGCCGTATTTGATGGAGAAGTTTTAGATACGGGCATAACTTTTTTTGAAAAGGAAGAAGATCTGTATAAAAAGCATAGCGGTACTATTTTACAATACTTTCATAAAGAAGATGATATTAAAAAAATGACTCCGATGAAATTAAAAAGCAAAGATGAAATATCTCTGTTCTCAGATCAGTCCGATAAGATAATATTTACTTTTGTAAATGAGTAGAGATAAAAAATAGCAAATAAATTTTTCAAAACTTATACTCTTTTGGTTTGATAAGAGATTCCTCCTTAATAAAAAATTAAATAATTTTAAGATATAATTCGCCCTCAGTCTATAGTTTGGACAAAATTTATCAAAAGGAATAGCTTATGTATGCTATTATACAAAATGGTGGGAAGCAATACAAAGTTCAAGAGGGAGATTTTCTAAATCTCGACAAGCTTGACGCTCAGCCAAAAGATACCATAGAGGTAGAAGAAGTACTTGCCATCAATGACGGTGAGTTCAAAGTGGGTACTCCATTTCTTGATGGGGCAAAAGTAACACTTGAAGTTGTAACTAACGCAAAAGCCAAAAAGATTGTTATTTTCAAAAAGAGAAGAAGAAAAGACAGCAAACTTAAAAAAGGTTTTAGAAGAGAATATACTCGCGTAAAAGTTACAAATATATCAGCTTAAGGAGAGGAAATGGCTCATAAAAAAGGTCAGGGTAGTACCCAAAATAATAGAGATAGTGCAGGAAGGCGTTTAGGTGTTAAAAAATTCGGAAGTGAATTTGTAAGAGCCGGCAATATCATCATAAGACAAAGAGGTACGGCTACGCATCCCGGTAACAATGTAGGAATGGGTAAAGATCATACGCTTTTTGCTTTGGTTGACGGATATGTAAAATTTGAAAGAAAAGACAAACACAGAAAAAAAGTTTCAGTTTATCCCGCAGCCTAAATAATACTCGAGCATTTTTATATGCGGTAAGGCACTAAAATATTAAGCCGAAAGTTTATAACTTTTGGCTTAATGTACTCTCAATTATGATATAATTTATTAAAATATCCCAAGGAATTAATTTAATGTTTACTGATCATGTAAAACTCATACTCAAGTCCGGTAAAGGCGGAGCAGGAGCAGTCTCTTTCAGAAGAGAAAAATTTGTTATAAAAGGCGGACCTGACGGCGGAGACGGCGGTATGGGAGGTGATATTGTCATAAAAGTTGATAATAATACTCATACACTTTCTCATCTAAGAGGAAAAAATGTATTGAAAGCTCAAAACGGACAACCCGGAGAAGGTAGAAAAAAATATGGAAAAAAAGGTGCTTCCTTAACCGTTAAAGTTCCTCCCGGAACCCAGATAATAGACAATCAAAGCGGAGAAGTACTTCTTGATATGGTTGATGAAGCTCAAGAAATTGTATTTTTAAAAGGTGGTAAAGGAGGGCTTGGAAACTGGCATTTTAGAAGCTCAACAAACCAAAGACCAACTTATGCACAGCCCGGACTTCCCGGAATTGAAAAAGAAGTTAGATTTGAGCTTAAATTGATAGCTGATGTTGGTTTGGTCGGATTTCCGAATGTAGGAAAATCTACTCTGATAAGCAGGCTTTCAAATGCTACACCGGAGATTGCAAATTATGAATTTACTACACTAACTCCAAAACTCGGTGTTGTAAATATAGATGAGTACAAATCATTTGTTATGGCGGATATACCCGGTATTATAGAGGGAGCCAGCGACGGAAAGGGTTTGGGACTTGAATTTTTAAAACATATTGAAAGAACCAAATTTTTACTTTTTATGCTTGATGTTTCCAATTACAGAGATTTAAAAGAACAGTTTGAAGCACTCGAAAATGAGCTTAAAAGTTATTCTGATAAATTAAGTCACAATTTTTATGCCATAGCTTTTACAAAAATCGATACTCTGTCTGTTGATGAGGCAAATATAAAAATCAAAACTTTTTTAAATGAATTCGGACTGCAAATAAGTAAAGAAAACAAATACGGATTTGACAAAAATTATCTATTTTACAATCAAAATGATTTTACTTTATATTCGGACAAACCTCTTTTTGCAACTCCTGTATCTTCAGTTGCCAATATCAATATAGATGCAGTAAAATTTGCTCTTTTTGATGGAGTACATTCCAAAGAAATCAAGGAAGAAGATGAAAAATCTTAAGTTAAAACGAATTGTTATCAAAGTAGGCAGTCATGTTTTAAGCGAACACAACAGGATTGCCAAAGAGCGTATGATGAATTTGGTCGCATTTATTTCTAATTTGCATGACAAATATGAAGTGATAGTTGTAAGCTCCGGAGCGGTGGCTGCCGGATACTCCAAGATAAAGCTTGATAAAAGTATAGTGGCAAACAGGCAGGCTATTGCTGCGGTCGGTCAACCTTTTTTGATGAGAGAGTATCAGAAAAAATTTGAAAAATATGATAAACTGACTGCTCAGTTTTTGCTTACAGCCAGTGACTTTGATTCGAGAAAAAGAACTGAATTTGCCAAAAATGCGATAGAAGTATGCCTTAAAAACAGTATTATTCCTATCATCAATGAAAATGATACAACTGCAACAGATGAGCTTGTTTTTGGCGATAATGACAGACTTTCAGCACATGTAACTTACTATTTTGATGCCGATATGTTGGTTATACTTTCGGATATAGACGGATATTATGATAAAGATCCAAGAGAAAATGATAATGCAATACTTAAAAAAATAGTTTATTCTATAAGTGCGGATGAAACAAATATCAAAGTAAATCCCAATAATTTTTTTGCTACCGGCGGTATTGCAACGAAACTGAAAGCGGCTGATTTTTTACTAAAAAGAAACAAGATAATGTTTATGGCTAACGGGTTTGATTTAAGTGATGCAAAAAGTTTTTTGCTTGAAGGCATACATAAAAGCGGAACACTTTTTTGCCCGATAAGTAAAGAGTGTGAATAAAAATGGATATAAAAAATGTAATATTTATGGGTACTCCTGATTATGCATGGGTAATTTTAAAGGAACTTCTTGATAGTCAGGATATAAATGTTTCGGCAGTTTTTACCCAGATGGACAAACCGGTTGGCAGAAAACAGATACTTACACCTCCGTATGTAAAGAAAATTTTGCAAAGTAGCGGATATGAGATGAAAATATTTCAACCCGTTACATTGAAAGACAATAAAGTTAAAGAACAGATAGAAAGTTTCAGACCGGATTTTATTATCGTTGCAGCTTATGGACAAATTCTTCCTAAAAATATACTAAATATTGCACCATGCATCAATCTTCATGCCTCGATACTTCCGAAATATCGGGGTGCAAGTCCTATACAATCTGCTATTTTAAATGGTGATGATTTCAGCGGTGTTACGGCAATGCTGATGGATGAAGGTCTTGATACCGGTGATATGCTCGGATTTTCGTATATTGATATAAAAAAAGATATGATTGTCGGTGAATTATTTGACAAAATGTCTTTGGCGGCTGCGAAACTATGTCTTGATATCATCAAGAATTTTGACAGTATAAAACCTCTAAAGCAATTTAAGGCTTTATCGTCTCATACTAAAAAAATATCAAGAAGTGATGGAGAAATAACATTTGACAATGCATATAAAATATATTTGAAATATCGTGCTTTTACACCATGGCCCGGAATTTATCTGAAAAATAATTTAAAAATCAAACAAATGAGTTTTGTTGAAAGTGACAAATCATACAATCCCGGAGAAATTCTCAGTATCGAAAAAGATAGCGTAAGCATAGGATGCAAAAAAGGAAAAATAAAACTTTTAAAAGTTCAGCCGGCTTCAAAAAAAGAGATGAGTGCAAAAGAGTACTTGGTCGGCAAAAGGTTAAAAATTGGAGATTATATCATTTAAAAATATAGATTCTACTCACAAATATATTCAAAATGCCCTTAAAAACGGCAAAATTACTCCCCCTGTACTTATAGTTGCAGACAAACAGGAAAATGGTGTGGGAAGCAGGGGCAATAAATGGATAAGCAAAGACGGAAATCTTTTTTTATCTTTTTGTGTAAAAATGAAACAGTTGCCAAAAGATTTGCCAATACAGTCCACTTCTATATATTTTGCTTATATGTTGAAAGATATCTTATCTGCCCGAGGCTCTGATATATGGTTAAAATGGCCAAATGATTTTTATATGGATGAAAAAAAAATCGGTGGTGTTATTACAGTTAAAACCGGTGAAAATATTATATGCTCCATAGGTTTAAATCTGAGAGATGCTCCCCAAGGATTTGGCAAACTTGATATACGAATAAACAGAGATTTGCTTATAGAGGAATTTGTAAAAAAAATTAAAAAAAATTTTTCATGGAAGCAAGTTTTTAGCAAATATAAGATAGAATTTCATAAAACAAAAAAGTTTTGTTTTCATCTTGATGAAAATATCGTTTCGCTTAAAGATGCAAAACTTAATCAAGATGGCTCAATAACAGTAAATGATAAAAAAGTCTTTAGTGCAAGATAAAGGGAGTATGTAGGATATGGAAGAGATAATTGCTATTGCCAATCAAAAAGGCGGTGTAGGAAAAACTACTACAGCTATCAATCTGGCAGCTTCTTTGGCAGTTGCCGAAAAAAAAGTTTTGCTTATTGATGCAGATCCTCAATCAAATGCTACTACCGGTCTTGGCTTTCACAGGAATGATTATGAGTACAATATCTATCATGTACTCATAGGCAGTAAAAAACTTTCTCAAATTATATTGAAAACTTCGATTCCTACTCTATTTTTGGCACCTTCAAATATCGGTTTAGTAGGTATAGAAAAAGAATTTTACGACCAAGAGAGCGACGGAAGAGAACTGGTGCTTAAAAATAAAATCAAAGAGATAAAAGATCAGTTTGATTATATTATCATAGATTCGCCCCCGGCTCTTGGAAGTATAACTATCAATGCTCTGAGTGCGGCAAATTCGGTTATTATTCCCATACAGTGTGAATTTTTTGCATTAGAGGGATTGGCTCAGCTTTTAAATACTATAAAACTTATCAAAAAAACTATCAATCCTAAACTTAAGATTAAGGGTTTTTTGCCAACAATGTACAGTATGCAAAACAATCTTTCCAAGCAGGTTTTTGCTGATTTGAAACAACACTTTAAAAATAAACTTTTTAAAGATAAGAAAAACTCATCTTATGTGGTAGTCCCCAGAAATATCAAACTTGCAGAAAGTCCGAGCTTTGGAAAACCCATTATTTTATATGATATAAAATCAACCGGTTCTCAAGCTTACCAAAATCTTGCAACTTCTATAATGGCAGGATAGAGATGGCAAAAACCAAAAAAGCTTTGGGACGCGGTATAGGAGCAATTTTAGAAGATGTTGAAGAAGCTTACAGAAACGATATAGAAGATAAGGCAAATTTGATTTGTGAAATAGATATAAACGAAATTTTACCAAACATATATCAGCCAAGAACTTATTTTAATGAAAGTGCTCTTAACGAACTTGCGGAATCTATAAAAAAACATGGACTTTTGCAACCTATAATAGTTGTTAAAAAAGATGACGGTTATATGCTTATTGCCGGGGAGAGAAGACTTAGAGCTTCAAAGTTGGCCGATTTAACACATATAAAAGCAATAGTTGCAGATATAGAATCGGAAAATTTAAGAGAGTTGGCTCTTATAGAAAATATACAAAGAGAAAATTTAAATCCTATAGAATTGGCGACTGCATATAAAGAGTTGATAGAACAGTATAAAATTACCCATGATGAACTTTCAAATATAATTCACAAAAGCAGAACTCAGATAACAAATACACTAAGATTGATAAATTTAAGCGAAAAAACAAAAAATTTACTTATACATGGTAAAATTTCACAAGGACATGCAAAAGTATTAGTCGGACTCTCAGAGAAAGAAGAAGAAAGTGTAACAAACAGTATCATAGGACAAAAACTAAGTGTAAGAGAAACGGAAAATCTTGTCAAAAATATAAAAAACAAAGAAAAAAGTTTCGTTAAAAAAAGTGTAGAAAAAAATAAAATAAAAAATCTTGACAAACTTGTTAATAAATTAGAAAAAATAGGTATAAAAAGCAAAAGAAAAGAAAATAAAATAATTATAGAATTTAAAACAGACAATGAGGTTGAAAGTTTTTTAAACTCTATAAGTTAAAAATAATAATAATTTTTACTTTATTTAATAAAAGTTTACAGAAACTTTTGGTAAAATACATGAATTTTTAAAAAACCAAGGAGCAACAATGTTGGATATAAGTCCGGGTTTATTGCTGTTAGTTGCGGTTATATTTATCTTTTTGATCGTAGTATTGAACAAGATACTTTATAAGCCGTTGCTTACATTCATGCATGAAAGAGACGAGTCAATCAAAAATGATTTGGAGCAGGCAAAGAAAAACAGTAGCAATGTTTCTCATCTTGAAGAAGAGGCTTTAAACTTGATAAAGCATGCAAAAAATGAGGCACACAAGATAAGAGAAGAGGCCATTAATATGGTCAAAGCTGAATATAATGAAAAAATAGAAGCTAAAAAAGCGGTTCTTGAAAAAGCTTATGAGTCATTTTTGCTTGAATTAAATCAGGAAAAAGAGGAGTTGAACTCAAGACTCAAAAATGAGTTACCTGTTTTTAAAGATAGCTTAAAAACTAAGCTTAGTCAAATATAAGGAGATGAAATTGTTCTTTAGATTAATTATATTGTTTTCTCCGTTGGCACTTTTTGCGGGAGAAGGGAGTACGGATATTATTCCCAGAACTATAAACTTCTTAATCTTCGCTGCCATTCTTTACAGATATGTAGCAGGACCTTTAAAGAACTTTTTTAAAGGAAGAAGAGAAGAGATAGTATCAACACTTAAATCAATTCAGGAAAAAGTTGAAGAGTCTAAAAAAGCAAAAGAAGAAGCAGTTCAAAAACTTGAAGATTCTAAAATACTGGCTAAAAGTATCGTTGAAGATGCAAAAAAAGAAGCCGAGCTTATAACTGATAGAATCAAAGATGAATTGGCAAATGAGCTTGAACTTCTTGAAAAATACCATGATGAAAGATGTGAGATAGAAAGAAGAAAAATGGTCAAGTCAGTTGTGGCCGAAACCGTAAATTCTCTTTTTGCTGAAAATCTACAAACTTTCGACAATAGTGAACTTGTCAATATTGTCATGAAAAAGGTTGCATAAATGATACCACCGATTGCTAAAAAATATGTAAAGGCTCTATTTGAATCCGCTGATGATACAACTATAAGAAAGTATTATGAGGATTTGCAAATTTTAAACAAAGTTTACTCTATGGAAAAGATGAAAAATATACTTCTTTCTCCAACAATATCAAAAAATGAAAAGTTTGATTTTATCATATCGTTATTTGATAATCCTGATGAAAAATTTAAAAATTTTATAAAAATACTTGTAATAAATGATAGAACAAATTTGATTTCACCGATATGTGATGAATTAAGATATGAATTATCTTTAAAAGATAATAAATTTATCGGCCATATTATAAGTAGTTCTCAAATAGACAAAAAAAATATAAACAGTATTGAAGAAAAATTAAGTAGTAAATTTAATTCTAAAATAGTACTGCAAAGTGTCAAAAGTGACTATCCGGGTATTAAAATAGAAATTGAAGATTTAGGTGTCGAAATAAGTTTTTCGATTGATAGATTAAAAGCTCAAATGACTGAGCATATACTAAAAGCAATATAAAAAACTAAAGGAGTGCTCAAGTGAGTTCAAAGATTAAAGCGGACGAAATTAGCTCTATCATAAAAGAGAGAATTGATAATTTCGAATTAAGTGTAGATATCGAAGAGACCGGAAAAGTTATCTCTGTTGCTGATGGAATTGCACAGGTATATGGACTTAAGAATGTAATGGCCGGTGAAATGGTCGAGTTTGAAAATGGCGAACAAGGTATCGCTCTAAACTTGGAAGAGTCAAGTGTAGGTATAGTCATACTTGGATCCGGTAACGATATAAGAGAAGGTGTTTCTGTAAAAAGAGAAGGTAAACTTTTAAAAGTTCCGGTTGGAGATGCGGTTGTCGGAAGAGTTGTAAATCCTCTTGGGGAACCAATTGATTCAAAAGGTCCTATAGAAACTGACGAGTATAGATTTGTTGAAGAAAAAGCACCCGGCATAATGGCAAGAAAATCAGTACATGAGCCTTTGCAAACTGGTATCAAGGCCATAGATGCACTTGTACCGATAGGTCGTGGTCAAAGAGAGTTGATTATCGGCGATAGACAGACAGGTAAAACTACCATTGCGGTTGATACCATTATAAATCAAAAAGGTCAGGATGTTACATGTATATATGTTGCTATCGGACAAAAACAGTCAACTGTCGCACAAATTGTAAAAAAACTTGAAGAGCATGGAGCAATGGATTATACCATAGTTGTAAATGCCGGTGCAAGTGACTCTGCGGCTCTTCAATATTTGGCACCATATGCAGGTGTAACAATGGGTGAATATTTTAGAGACAATTCCAGACATGCGCTTATCATTTATGATGATTTAAGCAAACATGCTGTCGCTTACAGAGAAATGTCTTTGATCTTAAGAAGACCTCCGGGAAGAGAAGCATATCCGGGAGATGTTTTTTATCTGCATTCAAGACTACTTGAAAGAGCTGCGAAGCTGAGTGATGATTTGGGTGCGGGAAGTTTAACTGCTCTTCCTGTTATAGAAACTCAGGCAGGTGATGTTTCAGCTTATATTCCTACTAATGTTATATCTATTACAGATGGTCAGATTTTCTTGGAAACCGATCTGTTTAATTCAGGTATCAGACCTGCTATCAATGTCGGACTTTCTGTTTCAAGAGTCGGTGGTGCAGCTCAGATAAAAGCTATCAAGCAGGTTGCAGGTACATTAAGACTTGATCTTGCCCAATACAGAGAACTTCAAGCTTTTGCACAGTTTGCCAGTGATTTGGACGAAACAAGCAGAAATCAGTTAGAGCGTGGACAAAGAATGGTTGAAGTTTTAAAACAGCCTCCGTATTCACCGCTTCCGGTTGAAAAGCAAGTGGTTATTATTTATGCTGGTGCAAATGGATATCTTGATGATATAGATGCTGAAAATGTTACAAAATTTGAAGCTGAATTATATCCTTTTATTGAGGCAAAATATGCTTCAGTGCTTGATGATATCAGAACAAAACAGAAGATTGACGATGAGATAAAAGCACAATTAAATAAGATATTGGATGAGTTTAAAGCAACTTTTGAAGCAAATTAAGGTTATAAAATGGCAAATCTAAAAGATATTAAGAGAAAAATTGGTAGTGTTAAAAATACCCAAAAAACAACAAGGGCAATGAAGCTTGTTTCTACTGCAAAATTGATGAAAGCAAAGCTCGCGGCAGAAGAGTCACAGGCATATGCTATCAAGATAAATGAAGTTTTGTCTGAAATTTCCCATAAAATAAACAAATACAGAGTAGGCGGGATAAAAAGTAAATTTTTTGATATAAATGACAATCCGAAAGTTGTTGATATTATATTTGTAACTGCGGACAAAGGACTTTGTGGCGGTTTCAATATCCAAACTATAAAAGCTGTCAATGCTTTGCTCGAAGAGTATGCTGCCAAAAAAACAAAAGTTAGATTAAAAGCAATCGGAAAAAAAGGTATCGGTTACTTTAATTTTAAGGGCATAGAACTGTTTGACCAAAAAATCGGTGTCAGTTCAGCTCCAACTACAAAAATTGCAGCTGAGATTATAAATGAGTCCATTGATGACTTTTTATCAGACAAAACAGACAGAGTTCTCATAGTGCATAATGGATATAAAAATATGATATCTCAGGAATTGAGAGTTAACACTGTAGTTCCGGTAAAAAGATTTGAACCTCCAAAAGATGTTTCTACTTCCATGATAGAGGTTGAGCCCGAAGACAATACGGAACTTTTGGAGAATTTGCTTAAAATGTACTTTGAGTACAATATGTATTTTGCCCTGATTGATTCTTTGGCGGCTGAACACAGTGCAAGAATGCAGGCAATGGATAATGCTACAAATAATGCAAACGAAAGAGTTCAGGAATTAACTTTGGAGTATAATAAAGCAAGACAAAGTGCCATTACCACAGAGTTGATTGAGATTATAAGCGGTGTTGAAGCACAAAAGTAATAAGTAATAAGTAAACAAACTAAGGAGATAAATTAATGGATGGAGTTATAAGCCAGATTTTGGGGCCTGTCATTGATGTTAGTTTTGAGGGCAAATTGCCTGAAATCAATGATGCTCTGGAAGTGGTATATGAAGTTGAGGGAAAAACTCATAAGCTTATCTTGGAAGTTGCCGCACATTTGGGTGACAACACGGTAAGAACCATAGCAATGGATATGAGTGAGGGTTTGGTAAGAGGCTTAAAAGTTAAAGCTCTTGGTTCACCTATAAAAGTTCCTGTGGGAGAAGAAGTTCTCGGAAGAATTTTTAATGTAATAGGAGATGTTGTTGATAACGGTGAGCCTGTTGTCGCAAAAAATCACTGGTCAATTCACAGGGATCCGCCTCCTTTTGAAGACCAAAGTACAAAAAGTGAAATATTTGAAACAGGTATAAAAGTAGCCGATTTGTTAGCACCGTATGCCAAAGGTGGAAAGATAGGACTATTTGGGGGTGCCGGTGTTGGTAAAACGGTTATCATAATGGAACTTATCCATAATGTTGCTTTTAAACACAGCGGTTATTCGGTATTTGCCGGTGTTGGAGAGAGAACCAGAGAAGGTAATGATCTTTATAATGAGATGAAAGAATCAAATGTTCTTGACAAAGTTGCCTTGTGCTATGGTCAAATGAATGAGCCTCCGGGAGCAAGAAACAGAATTGCTTTAACCGGTCTTACAATGGCAGAGTATTTTAGAGATGAAATGGGTCTTGATGTTTTAATGTTTATTGATAATATTTTTAGATTTGCCCAATCAGGTTCTGAGATGTCCGCACTTCTTGGAAGGATACCAAGTGCAGTTGGTTATCAGCCTACACTTGCAAGTGAAATGGGAAGATTGCAAGAGAGAATTACATCAACCAAGAAAGGATCTATTACTTCAGTCCAAGCAGTTTATGTTCCTGCTGATGACTTGACCGATCCTGCTCCTGCAACTGTTTTTGCACACTTGGATGCAACAACTGTTTTAAACAGGAGCATTGCAGAAAAAGGAATATATCCTGCTGTTGATCCTCTTGATAGTACTTCAAGACTATTGGATCCAGGAATTGTCGGAGAAGAGCATTATAAAGTTGCAAGAGGAGTTCAGGCAGTACTTCAAAAGTACAAAGATTTGCAAGATATTATTGCAATTCTTGGTATGGATGAGCTTAGCGAAGAAGACAAACAAACAGTTGAAAGAGCAAGAAAAATTGAAAAATTCCTTTCTCAACCTTTCTTTGTTGCAGAAGTATTTACAGGAAGTCCCGGAAAATATGTTACACTCGAAGAGACAATTGCAGGTTTTAAAGGAATACTTGAAGGTAAGTATGATCATTTGCCTGAAAATGCATTTTATATGGTTGGTAACATTGAAGAGGCTGTAGAGAAAGCTGAAAAAATGAAAAACAGTTAGTTTTAGACTAACTGTTTTTTTGGAAGGAAAAGTTTATGGATACATTAAAACTTGAGATAGTTACCCCTAAAGGCATCATCTTTAAAGGAGATGTCAAGAGTATTACCCTTCCGGGTAGTGAAGGTGAATTCGGTGTACTTCCCGGTCATGCATCAGTACTGACTCTTTTGAAAACAGGTGTTATTGATATAGAAAATACCAATGCAAAACATGACCTTGTTGCAATTGACGGCGGATATGCCGAAGTTGATGAAAGCGGGGTTAATATATTGGCTGAAGGTGCGGTATATGTAGGTGGTGACGAGAGCGAGAGCAAGATAGCCGATTCTCTTAAAAAGGTTGAAGATTTATTGGATAGTATTAAAAGTGATCCTTATGTAACAGAGAATGTATTGGCTCGTGTTAAAAGTATCAGAAAATCATAATATATGAATTTAATTGATCTCTTTTTAAATTATTTATCAAGAAGTAGTGAGATAACCATAGCGGTATTGTTATGGTTATCTATATATTTTTTAATTACTCTGTGGGTTATCGTATATAGATATCTTTATATAAATTCACTTATAAAAAGAGAAGAATCATCACTTGAAAGTATGCTTATGGGCAGTTCTACAGTCAGACCTGATTCTATTTTGCGAAAGTGTACCTCCGGATATAAAGGCAATAATGAAATCTTTGAAGTTTGTATAAATGTGGCTCAAAAAAGTGCTACTTCATATCTTTCTGTACTTTCTATAATATCTTCGACTTCTCCTTTTATAGGGCTTTTCGGTACGGTTGTCGGAATTCTTGAAACATTTTCAAAACTTGCAGGAGCCACTAGTGCATCTTTAAATGTTATAGCTCCCGCAATCAGCGAGGCACTTGTTGCAACAGCAGGCGGAATATTGGTAGCAATCCCTGCATACAGCGGATATATTATACTCAAAAGAAAAGCATATGATTATTTAAGTGTTGTAGATAGGGAAAAGATACTTCTTATTAACAATTTAACAAAAGATAATACAGAGGATTGATGTATATTGATTGGGATGAAAAACCGGATTTAAATATCACCCCTTTGGTTGATATAATGCTTGTTCTTTTAGCCATTCTTATGGTTACAACACCTGCGATTATATATGAAGAAAATATAAAACTACCCCAAGGTTCAAAATCAAAATCACTTGGCAAAATTCCTGATCTTGAGATACGAATAACCAAAGATAAAAAAGTGTATGTAGGAAAAAATCAGTATCAATACAGTGCTTTTGCTGACAGTTTTATACTTTTCTCAAAATCAATCTCTAAAAATACAACGGTATATATAAGGGCAGATAAAAATTTGCAATACGGGTCAATTATGTATATATTAAAAAGTGTCAAAGAGGCAGGATTTTCAAAAGTTTCCCTAATTACCGAGGGATAGAGATGCAAAAAAGTGATAAATACTTTTTTATAGGCGGATTTTTTTCTGTTTTTGTCTATATATTGCTTATATGGTTTATACTTTCATACATAGCGGAATCCAAAATTTTATCAAAACAGTATACAAGCAAAAAAAACAGTTTCATTGAAATTTCCATAAAAGAAAATAAAAGTATAAAAAAAAGCAGACTTCCCAAAAAAAAATTAACAAAAAAAATATCCAAGAAAAAAAAATCTATACATAAAAGCAAACAAAAAGCCAAAATCAAAAAATCCATCAAAAAAACTGTAAAATCAAAATCATTAAAGTCTCTCTTTAGTGGGATAAATACAAAAAAATACTTAAAAAAAGAACAAAATTTGACAAAAAAAGCAAATCAAAACAGCAAAATTCCAAAATTTGTAAAAAAAAGTTTATCTGAAGAAAATACCAATAAACAAAAATCAGCTACAAGTATAGTAAAAAGTTTGAGTCTTGAAAGTGCAAGCCAGCCAAAAAGTCAAAAAATCGGCGAATACAATGAGTATATCGGAAAAATCAGCGATATGTTAGATGAAAAGTGGCAAGAAACTCCCGGTACGCTTCCCGGAAACAGTGCAAAGGTTACTGTAACTATAGACAAGTTTGGAAATTTCAGCTACAAAATAGATGAACTTTCATATAATAACGAATTCAATGCCAAGCTACAGAGCTTTTTGGAGAGTTTAAAAGATGAAAAGTTTCCACCGTACAAACTTGGTGATTATATAACAATAAAAGTTAATTTTAAAGACGAATAAGGAGAAATAAGTGAAAAAAATATTGCTTGTTTTGATAGTAAGCTGTTTGACACTGTTTGCATTTGATGCTACTATAGATATAGTTAAAAAAGGCAACAAACTTCCAAAGATTGTCGTTCAGGATGCAACTGATAATTCTTTTGCCGATAAATATATAGAAAAAAAGATATATAAACTGCTTGTTGGGGATTTGAAAATTTCTGCAAATTTTATAGTAGATGACAGATATATAAAAACTACATATGAAGGTGACTATAAAGAGAATTTTCAAAGCAATATCATGCCGGATTTGATTGCGAGATTTAAGCTTGAAAAACAGGATAATACACTTATTGGTTATATGAAACTTATAAATGCAAAAAACGGTTCGGCAATAATGCAAAATATTTATAAAATATCCAATAAAAACAGATATCCGTTTTTAGCACATAAAATGATCATAGATATCAATAACAAATTAGGTGCACCATCAATCGACTGGATGCAGAGATTTGTTGTATTTGCCAAATATACAGGAAAGAAAAAGAGCGATATAGTCATTTCAGATTATACTTTGAGTTATCAAAAAACCATAGTTACAGGAGGATTAAATATTTTTCCGAAATGGGCAAACCAAAATCAAGATGCTTTTTACTATTCGTCATACAATGGAAGAACTCCCGTTTTATACAAAGTAGATCTTAAGAAAGGAAAAAGATATAAAATAATTTCAAGCAAAGGTATGCTGGTATGTTCTGATGTGAGCAAAGACGGAAACAGACTTGTTTTGACAATGGCACCAAATGATCAGCCTGATATCTATATATATGATTTGCAAACTAAAAAATTAGAGAGAATTACAAAATTCAAAGGTATAGATGTCAGCGGTAATTTTATAGATAATGAAACAAGGATAGCATTTGTGTCAGACAGATTGGGTTATCCCAATATATTTGCCAAAAGACCGCATTTGTATGCACCTGTAGAGCAATTGGTTTATCAGGGTAAAAATAACAACTCTTTTAGTGCATATGAAAATTATCTTGTTTTTTCAAGGCGTGAAGGTGATAGTGAATTTGGTAAAAACAGTTTCAATCTTTATCTTATTTCAACAAAAACAGAATATATAAGACAATTAACAGCTACGGGTAAAAATTATTTTCCAAGATTTGCCAATAAGGGTGAAACGATTATGTTTATAAAAAATTACAAAAGACAATCAGCTCTTGGTATTATTCGATTATATTCCAATAAAAGTTTTTTATTTCCTTTAAAAGTTGGCAGAATTCAATCTCTTGATTGGTAATTTAAGAAAAATATGATAAAATAAAAGAAATTTTTTTAAAAAAGGATAAAGTGTGAAAAAAATAGTTCTTATAAGTATCGGTACCGCATTGTTGCTTTTTACAGGCTGTAGTAAAAAAACCCCGGAAGTCGATATGACTAAAAAAAGTGAAATGAATGCAAATCAAAATGCCAAAGCAGCTGACACAAAAGTTTCCGCTATGAGCAATTCTATGGATACAAGCACAAACCAGACTGCCAACAATATGAATGCAAACGGGAATGATGTGAATTATAAAATTGCCCAGCTGGAGCAAAAAACAAAAATAATTCATTTTGATTTTGACAAATATAATATAAGAGAAGATCAAAAGCCTTTGGTTGAAGAAGATGCAAATATTGTAAACTCAGATGATGCAAAGGATTTTTCTGTTAAATTAGAAGGCAATACTGATGAGTGGGGTACTGATGAGTATAACTATGCTTTAGGTCTTAGAAGAGCAAAAAGTGTAAAATCCGCACTTGTAACTCTTGGTGTGGATGCAAACAGGCTTATGATTATAAGTTATGGTGAAAGTAATCCGGTATGTACAGAACACAATAAAGCATGCTGGGCTAAAAACAGAAGAGTAGAATTTAAATTTTTACCATAATTATTTATGTATAAATACATTTTGATACTACTGCTTGGTATAGCAGCATTTGCAGCTGAGCCATCGGCATTTGGTGCCGGTGACTTGGATGCGCCTAACCCGTACGGTCTTACAAGCAGTGAAAAAGTAATCCTTAAAAATAAAAAAGAGGTAAAAACACTATCCACAAATGTCAGTTTTGTAAAAACAGAATTGAATGATATGCAAGAGAAGATTGATGGTATAAAAAGTGTTGTTGAATCTCAAAATAACAGGATTTTTAAAATAGAACAATCCATACATAAGATAAAACTTGGCGAATCAAACAATACAAAAGAGCTTTTAGCTTTAAAAAATGATTTGAATGCTACTAAAGAGTTGCTGATACAAAACAACCAAAAAGTCAAACTTGTTTTGTCCGAGCTTAGTTCTTTGATTGATTCTATAAATTCTTCCTATGTATCAAAAGATGTTTTAAATCAAAAATTAAATCAAATACAAGAAAGTTTTGATAAGAAACTTGCATTGCTTGATAAAAAACTTGCTGCAAAAGAAGTTTTGTCAAAAAAAGGAAGTGTTTTATTTGCCGAAGCAAAAAGAAATTTTGAAAGAAAAAATTATACAAAAGCAATGGAGCTTTTTCAGGCATCAATTAAAAAAAGATATCTTCCGGCAACAAGTAATTTTTACCTCGGTGAAATTAATTATAAAACAAAACATTTTGCCAAAGCGATTGAGTATTATAAAAGAAGTATATCTCTTTATGACAAGGCAAGTTTTACCCCTACTTTGCTTTATCATACCTATATCTCTTTTAGCAAGCTCGGTGATAAAAAAAATGCAAAAAAATTTAAAGATATTCTAATAGCAAAATATCCCAAAAGCAAGGTTGCCAAATTGTTAAACAAATAAACTTCCGGTATATATCCGGTAACTGTAAAATAAAATTAATCTACAATAAATCTATTTTTCGTTAAAATCAGTTTCTATATTTATATTAGGAGAAAATATGTCAACAAGTGACAATAAAGTAGTATCATTTGAGTATGAACTTAAAGATGCCGATACGGGTGAAATTTTAGATAGCAATATCGGAAAAGAACCTTTAGAGTTTGTAAGTGGTAAAGGACAGATAATTCCGGGTCTTGAAGATAAATTAACCAAGATGAATGCCGGTGAAAAAGCTGAAGTACAGGTTTTGGCCAATCAAGGATACGGTGAAGTTAATCCGGAAGCTGTTCAAACATTGCCAAAAGAGCAATTTGCCGGAATAGATTTGCAAGAAGGAATGGTTCTTTACGGACAGGGAGAAAACGGCGAAACTGTTCAAGTTACAGTAAAAAGTTTTGATGACAATAATGTAGTAGTTGATTTTAATCACCCTTTGGCAGGTAAAGATTTGATTTTTAATGTTTCTGTTTTGGAAGTAAGAGATGCTACGGAAGCTGAAGCAGCAAGCGGTGTAGTAGGCGGAGGCGAAGAATCATGCGGCTGTGGAACCGGCTGTGGATGCAATTAGTTTTATAGCTAAAAACAGAGCCTCAAAAGAGGCTCTAAAATCTGCAAATCTGCTAAAAAGTTTAGAGATAAATGCACTTATAACAGGAGAAGAGGGTACCGGAAAAACAACTTTAGCCAAATATATTGTCAATGCTCCCATAATAAACGGTGATAGTGATATAACCACGATAACAACTATGATGATCCAACACCAAAATGTCATAATCAGAAATTTTGATAAAATAAAATATACAGATACACTTTTTGGTATTTTGCAAAAAAACAAAACAAGAATCATAGCAACTTCACAAAAAAATATTTTCAGTAAAATCAGAGATAAGTTTTTTAGCCTAAGTATAAATTTGCCTCCTCTTGTAGATAGAAGAGAAGATATTTATCCTTTGGCTAAAAAATTTCTTGAAGATGCCAAATATGATTTTGGTTTTAGAGATATTGATATTGATATAAAAGAGATGGAATTAAATCTTGATAGAAACTGTTACTCTTTGAAAATGAGTATCTACAAAGCTCTTATCGAAGAGTTGATGCAAGAAAAGGATATTATGCGAATTTTACAAAATTATTTTTTAAAAAAACTCGGGAGTAAAAATGATTATAGGGATAATTTGCATATTTATGAAATACCGCTTATAAAAGCAGGACTTTTGAAATTTAAATCACAGTTAAAAATAGCAGACCAGTTCGGTATCAACAGAAATACACTTAGAAAAAAAATAAATGAATATAATTTGTAGGAGATTTTTATGAAAAACAGTAAAAAAACAGTCTTTGTATTTCCCGGTCAGGGAAGTCAGTCAATCGGTATGGGAAAAAGTTTTTATGATCAAAGTGAAATTGCAAGAGAAATGATTGAGAATGCAAGTGAGAGAATAGGCATAGACTTTAAAAAATTACTTTTTGAAGAGAATGACAATCTTGAAAAAACAGAGTTTACCCAACCCGCAATTTTACTTGTAAGCTCAATTGCACACAAACTGTTTGAAGATGAAATGATGATAAAATCATCTTTTGCCATGGGGCATTCACTCGGAGAATTTTCTGCACTTGTCAGTGTGGGGGCATTAGATTATCTTGACGGAGTTGAACTTGTTCATCAAAGGGGAAAACTTATGGCAAAGAATTGTCAAAACTTTGAAGCGGGTATGATGGCCGTTATAGGACTTAATGATGAAAAAATTGAGGAAATATGCCAAGAAGCCAGAGAAAATGCAAAACAGATATGGCCTGCAAATTACAATAGTGACGGACAAATAGTTGTAGCCGGTGTCAAAAGCGACTTGGCTTTAATGGAGAATGTTTTTAAAAATGCAGGAGCAAAAAGAGCAATACTTTTAAATATGTCCGTAGCGAGTCATTGCCCGCTTTTAAGTGAAGCTTCTGATGCTTTAAAACCTTATCTTGAGGAATTTTTAAAAGATGAGTTTATAACTCCTGTTGTATCCAATGTAACCGCACAAATCTACGAAACAAAAAAAGATGCCATATCTCTACTTTCAAAACAATTGGTTATGCCGGTATTGTATAAGCAGTCTGTAAAAAATATAGAAGACAATATAGATATGTTTATAGAATTTGGCGGAAATGTGCTAAAAGGAATAAATAAAAGAGTAACAAAAAAACCGACTTACAGTATAACGGATATGCAATCTTTGTCAAACATATATCAAGAATTGTCAAATTAAGGTGTATAAATGAAAATATCTTTAGCTCAAATCAAGCCGAAACTTTCAAAAGAGAACATACAAAAGCATCTTTTTTATATACAAAAGGCTATAAAAGAGAATTCTAATATTATAGTATTTCCTGAACTTTCTTTAAACGGATACAATTTAATGGATTTGGTTTATGAAGATGCTTACGGTATTGATGAGCTTGAAGTATTTGAAGATTTAAGCAAGGATATAGATATTATCGTCGGTGTTGCATTAAGAGAAAAATATAGGATTTTCAACAGTGCGGTATATTTTTCTGACGGTAAAATAGCACATATATATCATAAAAACTCTCTGCCGAATTACGGAATGTTTCAAGAAGCAAGATTTTTCTTTGCAGGAGATACACTTGAAGAGTTTCAAACAAAATACGGAAGTGTAGTGATAGCAATATGCGAGGATTTGTGGAATTCAAAAATTATAGATAAAATCGTCTCTATAAAACCGGATATTATATATATACCTACGGCATCACCGGCAAGAGGTTTTAAAAACAGCGGTTTGGAGATAGAATACAAATGGAACAGTATACTTTCCACAGTAGCAAATCTTAGCGGAACGCATACTGTATTTGTCAATCGTGTAGGTTTTGAAGACGGGCTTGGTTTTTGGGGTGGAAGCAGGATTGTTGATCCGAATGGAAAAGTTATAGAAAAAGCAAAGCTTTTTGAAGAAGAGTTGCTTCATTTTCAAATTTCAAAGCAGTTATCATATACACAAAAATATTTACTTAGAAAATAAGTATCTAACTTTTTATATAAGGAAACAGTATGACAATAGGTATTATGGGAGCTATGATAGAGGAGATTGAGCCACTTTTAAGATTTTTCAAAGAGTATGAAACAGTTGAATTTGCTGACAATAAATACTACAAGACAAAATATAAAAATAATGATATTGTTGTGGCATATAGCAAGATAGGTAAAGTTTTTGCCTCTTTGACGGCTACTACAATGATAGAAAAATTCGGTATCGAAAAGCTTCTTTTTAGCGGAGTTGCAGGTGCAATAGATGAAGATTTGCATATAGGCGATCTTGTAATCGCAACCAAGCTTTGTCAGCATGATCTTGATATTACTGCTTTTGGCCATCCCTACGGATATGTACCTGAAGGATCAGTATATATCAAGAGTGATAAAAAGTTAAATGATTTAGCCAAAGAGGTAGCAAAAGAAAAAGGTATAAGACTAAAAGAAGGTATTGTAGCCACCGGAGATCAGTTTGTGGCTGACAGTAAAAGAAAAGAGTGGATAAGAGATACTTTTAAAGCAAGTGCTTTAGAAATGGAAGGAGCAAGTGTAGCAGTTGTGGCAAATGCATTAAATATTCCGTTTTTGGTACTTAGGGCTATAAGTGATGCAGCTGATATGGATGCCGGATTTGATTTTGATGAATTTTTAAAAAGTTCTGCTGTAAATAGTGCAAATTTTATTATCTCCATATTGGATAAAATGATTGAAAAAAGCTAACATAAGTAAAAAATTACTAAGAATCACAGGCAGGACAAATGCCAAGTACAATCTCATAACTGACGGAGATAGGGTGCTTTTAGGGCTTAGCGGAGGAAAAGACTCTTTGACTCTTGCTCATATACTTTCTCATGTTAAAAGAGTTGCTCCTTTTGATTTTGATTTTAAAGCGGTTTGTGTGACTTATGGCATGGGAGAAAATCTTTTAAATTTGAAAAATCACTGCAAAGAGTATGATATACCTTTTGAAATATATGAAACCAAAACTTTTGAGCTTGCCAAAGAGAAGATAAGAAAAAATTCATCATTTTGCAGTTTTTTTTCAAGAATGAGAAGAGGAGCATTGTATAGTGTGGCTCAAAAAGGCGGATATAACAAAATTGCTTTGGGACATCATTTTGATGATGCAGTAGAGAGTTTTTTTATGAATTTTATGTATAACGGAGCTTTGAGAAGTTTGCCTCCAAAGTATAAAGCATCTAACGGGCTTGAAGTGATAAGGCCTTTGATACTTGTTAGAGAAAGGCAACTTGTAGATGCTGCAAAACTAAATGAATTTCCTCTTGTTGGTGATGAATCATGCCCTGCTTTTCGGTTTGATGTGAAGATGCCGTATGCCAGAGCAAATACAAAAAAAATGCTCAAAGAGATGGAGGAAAATAATCATGAACTTTTTATTTCGCTCAAAGCCGCATTTGAACATATTCATAAAGACAGTTTTTTATAAACAGGAGTTAAAATGCTAAAATATTTCTTTGTTTTTTCTATTTTTGTATGGATATTTACCGGTTGTGCACCTGAATACACTGTGAAAAATATTTATATACCTCCTGTTGGCTATAAGGCAAGAGAGTGTATTAAGACCTGCCGGTACACAAGAGAGAAGTGCAGTAAAAATTGCGAAAAAAATTACAACCAATGTTTAAATGATGCTTTCTTAAGAGCCAAAGATATTAGAGCTATAGAGGATAAAGAGTATAATAAAAAGTATAACAGATATATCAGAAGATTAAATGATTATAATGCCAGGATGTTTGACTGGCAAAATGAATACGATCAAAACTATCGTGATTGGAGTTATTTTAGAGATCAATGCAAAAAAAATCACAGTAGTTATGCCTGCGATAGAGCAAATGATTTGAGATATATCATAAGAAGATCGCTTAGAGTAAAACCAAAAGAACCAAAAGCTCCTACAAAAAACAGTTTCAATCAAATAGTAAAAAATGAACAAAAATTTTGCAAAAGAAACTGTGGTTGCCAAAAAGATTACGATATATGTTTTTTAAACTGTGGCGGTACGATACAGCTTAAAAAGATTTGCATTAGGAATTGCAAACAAAACTAAAAATCCTAAAAAGATAAGATACAAATTGTAAATTGCCTAAAATTTCATCAAAAAATATAAATTTAATTTAAATAATTATGCTATTCTTCCAAAAAATATACAAGGGGTATTTATGGGAGATATTAAGTATATTATAGACACTCTTTTTATGTTATTTGCAATGGTGCTTATCATTTTTATGGTTCCCGGTTTTGCAATGCTTGAAGCAGGACTTGTAAGAACAAAAAATGTTACTTCGGTACTTACGATAAATACACTTATATATGCCATTGCTTCTATGATATTTTTATTGATAGGTTATAGTTATGCATTCGGGGGATGGAATGTTACAAGTTATAGTGTATGGGCGGCATTTTTATTTCAAATGGCATTTGTGGGAAAAACCGTCAATATAATGAGCGGAGGTGTCAGCGAGAGAACTAAAATTATCCCGTTGATGTTTTTTACTGTTGTAATGGCAGGTTTTATATATCCTACGGTTGTAAATGTTACATGGGGAGCGAATTTTTTAAAAGATACATTTTTGGATATTTCGGCTATGCATGATTTGGCAGGTTCAACCGTCATACATTCAACCGGAGCCTGGGCACTTTTAGCGGCAATTCTAATAATAGGTCCAAGAAAAGGAAGATACGGTAAAAATGGTACTATAAAAGCAATACCTGCTTCAAATATACCTCTTGTTGTTTTGGGTGCTATGATACTTTGGATAGGTTGGTTTGGATTTAACGGAGGAAGTGTAGGAACAATAAGTTCAAAGGAGAGTGCGGATACGGTAGCCCTGACAATCCTAAATACCAATACTGCCGGACTTGCCGGAGCTATTGTAGCTGCCATTGTAATGTATATAAGATATAAACTTTTAGATATAACTATGATACTAAACGGAGCACTCGGAGGACTTGTGGCAATAACAGCGGGAGCAGATATATATGATATATACTCTCCTATTGCCATTGGTACGATAGGAGGACTTTTGGTAGTTTTTGCCGTACCTTTGTTTGATAGATTGAAACTTGATGATCCGGTTGGTGCATTGTCCGTGCATCTTGTAAACGGTATATGGGGAACACTATCTGTTGGTATATTTGCAAAGAATGTATCTTTAATGCCTCAGATAAAAGGTGTTGCAATAGTTGCTCTATTTGCTTTTATCGTGTCATATATTTTTATCTATATAATAAATAAAATAATTCCATTTAGAGCAAGTGATGATGAACAAATAGAAGGGATAGATGTGAGCGAATGCGGTTTGGAAGCATATCCTGAATTTAAAAGAGCATTTTAGGTACTTAAAAATCCTTCCCTGTTTTTAGCAGGGAAGGAAAATATCTATCGGACTTTTATAACTATTTCTTTATTTTGCTCATCTACAAATATTTTATTGCCATCTTGAATTTTATCTTCAAGAATCATTTCGGCAATTTTATCTTCAACAAGATCATATATAGCTCTTTTTAAAGGTCTTGCTCCGTAAACAGGGTCAAATCCTGCTTCGGCTATCAGCGCTTTTGCGTTATCACTTAGAGATATTTCCATATCTCTATCTTTTAGCCTGTCTCTTAAGTCATTTAACATAATATCAACTATTTGTTTTATCTGTTCAATTCCCAAAGGATTAAATATAACCACATCATCAAGCCTGTTTAAAAATTCAGGTTTAAAATGAAGTTTCAATTCGTCCATAACGGCTTTTTCTCTATCTTTCGGATCGACAAATTCCATTATCTTTGCACTTGCTATGTTTGAAGTTAGTATAATAATGGTATTTTTAAAGTCAACTGTCACACCTTTGTTATCAGTTAGCCTTCCATCATCCAAAACTTGAAGCAGGATATTGAAAACATCAGGATGAGCTTTTTCTATCTCATCAAACAAAAGAACACTGTATGGATGCCTTCTGACCGCTTCTGTTAATTGACCGCCTTCATCATATCCTACATATCCGGGAGGTGCACCAACAAGTCTTGAAACGGCATGCTTTTCCATATATTCACTCATATCAAATCTGATAAGAGATTTTTCACTGTCAAATAAAAATTTAGCAAGAGTTTTGGCAGTTTGGGTTTTACCGACTCCTGTCGGTCCTAAGAACATAAAACTGCCTATCGGTTTGCTGTCACTGCTAAGTCCGGCTTTGTTTCTTTTTATGGCTCTGCTGACTGCCTTAATGGCGGTATCTTGACCTTTTACCTCTTTTTTAAGTTCATCTTCGATATGTAAAACTTTGTCTTTTTCACTTTGAAGCATTTTTGTTACAGGGATACCGGTCCATTTGCTAACGATTTTTGCTATCATCTCTTCATCAACACTGTTTTTAAGCAATGTTCCGCTCTCTTGCATTTTATTCCATTGCTCGTTTAAATCTTCCTCTTTTTTAAGAAGCTCCGGAATTTTTCCGTATTCTATTTCGGCAGCTTTGTTAAAATCGCTGTTTCTTTTTGCAAGTTCGGCTTCTCTTTTTAATTCATCAATTTTAGTTTTAAGTTCGGCTATTTCATTAAAAACTTTTTTTTCATTTTCAAACTGATGCTCCAATGCCCTTTTGAGCTCTTCTTTGTCAGCCAACTCTTTTTCTATCTCTTTCAATCTCTCTTCGTTTTTCTTGGATTTATCCATTTTAAGAGCCTCTTTTTCAACAAGAAGTGCATTTATCTCTCTTTTTACTTTGGATAATTCCATAGGTTCACTCTCAATCTGCATTTTAAGCTCGGCGGCAGCTTCATCGATCAAATCTATAGCTTTATCAGGTAAAAATCTATCCGTTATGTATCTGTCGCTTAGTTTTGCTGCAGCCACCAATGCACTATCAAGTATAGTTACATTGTGATGGGCTTCAAGTTTTTCTTTTATACCTCTTAAAATTTGCAAAGCTTCATTTATATTCGGTTCTTCAACTTTTACCGGCTGAAATCTTCTTTGAAGCGCAGCATCTTTTTCAAAATACTTTCTATACTCTTTTAGAGTTGTAGCACCGATAGTATGCAATTCACCTCTTGCAAGAGCCGGTTTTAGCATATTGGCCGCATCCATGCTTCCTTCGCTTGCACCTGCACCGACAATGGTGTGTATCTCATCTATAAAGAGTATGATATTGCCGTCTTGTTTTACTTCATCTATAACAGCTTTTAACCTGTCTTCAAATTCGCCCCTGTATTTTGCACCTGCAATCAATGCACTCATATCAAGTGCAACAACTCTTTTATTTTGCAAGCTAAGAGGTACGACTTTTTCTACAATTCTTTGAGCCAATCCTTCAACTATGGCGGTTTTACCTGTTCCGGGTTCCCCAAGAAGTATCGGATTATTTTTTGTCTTTCTTATAAGTATTTGCATAATTCTTTGAATTTCTTCATCTCTGCCGATTACCGGATCGAGTTCGTTTTCAAGTGCTTTTTTGGTTAAATCTATACCGTATTTTTCCAAATTTTCCAAATTTTCATCTGCACTTTGCGACTCTATCTTTTTACCGCCTCTTATAGCTTCAAGACTTTTTTTAAGTTCTAAAATATCCAAAAATTTTGAAAATATACCTTTAAAAGGTTCATCTTCCAAATTGGCAAGTATCCATGTATCAACAGCTAAAAAACTGTCTGCGATACTATTCATAAGTCCTTCGGCTTTTTGTAAACTTTCGACTAAATTTCTGGAAATTTTTATATTTTCTTTTGTTACTGTTGAAACTTTTGGAAGTCTGTCGGCTCTTGATTTGACTTCAAGTTCGATAGCGGCTTTGTCAATATTCATTTTGTTTAATGCCTGATTGAGAATCGAATTACTGTTAGTCAATAAAGCCCACAATACATGTATTTTTTCAACTTCACTGTTTTTGTTGTGCAAAGCAAGAGAGATACCGCTCTCAAGTGCCTGTGTCATTTGATGTGTTAATTTTTCAAATATTTGTTTCATATTTTTCTCCTTTTAGAGTTATAGTTTGATATAACTTTTGATAGGATTATACAACATTTAGTCTATAAATGTCAAGTTATATTAGCAAAATCATTTAATATAACTAAAAAAAATTGTTTAATCATAAAAAAATAAGTTTTTCATTTTTAAACTAATCTCTTTTTTAACAATCTATTTAGAATATTTTAAGTAAAATATCTTTTTAAAAATCATAAAGGATTGATAACGGTAATGAAAAAAAATAGATTTGTAGCATTGGGATTTGTCAGCACACTTATAGGCGGGGCTTTGCTTTTTTCTTCTTCTCTTTTGGCACAAGGAAAACACGATAACGAAACAAGACTGAAAGCTTTGTCAAAATTTACAAAAGTATTAGGTACTGTTGAAAAGTATTATGTAGATGATTTGACTATGGATAAAATTGTAAACAAAGCCATAGCCGGACTCCTTTCAAACTTGGATGCCCACTCTTCGTTTTTGGATAAAAAAGCTTTTAAAGAGATGCAAATCCAAACAAGTGGTGAATTTGGAGGACTTGGGATAACTGTTGGTATGAGAAACGGTGTTTTGACGGTTATATCTCCCATAGATGATACTCCAGCTTACAAAGCCGGCATTAAAGCCGGGGATATTATCCTGAAGATAAATGACAAATCAACTCTAAATATGACTATAGATGATGCAGTTTCACTTATGAGAGGCAAACCGAAAACCAAGATAGTTTTAACAATTGTAAGAAAAGGTCAAACAAAGCCGTTAAAGATAACCATTATAAGAGATATTATAAAAATTCAGTCCGTTTATGCAAAAGAGATAGAAAGCAGTAATGTACTTTATATAAGAGTTACAAGTTTTGATAAAAAAGTAGTAGCCGGTGTAAAAAAAGCTTTAAAAGATTACCCTCATAAAAAAGGTATAATTTTGGATCTTAGAAACAATCCGGGAGGTCTTCTCTCTCAGGCTGTTGGTTTGGTTAATCTTTTTGTTGACAAAGGTATTATAGTTTCTCAAAAAGGAAGAGTTAAAAGCGAAAATATGCAATACAAAGCAACAAAAGAGGGAACACTTAAAAATATACCCATAGTTGTATTGGTAAACGGCGGAAGTGCAAGTGCCAGTGAGATTGTAAGCGGTTCGCTGCAGGATCATAAAAGAGCTATAATTGTCGGAGAGAAAACTTTCGGCAAGGGAAGTGTTCAAGTGATACTCCCGATAGACAAGACCGAAGCTATAAGACTTACCATAGCAAGATATTATTTGCCAAGCGGAAGAACTATACAGTCAGTCGGTGTTTCTCCTGATGTTGTAGTTTATCCGGGACCTGTGCCGACACAAAAAGATGATTTTATGCTAAAAGAGAGAGAGTTAAAAAAACACTTAAAGAGTGAACTTGAAAAAACAGACAATAAAAAAGAGACTAAAAAAGAGACTAAATTAAACAGTAAAAAGATTCTTACAAAAGAAGAAATTTATAAAGATATCCAGCTTAAAACCGGACTTGATATAGTAAAAGTTCTTGATATTGAAAAAAAAGGCAAATGATATGAAAAAATTAAATCTTTTATATGAAGGAAAGGGTAAAAGACTTTATGAATGTGAAGATAAAAATCTTTTAATTTCTGAATTTAAAGATGATTTGACAGCATTTAATGCTGAAAAAAAGGGTAATGAGGCAGGAAAAGGTGCATTAAACTGCAAGATAAGTACGGAACTTTTTAAACTTTTGGAAAAAGAGGGGATAAAAACTCATCTTGTAAAAACTTTAAATGACAATGAACAATTGGTTAAAAAGGTAAATATTATCCCTTTAGAAGTGGTTGTAAGAAATATAGCAACAGGTTCTTTGACAAAAAGACTTGGCATAAAAGACGGTACCGTTCTTCCTTTTGCATTGGTGGAATTTTATTATAAAGATGATGATTTGGGCGATCCTCTTTTAAATGATGAGCATTGTCTGCTTTTGGATATCGCAAGTGAAAGTGAACTTGAAGAATTAAAAAGATTGGGCAGAGAGATAAATGTGATATTAAAAAGCTTTTTTTTAAAAAGGGATTTAAATTTGGTGGATTTTAAAGTTGAATTCGGAAAGGACGAAAAAGGCAATATTTTACTTTCAGATGAAATAAGTCCGGATAGTTGCAGATTTTGGGATGTTAAAACCAACGAAAAACTTGACAAAGATGTTTTTAGACAAGACTTGGGCAATGTAAAAGTTGCTTATGAAGAAGTATTAAATAGAATATTGAAGGATATCGAATGAAAGTCAAAGTAAATATAAGACTTAAAGAAGGAGTATTGGACCCTCAGGGAAAAGCTGTTTTGCATGCACTTAATTCTTTGGGTTTTGATGAGGTAAAAGATGTTCGTATAGGAAAACAGATTATACTTGATATTGATAGCAATGACGAGTCTGCAGTAAGAAAAAGAGTTGAATTGATGAGTGAAGAATTACTTGCAAATACTGTCATAGAAGATTATGAAATTGAAGAAGAGGAAATAATCTAAAATGAATGTATCTGTTATTGTATTTCCGGGTACCAACTGTGAACTTGATACAAAATATGCCTATGAAAAACTTGATGCAAATGTTCATTTGATATGGCACAAAGAAGAAGTATTGCCAAAAGATACGGACTTGGTGGTATTGCCCGGTGGATTTAGCTATGGTGATTATCTAAGAAGCGGAGCTATTGCGAAATTTTCTCCTATTATGAAAGCGGTTGTAAAATTTGCAAACGAAGGAAGATTTGTTCTTGGCATTTGTAACGGTTTTCAAATACTTTTGGAGCTTTCCTTGCTTCCGGGAGCTATGAAAAAAAATAGAAATGTTCATTTTATTTCTCGGTTTCATTATCTTAAAGTTGAAAATAACAATAATAAATTTTTACAAAAACTAAAAACCGGTGATATTTTAAATATTCCGATTGCCCATGGTGAAGGAAATTATTATATTGATGATGAAGGTTTGCAAAAGTTAAAAGATAACGGTTCAATTCTTTTAACTTACTGTGATGAAAAAGGTACTCTCTCCAATCCTAACGGTTCTGTTGAGGGGATTGCAGGAATATGTAACGAGAATAAAAATGTATTTGG
>CAZKWE010000076.1:0-2155 GCA_964556545.1 uncultured Campylobacteraceae bacterium | reverse complement strand
GTTGGAGAAAGAAGATATACACCAATAATTAAAAACAGAGGTAAATATATTACTACATATGCATTAATTATTCGAATTGACAACCCTTTTAAACAAAATGGATATATTTTTTCATCTCTTGGATTAAATGGTTTTGGTACTTTAGGGGGTGTATTGGCAATATTAGATAAAAAATGCATAAAAAAAATCAATAAAGTTACAAAAAATAAAAATTTTGTTGCTATTGTTAAATCGGAAATAGAAAATAAGAATGTACAATCATATGAAATAAAAGAAATATATTCTTTATATGATATGTAAACACTAACAACACCTTGGATGATGAATGAGCTAACACGACCAGTTTTTCAAAGTTTTTCTTGCTATCATGATTAAACAGTTTAAAAAACTTGATTGAGTAAAACCGCTCATTCATCAAGTCCACCGTTATACTAAAAAGTTCCAATGTTATCATGAGAACAAAGAAAAAGTCTATAAGACATTGAATTTTTAAAGCAAGTTTAAAAGAAGCAATTGTAATTCTACACCTTTTTAAAAAAGGTGTCCAAAAATACCCAAAAAAGGAAAAAGAGATTTTTAATTTAAATAAAAAAGTTTTCACGGCTTTATCTAATTCCGATAATGGTGAAGTTGGGGATGATACACTATTTTACTACTCCCAAACTGGTGATATTATTTCAGCAGATTATCAAGGTGGACAAATCGTCAAGGGCAATTTGATTGGAAAACAATTGAAAAATGGAGAATTTGATTTTT
Source organism: uncultured Campylobacteraceae bacterium (assembly GCA_964556545.1). Classification (GTDB taxonomy): domain Bacteria; phylum Campylobacterota; class Campylobacteria; order Campylobacterales; family JALSKU01; genus JALSKU01. The sequence goes on along the minus strand of CAZKWE010000076.1, from coordinate 1,399 downwards.
TCTATCATCATATCAATAAAAATGGAGAACTAAAAATAGGAAAATGTTTATCAAAAGCTAAAATGCTTGACGATGGTAGACTAAAACTATTTGAAAAATGGCAATGGCTTTGTGATGATATGTCTAGTGGAGAGTCAGAGCTTATTGAGGTTGTGAAGGTTAAAGTATAACAAAACATAGCACAAAAATCTGTAGCCCCAACGGCAAATATTTTGAGCAAAAAAATGTGCTATCATGATAGATATAAAAGCGATTGAAACAGCTACAGATTTTTGTATTCAGCCGTTATATTAAAAGAAATTAAATGAAATTATACAGATACAGACCATTAAATGACTTCTTGTTTAAAGAATTATTATATCAAGAGATATACTATGCCTCTGCACAAGAATTAAACGATCCATTAGATTTAAATACACAAATCAATTTTTATACTGAAGATAAAAAAAAGATTGAAGCTCTTGTCAACTTTATAAGTATGAAAGCTACTTTATCTAATGAACTTATTCTTATCTATCAAATAATCGATTTATTTAAAAAAGATGATTTAGTACTTATGTTTCAAGATGAAATGAATAGTTGTAGCAGTCAATTTTTAAGTCTGGATCAAACTGTTGGCATTATAAATAAATTTATAGAAAAAAATGAAATTATTCATTTCAATACTCAAAAGCTTATAGAAAGTATCAAAGCTACATTCTCACAATTTATTAATAACAGTTCCATCGCATGTTTTACTCAAAATAATGACAATTTTTTAATGTGGTCTCATTACGCAAGTTCCCACTATGGAATTTGTCTCGAGTTTGAAATCGTGGATCATAAATTCCCGATGGAGATGTTATCATACAATGGAAATAAAAGTATAAAATGGAAAAACAAAATACATAAAGTGCAGTATACTGACACTTTACCCAAAATTGACTTCTATAATTTTCTTCCTGTATTTTATAATGAAGGAGATATAGACCTGATGGGAATCTCAAAGTCCTGTTGGCATCCATATGCAAATGAACTCGAAAGAAAATTTACTGAAAAGCTCTCTCCTTGGTCAAGTGAAGAAGAATGGAGAATGGTAAACATAAGTTTTACTCATGAGCAACCCGAAGAGAGAATCAAAAACTTTGATCTAGATCATCTAAAAGGTATAATTTTTGGAGCACATACTACTCAGCAATCTAAAGAAAGAATTATCAGTATTTTTGAAAAAAAGGATCATAATCTCACATATTACCAAGCTAAATTAGATGGCAGTAAAGGCATAGTTATAAACGAAAGCGAAATAGGCACATAACCATGCTCTAATAACCATAGAAAAAAAGTCTTGGTACTAGGGGGCAAACTGCAACTCTTAACTTTTGAGGATAAAATAAGTTCTGATATAACCCAAGAAAAAGAA
>CAZKWE010000075.1:0-7501 GCA_964556545.1 uncultured Campylobacteraceae bacterium | reverse complement strand
ACTATCTGTATGCCAAGTAAAACCTATCGATTCTAAATATTCATTTGTTAATGGTTTTAAACTAATTAAATTCATATTATTTTGTCAATTCTTCATATTTATTTTTAGCATCGTCACTCATATCTACACTAAATTCCTTCGTGGTCTTCCATCCACTTTTACTTTTTTCTTTTGTAATGTCCCAAGTATCATTACTAACTTTTTGTGTCTGTATCCATATCTCTTTTGTGAACGTTTGAGCTCAGCGGTTGGAAACGTGCAGCGTTTACAATCCGCTGTAGCGATTTGCTGTACGCTTCTTATTTTGTTGGATCAATAATTCTTCCAATAAATAAAATGCTTCCCGTTTGGTTTTCTCGAATCAAAAACACAAAAGGGTGATTTGCGCGAAACATTAGCGGCCTGCTGATTCCGGCGACCCCTAGTTGCATAAGCACAGCTGTTGCTGCAGCAGCCTCTGTGCCTTCTTCATTGACATCCACAAAAGCTTTATGAATAACTTTGCTTATAAAAAGATTTTTTCTGCCAGTCATGCCAGAAAAATCAGCTAATGTAGGTGAGAAAGCATTCTGCATACCCATATCACTAAGTATTTTAGATAATTCGAATTCACAGGTAGTTTTAAATATGGGAAGGATTACAAAAATCTTTGACTTATAAGACGCTGTCAATCTATCTATCCAAGCTTTTACATTACTATTTGTTAGATTTTTTTCAAACTCTGCTAACCCATCAATTTCTTTGGGCAAAAAGATAATCATAGATAAATCATTTCCTTCATACGGCAACTCTATAGCACTAAAACTGCCAAAATCTTTGTATTTATACCTTGATTCTTGATTCATCATAGCAACTTTTATAGTTTTATCAGGAGAAATATAAAATTTGTCCTTTTTTGTTCTTTTTTTATCAAACTGAACTAACCAGTTACCCTTGAAATAAATAGCATTACAGAGAACCAATCTTGTAAGTGAATTAATCATGCCAGGTTTAATTAATTCTTTAATTTTCTGTTGAGTTTTATCTTTTACCCAAATATTTATTGTTTCCCGTGCAGCTTCGATTTCTTTTTTAAAATCAACAAAATTCAAACCAGCACCATAGTATTTTTTGTTCAGATTAAAGAAAGTATCCAAAAAATGATAACCTTTTTGTGCCCATAATGAGTTAGCTATGCTAAGTTTGACATAACCTTCATTTTGAATAGCATTTAGTTCTGACTGGAGCTTTGAAAACGATGAATGTAGTGGTTCTTGTTTTAAAGAGAAATGCAAGACACCCGCCATTTCTTTTTCTGTCTGGCCTCTTGCACCAGCGTAAGTCATTGCAAGTGCTGTGGAAATACTGTAGGGAGAGAAGAATAAATTCCCCTTTTCTCCTTTGAGTTTTTGATATAAATCGAAGCCGAAATCATTATTACCTTTTACTACTGTTTGCAAATCACCAGTTGTTTTTGCAAAAATGAAGGGAGAGCTTAAGAAAAAAGTGACAACTATAATAATTCAAACAATTTTAAGTTTACTTTTCATTTTTATCCTTTCTTTTTATACGTACAACGCCGAGCAGAGCGACACTCTGAAGATAAAAGAGAAAGCGGAGCTTTCTTCTTTTTGTCTGAAGAGTGCAAAAGAGTGTTCGCTCCTGCGACTTGTTATCCGAACACCTGCGGTGCAGGTGGAGGATGACAAGAACTCGCTCTGCTCGGTGTAATCCCTGCACCGCAGGTGCAGGGATTACTATTTATTGTATAATGATTTTATCCATTATTGCATAAAATATATCTTAAAACGATTATTATCTTTGAAATCATAGCTTATACTGTGATAATAATATATTTATAAGTATTATTTTATTAAAATAAGTGATATATTTATATGATAACAGGGAGACATACATTGGTAAAAGATAAAAAATTACTCGACAGATTAAGAGAGAAGATAATTTTTAAAGGCTATAGCAGATCTACTGAAAAAACTTATACTTATTGGAACAAAGAATATATACTTTTTCATCAAAAAAAGCATCCTTTAGATATGGGCAAAAAAGAGATAGAAGAATTTCTAACCTATCTTGCGGTTAGCAAAAATGTATCTCCTACGACTCAAAATCAAGCTTTCAATGCTATTTTATTTTTATATAAAGAAATTTTGGGAGTCGATACAAGCAAATGGAATATCCAAGCTCTAAGAGCAAAAAGAAAAGAGCATCTTCCTGTTGTATTGACAAAAGAGGAAGTAGCTCGTGTCATATTTCATACAAACGGCATTTACAAGCTTATGCTTCAGCTTTTATATGGTTGCGGACTGAGGATGAATGAGCTTTTAAGACTTCGCATAAAGGATATAGACTTTGGTTTTAAGAATGTATATGTATGGGATAGCAAAAGTCAAAAAGACAGAGTTGTACCGCTTCCTATAAAGATAAAAGATGATCTTATGTTGCAAATTTCAGCCGTAGAAAAAATCCATCAAGATGATTTGAGCAAAGGATACGGCTATATCAATCTTCCAAATTCGCTTGAAAAAAAATATCCCAATGCCAATAGAGAGTTCAAATGGCAGTATCTGTTTCCTATGAAAAATCTCTCTAAAGACCCAAGAAGTGGCAAAATGATGAGATTTCACATACTACCGGCAACTTTTGGAAGAAATATCAAACAAGCCGCCAATAAAGCCCAAATACCAAAAAGGATTTCAGCTCATACATTCAGACACTCTTATGCCACCCATCTGCTCCAGAGCGGAATTGACATAAGAACCATACAGGAACTTCTCGGGCACAAAGATATATCTACTACTATGATATATACTCACATAGTAAGAGACTTAAGCAGAGAATATCTTCATAGTCCTCTTGATACGATATAGGAGAAAATTTTGGGTTTTGAGAAAGTCAATTTTTTTGTAGAAAAAGAGATAAGAGCTTTTCGTTTTGTTATGAATGTGTTAGCATGCCCCATGAAAGATGCTCAAAGATATATAGACAAACATAGACTCTTTTGTGAGAATCATATAGTTAGTAATAAATCTAAATTTATAAAAGGTAATATCTCACTTGTTATTTTCAAACCAAAATCAAAAGGCTTATTGCCGATATTTACTACACCCGACTTTGCTTTTTTTGACAAACCAAGTGGTTTGTTAGTACATCCAAAAAATAGAAAAACACCCTATTCTCTAACAGACGAAGTAAAATATCACTTTGGAATGAATGCAAATATCGTTCACAGAATTGATAAAGAAACAAGTGGGTTAGTGTTAGCTGCAAGAGATAGAAAAACTGAAATATTTTTCAAAAATGCTTTTCAAAACAAAAAGATCAAAAAAGGATATCTTGCCATAGTAAAAGGTAAATTAGAACATAATTTTTTGATAGACAAGCCTATAAAGATCAACAGAGATTACTCAAAAATTAAGATAAAAGTTTTTATAGATGATGCCGGAAGAGATGCCAAAACTATCATAAAACCCATTTATTATGACCCTGTAAACGATACTACACTTATAGAAGCACTTCCTCTTACAGGAAGACAGCATCAGATAAGAGTTCATTTGTTTCATGTGAAACATCCTATATTGGGTGATCCGATATATGGAGTTGATTATCAAACAGCTTCGGACTATCTGGATGGGATTTTAAGTGAAAATGAGCGTATAAAAAAAACAGGGGCAAAAAGACTTATGCTTCATGCCTACTGGATAGAATTTCACCACAATGAAACAAAATACAAGATTTACTCAAAAAATACTTTTTACTCATCATCTTTTTGAGTTATTACTTTTATAATTCCGCCGACACCAACGATCACAACTATACCAATCAGGATAACTTCTGCCCAATCAACAATACTAAATCCATTCATTTTTCAACTCCCCTTTTACTGTTTTTTTCGTACAATTGTCCACAAGCAGCTGATATATCCAAACCCTTTGACTCTCTTATGGTACAAGTTATTCCATGATTTCTAAGATATGATTGAAATTTCCTCATATCTTTTTCGTCAGGCCTTTTAAATGGAGAATCGGGATACGGATTGAAATAGATAAGATTTACTTTAGCTTTAATACCGTGTAAAAGTTTTATGAGTTTTTTTGCACTTTTTATATCATCATTCAACTCTTTTATAACAAGATATTCAAACATTACTCTTTTTCTTGCGTCAATAGGAAAATTTCTAATCGCATCAAGTATGGAGGCAATATTGTAAGCTTTATTTATAGGCATAAGTTTTTCCCGCATCTCATCGTCTACCGCATGTAGTGAAATAGCCAACAAAACACCCGTATTCATATCACCAAGTCTTTTTATTTGGTGAGATAATCCGCTTGTTGATACTGTTTGTCTTCTTGGAGATATACAAAGTCCGTCAGGATCACTGAATATCTTTATAGCTTTTACAACATTGTCAAAATTATCAAGAGGTTCTCCCATACCCATAAAGACTATATTTACTCTTTTGTTAGCCGGAAGTTTGTTATCTTTTTTTATCAAAAGTACCTGTGCCACAATCTCTCCGGCAGTTAAATTTTGTTTAAAACCTTCCTTTGCTGTTAGACAAAATGCACAACCTATCTTGCATCCCACTTGAGAAGAAATACATATAGTATATTTTGAACTTTGTACCACATTGCCCTCATCATCTTTTATCTCCTCTTTCATAGGCAAAAGCACTGCTTCCATACTTAGAGAATTTTTTAAAGAAAAAAGGTATTTAATGCTACCATCTATACTTTGTTCTTTGGCTATAATTTTCAATGGAGATAAATCATACTTTTCTTTTAACTCTTTTCTTAAATCTTTTGGCAAATTTAGCATTTCATCAAAATTGTCAACATATTTTTGATAAATCCAACCATAAACTTGCTTTGCTCTGAATGACGGCTTTATCGTTTTTGAAAGTTCCTCTTTTGTAAAATCAAGAATAGATTTTTTCTTCAACTATTTTCTCCATTATATTATTTGCTATTTTGTGATTTTTCATATACTCGGCATGTGCATTTTCATCACAATAGTTAGTAACAACAAATATTCCTTTCGCATTAATGGAAAACTGGTTTGCTACATATATGACTGCATAAAATTCCATATTTTCCAAGTCATATCCTTTTTCCAAAAATTGTTCGGCCATATCTTTATCTTTTGTAATGTAATTACTGCTGTTCACTATAACATTTGTTTCACATGAAACATTTTTTTGCATGATTTCCAGCAAAGGCGTATATGTATAATCAAGCAAGGATGAAACTTCTACTTGAACTGCCTTGCAAGACTCTACGATATCAAAAGGCTTGTACTTTCCATAACTTCCGGCACTTCCTACAAAATACAACTCTGATGGATTTCTTTCGATAATAATCTGTGTTAAATTTTTAACAACTTCACAAAGCCCTACTCCGATTGGATTTGCACCTTTTATAAGTTCATTTCTTCCTGCACAAAGTATCATAATCTTACTGGAATACCCTCATCTTTTAGATATCTCTTCAAATCCAAGATATCTATCTCTTTATAGTGAAATATCGATGCGGCCAATGCAGCATCCGCTCCGCTCAAAAAAGTATCTCTTATGTGCTCCATTGTACCTGCTCCACCGCTTGCAATAATCGGAACATTTAAAGTCCTGCTCAAAAGTGAAGTAATATCATTGTCATATCCGTTTTTAGTACCGTCTGCATCCATAGATGTCAAGAGTATTTCACCGGCTCCTCGACTGACAACTTCATTTGCCCATTCCACTGCATCAAGTCCCGTATCTTCCCTGCCTCCGGCTATATACACATGCCATCTATCTTTATGTTTTTTTACATCAATGGCAACAACAATACACTGTGAACCGAATCTTTTTGAGCTTTCATCTATAAAATTTGGATTTTTAACTGCACTTGAATTGATACTAACTTTGTCACAGCCTACATTTAGCAATGCATAAATATCATCCAATTTTCTTATACCGCCACCAACCGTAAGAGGAATAAAAACTTCTTTTGCAACCTCTTTAACGATATCAACGATAGTATCTCTTTTTTCATAAGTTGCCGTGATATCAAGAAAGGTTATCTCATCTGCTCCCTCTTTATCGTATCTTTTTGCAACTTCCACCGGATCTCCCGCATCTTGAAGACCCACAAAATTGACACCTTTAACAACTCTACCGTCTTTGACATCCAAACAAGGTATAATTCTTTTTGCAAAATATTCCATAAACCACCATCTGCTTTTTATAAAATTTATTAATGCCTGCTTATAGTATCGGACAAATCAGCGATACTTGCAATTTGTTATGGATATTTATACAATAAAATTGCTTTTAAGGTGCTTATGCTTATTGCTTGTATTTCGATAGACAAGCACAAAAAGACAGATACTATAAGTTTATATAATTGAATACTGAATTTATAATTCGCTACTTTTAAATAGCTATGGCTGTAACTCATAAAAGTACCTCGTACTCAAATGTCACTAAAACCATTATGAATATAATATAGTGGTAAGGTTAGTTATAAGTTGCAAAGCAAGAGAAAATGGTGCGGATGAGAGGAAATTTCACCTATGCACCATATTTCTCTATAACTCCCATAAAATGGGCGTTTCCCAAGAAGAGCGGTTCAAAAAGTATCACTTTACACCACTTTTCGTATCACTAATTTTATCAAAATAAATATTAAATTTTTCTATTTTCTGACACTTTTTATAAAGTAAGTTCAAGAGCCAAGCTTCAAGCCCTTAAGGGCTTTTCGCTTTGGCAACTATGAATAGTATTTTATAGCGGTGTCTATAAAAGTATCGGAGATAAAAGGGATTTGTACTAAAGATTTTTGGGAAGTTAAGCCGTCTTTGTAGATTACACGACCTTTTGGAAAGTCTTGAACTTCTGTTGTCGTAATTCTTTCACGAATATTATCTTTTAGGTCTATAATGTTGATATTGTTATCGTTAGAGGTTTTTAATAATACACGCGACTGCAAATTATTTACAATATTGCTGGGCAATGTCGTTGTATCAACCTTTTGCCCAAACATAAACAAAAGGTGTTTAGAGCTTCGCCCCTGCATACTAATTAGAGCTAACTTTTGAAAAATTGAATCTCTTAATTTTTTATCAGGATAACTTGAAATAGCCCCAAATTCGTCAAATATTATAAGGGTAATAGTATCATTTGTTCGTATTCCTTGTTTAAGCATAATTTGTTGCACCTGCTTCATGTTTTCTATCGCTTCATTTAAAAGAGTATCTAACCTTTGAATATCGCTTACAAACTCAACACTTGAGAGCGATTCATATCTTTTAAGCTCAACTCCGCCCTTCAAATCTATGTGATATATTTTTTTAATATGGTGTTGATTGTGCAAAAAATTTATATTAAGCAACTGCATAAAGTTTGATTTACCGCTCCCGCTTTCCCCAATAATTAAGTGGTGTTCAAGTGTGCTTATATCACGATAGTAAAAACCTTTTTCATAGATTCCAAGAAAGATTTTATCTTTTTTAAAAATATGAAAAT
>CAZKWE010000074.1:0-1522 GCA_964556545.1 uncultured Campylobacteraceae bacterium | reverse complement strand
CTATCGTTACTTTTTGACCGCTGAAATAGGTACCGTTAAAATCTTCGCCAAGTTTTATACCGTCAATTTTAACAGTTCCGAGTGTTGATGTTTTGATCTTCAGATTGACTTCACTGCTGTTTAAATCAAATTTCTCTTTTAACTGGTTTCTTATGATCGATGGTCTTTGATCTGCAAAATCTTTCATTTTATCGATCTCTTTATACCAGTCGGCTACATCGGTATAGTTGGTATAATAGTTATATATATCTCCTTCAAGATGGATTTCAGACCATCTTGCATATTGTCTTGGAATCTCCGGTTCGATAACAGATTTTAGCTGATTTAAAACGCTTTTTACTCTGTTTGGTTCAAAAGTTGTATTGAGATGGGTATTGAATTTCTCTATAAAATGCTCTTTGAATGTAGAGTTTTTCAATAGATTTCTTAGAAGAAAGGTAGCCCACGGAGGATTTGGCCATGATGGTCCGTCACTTGCCGTTGCCAGTTCCAAAAGATTATAATTTATCCCCGCAACGGTATCTCTCAAAGAAAAACCAAAATCCGTATCATACATGATCCATCTCCATTTTGAATCATCTTTCCTCTCTCTCCAGTATCTTACATTGTTTCCCGGCCAGTCCCAATTGGCAAAAAATATTTCCGCAATCTGATAATCTATAAATTCATCTATATCGATTTTTGAAGAGACATATTCATAATCATCGCTGTTTGATAAATCATGATTTTCAATATACTCTATCAAAGCATTATAAGCCTCTCTGTCTCCGCTTAAAATCTCTACATTGTTTTCCAAAAGATCAACCTTTTTGGCTTTATGATTTTCTTCGAGATAGGCTTTGTTGATCTTTTCTCTTATATTGTAAAGTCCCCAGAATTTTCCGTTTAAAAACAGAAGAGTCGGTTTATATGCCTGTGTGTCTATATCTGTGTTGTCCTTGACAAGAGTCTGCATAAAAGCATCTCTTAGCATACTTTTACCCCAGTCATTACCGGAGTTTCTCAATATAAAATCCTCAAATTCATCAACTTTTTTATCATCAAAAAGTTTATATTCCAGTTTTTTTTGACCATATTTGCTTTTTATTTTTATGGCAAATGATTTTTGTGGTACGGTACGGGAGCATTTTCCCATGATCTCCACACCGACATCCAGAGAAAAACCTACTGTTTTATCATTTTTAAGATAGGTTATATTTGCGGCTCTCTCCCAATCTTGAAAATAGTTTGCTTTTTTGGGACCAAAACATCCCATCGAATCGGCTCCGTTTGTTCCTACGGTATTTATTCCTATCTCATCATCGTTTAAAAATTTCGGATCCATTGTCAAAGATACGACAGGCAATGAACTGTTTTCGTCAATAAGATATGTTTTTGTAACTGTCTTGCTTGGGAATTTGTCATCACTGTATTTGACAGCTCTTACAACGGTTGTTTTATCTATCACTAAAGGATCACTGTAAAGAGTGGAACTCTCTGTCGGAATGGAGCCGTCAAGAGTATAATAGACTTTATCGTTTCC
>CAZKWE010000073.1:0-3545 GCA_964556545.1 uncultured Campylobacteraceae bacterium | reverse complement strand
TAGAAAAACCACAAAAAATCTATCTTGATAACACTAATTTACTCTATATTACCGAAGCAAATATAGGAACTATTAGAGAGACATTTTTTCTAAAAAGCACATCGTTAAATCATTTGGTTCAATACCCAAACAAAGGTGATTTTTTAGTAGATGAAAAATACCTCTTTGAAATTGGCGGAGCAAAAAAGAGTTTTAAGCAGATAAAAGATATAGATAACTCTTTTGTAGTTGCAGATGATATAGAGATAGGCTTTGGAGATAAGATACCGCTTTGGTTGTTTGGGTTTTTATATTGAAAGGATAATGGGTCTATCATTATTTTAACTTTAGGGTCCGACCCTTTTATTTTCATCTATAATCTAAACATCTTATGCTAAAATACTGTTTATAAATTAAGTGGACATAGTGTAATGGTAGCACACCAGTCTCCGAGGCTGGAATGAGGGCTCCAATCCTCAGTAGGGGTTCGATTCCCCTTGTTCACGCCAAATGGGAAATGATGGATATAAAAAAGTTTATCGTCGGTATATCTCAAGATAGTGATTTAGATATACTTTTAGATAGAGGATTTAGACAGTTTTACTTTGGTTTTATAGATGAAGTGTATCTCAAACGATACTCCACTCAACTCTCTCCAAACAGACGATACAGACTAAAAGAGCAGTTTTACGATACAAAAGTCGCAAAAGAAGCTATAAAAAAGATAAAACAAAAAAAAGCGATAGTGTATTTAGCCCTTAACTCATTTTTTAACAACCGCATAATGCTACAAGAGTTTAAAAAGATTTTTGAAACTTTCAAAGATGATATAGACGGAGTCATAGTGGCAAATATGAGCGGACTTTTGTATCTAAAAGAGTTGGGTTGTAACAATATAGTTTTATCAAACCTTTTTGGGATATATTCAAATGAGAGTGTAGAGTTTTTTAAAAGATTTGAACCAAAAAAGATTATATTGCCTCGTGATATATCTATAAAAGATTTGACAGATATAGTCTCATCACACCCTAATATGAAATTTGAGTGTTTTTTGTATGGTGATAACTGTAGATACAGTGAAGCTTTTTGTTTTAGTGAGCATGGATATGATAGTTTGGGATTTGGCTCTTTGTGTAGTTTTGCTTTTTCAAATAAAAAGCCCATAAAAGCACCAAATCAAAACTTTAAACAAATCATTAAAAATCCAAAAATACCCATAGAGCAAAAACAAGAGATTTTAAAGAGTGATAGTTTTGATATAAAAGAGTTGCTCGATGAGTTGGAAGTGGCTATATATGAAAACGACACCATAAAAGAGTCAAAAATAGTAGAGTTTTTAAAAAGAGTCGATTTGGAGTATCTAAAAAAAACAAAAACCTCTTATCTAAGAGCCGTAAATATCCTAAAAAGCTCATATAAAAAAGAAGCCAAAGAGCTTGTAGATACACTTTTGCAAAACAGTTTCAAAGAGCAAGATAGTTATAAAAGTTTTCACAAACTAAACTCATCTGCTCTTAAAAAAACGATAGAGATTTTTAGCAGATACGAAAACATAGTCTCATATAAAATCCCTTCAAGAGGAAGAGAGCTATATGAGTATGTCTTAAATCTCAAAGATGAGCCATACAACTACAAAGAGAGTCAATACCAGCTATGAAACTATACATAAAAGCAAATGACTACAAAACGGTAAAAAATCTCGACTCACTACTACCGGCATATATTTCAAAAACTTCTCTGTTTTTACAAGAAGAGATAAATCCTTTTTATAAAATATCTATGTTGAGTGCAAAAGAGATAGAAGAGAAAAAAGAGTTGCTTTTTTATGATAACAGAGAGATAAAAAAGATAGTAAAAGGACTCTATTTTGGTAACAGTTACTGTGAGCATCTTTTACCATCTCCACTTGATATAGCAAAGGCAAAATCCCACTACAACGATAGACACCACAACTTTGTTTTTGTATTTGCTCCCATAGCTTCAAAGATAAACAGAGCAAAAGAGATACTTCAAACACTAAAAGAGTTGCAAGTAAAGGAGGTAGTGGTAAATGATTATGGGATGATGCATTTAGCTCTTAGTGAGGGATTTAAACCGATACTTGGAGTAAACTTTACAAAAACTATCAAAAATACTTTTATAGAACACAAAATGGCAACAGAGATAACAAAAGAGCAGTTTAAAAATCAAAAAGAGCTTTTAAAACATCTGGAGTTTGAGATAGATAGCTATAGAGAGTTTTTAAAATCTTTGGGTATTGGTAGAGTATCTATAGAAAATATAGAGTTTGATGAAAGTTTTATAGAAAAAAAACCTCTGCTAAATATAGATATATACTACCCATATATCACCATCTCAAACTCAAGAGCTTGTGATATAGCAGGTATATTTGAGGATAAAAGAGGGTATTTTGCTCAGGAAGATTGCCGGAAATTTTGTCAAGAGTTATCTTTGGAGTTTGCACTCACTCCTATCACCGGCCTTCTTCAGCGATACAACTCTGTGCAAAAATCAAATATTTCGTTAAATATCAAAAAAGATATCTATAAAAATAAAAAAAATAGACTTATCTGGGAAGTGTTTGTATAGTGTTATTTTTTAATACAGTTGCCATCTTTTTAGAACATAAAATTTTTCTGAGAAAAAAAAGTAATATAGTTATTCTATAATACTTTAGCATATTTTTTATTTTTGTAAAATTATTATTGAATTGCTTTTAAAATTTTTTTTGCTAAATCTACCTCTTCTCTTCATTTCTTTACCTCTTCTCTTCATTTCTTTACCTCTTCTTCTAATTTCTTTACCTCTTCTCCCGACTTTAACACTACACATCAAAGAAGAGTCCATAATAAGTTTACATTAGAAAAAAAGTTTGCGGAAATTAGCCACTACATTCCATCAAAGTCCATTAGATAGTAATTTAGATAGTAATATTGTAATTATAGCATAAATTTATAGAATTAGTAATTCAATATTTTACATTTATTTTTTTATTATATTATTATAGTGGTCCTAACTATTTTATCAAAATATTTTTAAATAATTTTATTATCAATTTTATAAATCATTATGTTATAATTAAGAAATTTTTATTCAGAAAATAGGTCTTATACAACAAAATTTAAGAAGGTGATGTAGGGACTAATTTCCGCGGTTTTTATTTCTACTTTGCCTTGTATAAGACTTTTCTTTAATATAAAGTGTCAAAGTCGGGAGCTTAAGAGTAATACTCTAAATCATATGATTGCTTTACAAAATAACCCTCAAAAAATAGCTAATTTTTTTAAGCATCCTAGTGTGAATTATGCTGCTTGAGTTTCAGATTATTTGTTGGGGGAGTAATAAATGCTAAAATTTTTTATATTCATAGTAGTATTTATTTATAGCTTAAATGCAAATAGTGCTTATGTTGCAAATATAGAAGTAGCAGATACTAAAGTTAATGGTAAAGCTTGGGATTATGCTGGTGGTGCACCGGATATATTGCTATATGTAGATGGTAAAATGGTGCCATTTAGTAAAGAGTGTAAAAATAAATATAAGTGCGAAATCTCTTTTATATCTAA
>CAZKWE010000072.1:0-2908 GCA_964556545.1 uncultured Campylobacteraceae bacterium | reverse complement strand
TCAGACCCCTTTTGTCGTTATGCTCTTGATAAAATTGAATTTTTATTTGAAGTTAGATATACTATTTTTTGGTTGAGAATACATTATATATGGAAATAAAATTATGAAAACAAAAACTCAAATTATAACCATTTTAAGACAGCACAAAAGACAGTTGCAAGAGAAATATAAGGTAAATAAAATAGCACTATTTGGAAGTTTTGCAAGAGATGAAGCTACACAAAATAGTGATATAGATATAGTTGTAGATATGCCAACATCTTTTGATAATTTTTTTGATTTAAAATATTTTTTAGAAGACAAATTCAATAATAAAGTTGATCTAATAAAAGAGAAAAATCTTAGACTTTTTATAAAAGATAAAATTCAAAAGGATTTAATATATGGGCATCTCTAAAAGCTGTTTAGGTCAAAATTATAGACAAATCCGAATTTGGCATAGCCGTATTTTTTGTCATACTGTGTCTGGGTATAGCGGTTATAGAGATATGGGATTTGGGCATTGAACTGATTTGTCATGATTTTGCCTCCTATATAAAAGAGGAGATTTTTTGTTATGATCCTTGAGATACTCATGTCTATTATATGATTGCTGTTTTCATAGTCGATATCATCTTCTCTGTCTATATAGACATAACGGTATCCGGTTTCAAAGAGAAAATCTTTATATTCCAAAGTATAGGTAAAACCCGTAAAATAGGACTTTTCATCTCTTGAAAGTTTCGGTATCACGATATTGAGTTTGTTTAACGCATCTTTTATAAGAGTGTTGTTTGAGGGTTCTATCGATATTTTTGCATCAATATCACTCTTTTTATAACCTGCATAGAGATCAAATATGCTGTTTTCAAATCTTTTACCCATTATCAGCCGAACATAATATGAACTGTCTTTCAAATCCCCGACTCTAACAAAGGGATAGACCTTTTTTCCGTTTTCATAGATGGAAGCCGAATAGTTTCCGTAGGTAACAACACCGTCTTTGATGGATAAAGAGGTATTTGGTGCTATTTTCTTTATCATCGCATTTAGCATTTCATCTTTTGTAATATCAAGAGGTTTTGAACTGTTTTTTGTATATCCGAGATCAACACTCCACGCATTGATAAAAGTATAGGGATGATAGTAGAGATTGAGTCTCAAAAAGATATCATCTCTTTTGTTTTTGATAAAACCGCCGCCTCCGTAATCAATATCAAGATATTCGTGTTTATAATTTATAGAAATTCTGTCAGTAAGAGAATATCTTATCTCCCCCTCATATCCGCTCATATCCCCAAGCGCCCCAAATCTGCTTAGAGTGCCTATCTCATGCTCTCTTACATTGAAAATATCCAAAGTGTCATTTACTTTGTAAAACGATCCTTTTATCCCGATCCTGTTTTTGACTGTTGTAAAAGAGTGAATGTTAAGTACAGTATTGTTTATATTATCAACTGCAAAAGTACAAACGGATATTATCAGAAGTAATGGTATCTTTTTTTTAAACATTCAAATTACCTTTTAATTTTCTTTACTACAAATTATATCGAATATGTTATAATCTGCTCATTTAAAAGAGAGAAAAAAGATGATTGCAACAAAAGATTTTATTTTTATACATGTTCCAAAAACCGGTGGAACATTTGTAATGAAAATACTTGATGAACTTTATAAAAATGATATCAAAGAGATAGCAGACAAACATGCTTATTCCAAAGACATTCCTGATATTTACAGGGAATTTCCTAAAGTCCTTTGTCTAAGAGATCCTCTTGAGTGGTATGAATCCCATTATCTTTACGGATGGTGGAGAAGATATCCCGAAACTTTTCCGGGTTTTAGCAAAATAGATGTGGATAATTTGAGTTTTTTTGATTTTATTATTAAATGGAACAGTTATTGGGCGGGAGATTTGGATGATTTTGCAGATGAGAACAAATATTTTGGCAAACTCTCTTATGTGACTATTTTATATATCTTTGACAATCCAAATCCGTTAATAGAAGATATCAGAAAAAACGGCTCTGCCGGTTTTTGGGAAAGAAACCCTCTGCCAAAAAATATTACAATTTTAAATACAAAAAATCTCAACAATGACCTTTATAATTTTTTAACTGATTTTATAGAAGATGACAGATTGAAAAAAATCTCTTTAAAAGAGAAAAAAAGAGTCCGTCCCGAAGATGACCCAAGAGGAGAAAGTGAAATAGAAACAAAAAAGCCAAAAGAACTTATTGAGTATGTTGAAAAGAGAGAAATTATCTTAAAAGAATTACTGGAAAAATTATGATAGAGCAGTAAGATGAACTCTCTTCTGATACTTGTTTATGCTCCTATGTATGAGTATATAATAGATTTGAATGATAAAAGAGAGAAGGTATAAAATATATTTTCAATAATTTCTTTTTTACCATAATCTTCTCCCAAAAACAAAATGTCCTGATATCGTCAGATTTCGGGTAAAACGGACACAAATGTTTTTTAACTTTTTGGAGAAATATTCAAAATTAAATTATTTTATCGATTTTTTCCGATAGCAGGACAAAAAAATGTTCTACTATGCTTGAAATTTAAGGGTATTTGGTATAGAGTGTTCTACTAATAAGTAGTTGCCTCGGACGCTTCGCTTACCGAGGCAACAAGCGGGTGTTCAACCCGCGCCTCCGTTGTCTTCACATTTTAGCTATTTGAGAAAAAAACATTTTTAAAATATAAAATCTATCATAATAATCATCTTGCCAAATAAGTTTTATTAAAATCAAAAGATATTTAAGCATATCCCTTATTTTTCTCACAGAGAGTGCAAAGCACAAGAAAAAAGAAGCAAAGCGAAGCTTCCTTGAAAACGAAGTTTCCTTGAAAATCTCTATGAAAGAAACTTCTTATATCTTTTTAGATATAATACTACTAATGAAATGGCAAGTTA
>CAZKWE010000071.1:0-3169 GCA_964556545.1 uncultured Campylobacteraceae bacterium | reverse complement strand
GAGAGATTTTTTCCTCTTCTTGTTGTTGCTATGATAAACTCCTCAAACGGATCAATAAAAAAATCTTCTATCGGCTCTTTCAGGTCTTTATAGGTAAATTTTAGAGTTTTTGTATCCACTTTGACAAATTTTGATTTGTTTCTAAAAGTAAATATTGCTTCATCTTTTGAGTAGAGTTCATAAAGAGCGCTGATTTTGCCATCAACCTTTTCTCTTTTTATCGGTTTAAGAGTTTTTGGATCAAGCACTACCACTGATTCGGGTAAAAGGCAGGTTGCAAAAAGATATTTTGCATCTCTTGAGAGAGATATGTTTCTTAGATTGACACAGGCTCTTACTTTGTCTTTTAATCTTCCCTCTTTTAAACTGTAATGACCAACCCAGCCGTCTCTTGTGGGAACATAAAAATTTTCACCGTCCATTGTATATTTGAGTCCGCCGTGAACATTTACAAAATCAAATTTGTCCAAAATATTTTCATTTTCCATAATCCATACTTTGTTTGCCCCTCTTTCAACGACTAAGGTTACATTGTCAATATCTTTGATTTTTAGATCTTTTTTTGGAAAATCGAATTTTTTATAACTTTTTTTGATATCCTCTATACTCCACTCTATATTTTTGGAAGGGGTACGAAGATATTTAACTATTAAATCTATATATTCATCTTTTAAAAAGCCAAATTTTGGCATCAGAGTTTGGGGCAGAGAATTTTTGATAATAGATTTTATTCTTTTATCAGATAATTTTCTTAAAAAGACGGGAAGAAGAGGAGGTGCGCTGATACCTTCTCTTTGATTACCGTGACAGGAAGAACAATATCTTTTATATAAATTTTTACCGCTTACTTTATCTGCATTACCCCCTTCTAACTGGTGAACATAAAAACTGTCAAATTGAGAACCGGAAAACAGGAATGTAGAACTTAAAAGAAGAGAAAGAAAGATTTTTTTATACATATAACCCCCTAAAATAAATAAAGCTGTTTGGAAAACAAATAGTTATTTGTTTTCCAAACAGCTTTTGAAATATACCGGGCAAAAGCCCGATATATTGAAGAACTCTTAGTAGATATCGCCCATTGTATTTGTTACATTGAACTTACCTGTCGGAGTGATTAACCTTTTGTCGGTAATCGCTTTTTTAAGTTTCAATGTATTTGAATCAAATACCAAAATGGCAGTAGGAGTAAGTTTGTTACCCCAGATACTTGTCCAAACTTCGCTTCCGTCAGCATTAAACTCGAAGTGTACAGGACCTCTTGCTTTTACTTTAGGATCAGCAGTTTTTAAGTATTTTTCAGGAATTGGAAGAGTTTTAACAACTTCAAGTTTGTTTTTATCTATTACATAGATTTGAGTTTGAAGTTTTCTATCCGGATTAACCGGTCTGTCAGCAAAGATATATTTACATTTTGGATGAGTTTTTACAAACAAGTTACCACCACCATTTCCTGGTAGATTAATCTTTTTAACAACTTTCCAAGCATTTTTAGGATGACCTTTAGGATCTGTTCCTATTGCAACTATATCATTTGAACCGATATGACCTGTAATCCATACGGGACCGTATGTTTTAGAGTTAACATTTGCGCCTCTTCCAGGATGTGGTTTAGTACCGCCTGATGGGATATTTTTGACAAGTTTGCCTTCAACAGTATCGATAACAGAGATAACATTTCTTGCATTTGCAG
Organism: uncultured Campylobacteraceae bacterium; assembly: GCA_964556545.1. GTDB lineage: Bacteria > Campylobacterota > Campylobacteria > Campylobacterales > JALSKU01 > JALSKU01. The sequence goes on along the minus strand of CAZKWE010000071.1, from coordinate 1,476 downwards.
CATCCATGAAATATCTTTTTGTACTGTCCCAGCCACCGTCATGTAAGAATCTTTCGGCATTAACCATTTTGATAGTAGGATTCATTACATCAGTGTAATCATACAACCATACTTGACCTGTCTCTTTGATATTGATAACCCATTCAGGTTTGTGGTGATTTGCAACGATTGCAGCAACTCTTGCTTCTCTGTGAAATTCACCTGTATCATAAGTGTAACTTGCAGTAGAAACAATTTTCAAAGGCTCAAGAGTTTTACCATCAAGAGTTACGATGGAAGGAGGCCAATAACATCCGACAACCGCATATTTGCCTTCATAACCTTTGTATTTGGAAGTATCTATACTTCTTGCGTCGTTACAGACTCTGATTTCTGAAACAACTTGAGGTTTTTTCATCCATAGATCAATAACTTCAGCTTTACCATCTCTACCGATAGCATACATATATCTACCGTCAGCAGAACTTCTTAGGATATGAGTAGCAAATCCTGATGGAACAACAGAAACAACTTCTTTTTTGTCTCCATCAATGATGGCAATTTTACCAACATCTCTTAAAACAACACCAAAATAATTTTTCCAGTTTCTTTTTGTTTCAGGTTTTGTTGGTCTTTTATTAACAGGAATTTCCACTTTCCAACTGTTTTTCATGTCTTTCAAAGATTTCTCAGGTGGTTGAGGTGGAGTTATCTGGACATATTTTGCCATCAACTCTGTTTCTTCTTTGGTAAGTTCTCCGGATTTTCCCCATCCTGGCATACCGCCTGGAGTTCCATTATAAATAATGGTTTTTAATGTTTCTGTGCCTAATGCTTTAGTGCCGTGCATTACACCCTTTTTATCTTTGTGAGACTCAGGTCTAATCCAAGGTCCAAGAGCACCTTTTCTAAGCATACCATGACATCCAGCACATCTATCAAAATAGATCTGTGTTGCCTTCTTCATTTCTGCTTTACTCAACTTAACACCAGCATTTACTGTTGATGCCGCTGCTCCTAGCATAAGTCCAGCTGCTAATACAGCACTTAAGCCCTTCTTTAGCTTCATATTTGCTCCTTTTTTAAAATTGATACAACCTGCAGGTCGTAACTAAGACATTTGCAATTATGCAAAAACCGTCTATAAGCGCTCTAATAATAGATAAAATATGCTTTATAAATTAGAAAAGATGGTGCAACGCCAAAACTAATTACATCTGCTAATGAATCTAGTTCTACTCCAAACATGCTTGCTGTTTTGGTTAAACGAGCCAATAATCCGTCAATTAAATCAAAAAAAGTTGCAATAAAAATTAAAAGTGCGGCTAAATGAAAATCACCTTCGCTTGCAAAAATTATTGACAAAAATCCGCTAAATACATTTAATGAAGTAGCTGTATTAGGAATTATTGATTTTGAAATTTTAAGTTTACTCATTTGTTATACTCAAAAAGGATTGTTTCGCCTGCAGTTACAATATCATTTTCTTTAACTTTT
>CAZKWE010000070.1:0-2205 GCA_964556545.1 uncultured Campylobacteraceae bacterium | reverse complement strand
GGGTGATATTTGGGGTGAGAGTGTTTTTTTTAATATACAAAATGCAGAACAAAAACACATGGATGCTATAAAAACCCTTTTGGATAAATATTCTATTCCTGTACCTGTTATTGAAGATACAACCGGAGTTTTTGAAAATGCAGAACTTCAAAGTTTATATGATCAATTGGTAGAGCAGGGCAAAGTTTCTCTTGAAGAGGCTTTGAATGTAGGTGTTTTGGTAGAGGAGACTGATATCGCGGATCTTGAAGCGAAAATAGTAGATACTCCCGATGATATAGAAGCTGTATTTGAGAGGTTACTAGAAGGAAGTAATCACCATCTAACAGCCTTCAATAGAGTATTAAATGGTGGATACCATCAAAGCAGATACCATAGAGGTGGACACCATCAAAACGGATACCATCAAGACAAATACCATCAAAACGAATATCATCAAAACGAATATCATCAAAACGGATATCATCAAAACGGATATCATCAAAATAAATATCATCAAGACAAATACCATCAAAACGGATATCATCATAGTAAATAATTTTTCGGTTCTTCGTCCGCAGTCAGGTGGACGGAGAACTTAAAAACTTTTTGAAATACTAAATGAGAAATTATTATAATCTCTTGAATTAAAAAAATCTCTTGTATAGCCCAAATACAGTTTTATTTTATCATCGATATAAAAGGAATTATAAACAGTTATATTTTGAACATTGCTTTTTGTAAAATTATAGTGATAAAAAGAGTAAGAAACTCCTACAGTTATTTTGTTTATCTCTTTTGCATAATCTATATCAAAATAATTTTTATGCATACCTATGACCGTATATCCGATATCCATATAGATATATTGATTGGCAGATAATGTTTTATAGATACCTATCTCCATTGTATAATCATTTTTTTCAGACTCTTTTGAAGTAGCAACTTTCATTTTTGCTTTGAAAATAACCACAGGATAATTTTCATCAAAAAAATCTGTTATATATCCCGCAGAAAGATAAGTATCGGATAAGGATTTTGATATTTTACCGTTATCGTTTGTATAAAGATATCCTGTTGTTATAGAATATATCCATTTTTCTTTGGAATAATAAATGCTAAAAGGAACATATATCTCTTTATACCTGTTTTCAATGACTTTTTTTTGTTTATGATGATCGTTATGGTTTTCTCCATGATGGTGATTGCCGTTGTGGTTATGCTTATTTGTATAAGCATAAGAGAATTTATCTATATCTTTTGTATATGAGAAACCTGTAGAGACAGAGATATAAGAGGTAGAAAGAGGAGTTTGTTTTTTTGAGCATCCGTTTGCTTTTACCGTATCCAAAAAGGGCGTATCGGGGCATTGATCGATTCTGTCTGGTACACCGTCCAAATCGCTGTCTGTGGAGGATTGGATGATACTCTCTTTGTTTTGGGTATAATCGAAATTGTTTTCAAAAGAAAAAAGCATGATTGGGATAAACAGGCTAAAAAAAGCTTTTTTGATATTAATGTTTTCCACCGTGATTGTGTCCTTTTGAAGGATTTTTAAATGGTTTTGTGTGATTAAAGTGATTTTGCATTTTATGCGGTTGCATTACATGGTTACGGTTTGTCTGTTTATTAAAACTTCTTTTCATCTCTTTTATCACTTTGACTCTCTCTTTTTGATTTATCTCTCTTAGTCTCATTTTGATTTTGTTCATATAGATATATCTCTCTTTTATATCAGCTTTTTTCATCTGTTCTATGAGATGTGGCAAACTCTCATTTGCATACAAAACAGTAGAAGAAAATATATAGAGAATAAACAAGAGACTTTGAAAGATAAGTTTTACGGTTGTACCTCTGTTTTTTATACTGTTTATCTTTATATCGATATCAAGCTTTTTGCATAGTTTTTTAACGATATTGAGTCCTATGCCAAGCCCTCTCTCTCCCTCTTTATAGTATCGGTTGAAAGCTTTTGCAGGATTTTTGATACCTATGCCGCTGTCCTCTATGACAAGTTTGTTTTCTTTTAGTGTTATTTTTACAAGATATGGTTTTTTGTTGTATTTACAGGCATTTGATAAAAGATTGTCTATGATACGGGAAATCGCCTCTTTTGGGCAGTAACACTCCTTTTTGTTTAGATGAAGAGAGAAATTGATATGAGGATATATAGCTTTGAAAAATTTGCTTCTCTCTTTTATGAGTTCATCTATTTTGATTTTTTCT
>CAZKWE010000069.1:0-12700 GCA_964556545.1 uncultured Campylobacteraceae bacterium | reverse complement strand
GGTAGGAAATGGCAATTGTGTTTGAAATTCACTAAATATATCCATAAATTGAGGTATTACCAAAACAATAACAAGACTAAATGAGATAATCATGGCAACTATAACTAAAAGAGGATATCTGGTAGCTTTTTTAAGTTTTACCCGATTGTCATAAATTTCCTGTAAAAAATCAGCCAATTTGTTTATCGATTCCGAGAGCAAGCCTATCTTTTCACCAAGCTCTATCATAACAATAGAAAGTTTTCCTACTTCATCTTCATATCTTTTTAATGCATCAGATAGATTTGCACCTGATTCTATATCTTTGTAAATATTTTCAAAAATTTCTTTTACTCTTTTGCTCTCACAGGTTTTTATAACTGTTTTCAATGTACTGTTTATCGGAATACCCGCATCAAGCATTACTGTCATTTGTCTTAGTGTAGCTATATAATAAAGAGTAGGAATCTTTTTTTTAAAAAATTTTTCTTTTAGAAATTTTTTCAATTTTTTCAATTTTATATCAAAAGGTTCATCTATCTCTTCAATACTTACAAAAATTCCTTTCGGATTATCCTTAAACTCTTTTATAGCCTCTATCTTACTGTTTGTTTCAATAACAAACTCTTTCTCCTCGGACTTTCTTAAGTATTTGACTTTAAAATATGCCACAGATCAAAACCTTACCATTTTGTAACCCTAAGTACTTCATCAATCGTCGTGATACCATTGAGAGCTTTTTGGATGCCGTCAGATATCATCGGATGATAGCTACCTTCTTCTTCGGCAGTTTTTGCAATTTCATATCTATTCATTCCGATAGAAATCATATGAGAAATCGTTTCATTGACTCTTAAGATTTCATTTATCATGGTCCTTCCGCTATAACCTGAAAAAGAACACTTCTCACATCCTTCGCCTATGTAAAACCTGTAATCATCCGGAAGATATTTTTTTATCTTTTGAAGTATATTTTTTGCAGGTTTATACTCTTTTTTACAATAAGGACAAATTTTCCTGACAAGTCTTTGAGCCACAATACCTACAAGCGAATCAGATATAAGATAAGGTTCAAGATTCATTTGAACCATTCTGGTTATTGCACTCGGAGCATCATTGGTATGAAGAGTAGTAAAAACCAAATGCCCGGTCAATGATGCCTGAACCGCGATATTTAAAGTTTCTTCATCTCTTATTTCACCAACCATAATAATATCGGGATCCTGTCTCAAAATTGATCGCAAAGCATCAGCAAATCCGTAATCAATTTTTTCATTTATCTGTATCTGCTGTGCCAAAGGAAGTTGATACTCAATGGGGTCTTCTATGGTTATCATTTTATTTTCTATACTTTTTATTTCATTTAATGCCGCATACAGTGTAGTTGTTTTACCACTGCCGGTAGGTCCGGTAACAAGTATAATACCGTAGGGAGTTTTTAACAAATCTTCAAACAATTCAAGATTTTTCCCTTCAAGTCCTAGTTCATCTACTTTTAAAAGTATTTTTTGCTGATCAAGTATCCTCATAACAAGTGATTCACCAAACATAACCGGAGCGGTTGAAAGTCTAAAGTCATAGACTTTACCTTCAATATTCATAGAAAATCTACCATCTTGAGACTTTCTTTTTTCACTGATATCCAAATTTCCAAGTATCTTTATCCTTGAACTCAAAGCATTGTAAATATCAAGGTCAAAAACAAAACTCTCTATTAAAATTCCGTCAACTCTGCTTCTTACTATAACATCTTTGTCACTTGGTTCAATGTGAATATCACTGGCATTTTTTAAAATAGCATTTTTTATGATAACTTCTATAAGCTTCATAATAGAGCTTTGTTCATTATCCGCCCTGTATGCACCGCTGGATATGTCTTTCTTTACACTGTTTATAAGTGTTTTGGTTGTCTGTATAAGTTCAAGTCTATCGATTATATGATTGATCTCTTGTTTTAAAGCCATATATATTTTAACAGGTTTTGTAGGATTTACTCTTTCGATATGCTCTATGGCATCATAATCAAGAGAATCAATGACAGCTACATATATCTCATTTTCACTCTCTTTGAAAGGTACGGCATTGTAAGTTTTTAAAAGATTTAGCGGATATCTTGAAAGAAGCTCAAAGTCAACTTCCTGAGCATATAAATCAACCATATCAATCTTAAGTTGATCCGAAAGCAATCCTGCCAACTCTTTTTCACTTATAAATCCTTCATTTACAAATATTTCTCCAAGCTTATATCTGTAACCCTCCTCTTTTTGTAAATTTAAAGCTCTTTGCAAATCTTCTTTAGTAATATAACCTTTTTCTAATAGCAAATCTCCGAGTCTTACTTTTTTCTTTATCATATATTCAACCCTTTATCTATACCAATGCTTTTTTATAAAGATATCATTTTTATACTCTGCTATATATAATTTGGCAGGCTTGTCATGTGAAAGCCATAATATATACTTATATTCTCCATCATTTATATATAACTTTTTTATTTTTTTATCTACCCGTTTATAGTTCTTAAGTGTCAACTTCTCAAATACTCTTGAAAGGATATGTCCGGTTTTTGGCAAAACCAGTCCTGAAATATCAAGACCATCATTCATAAACTGATATATCAGTTTTTTTTGCAAAATCAAAGTAGCAAAATATGATGCATTTGCTCTGTCATTTTTTGTTTTATTTAATTTTTTAACTATAATACCGAGTGTATTTATATCATCTGCTTTTGCACAGGCATCTCCTACAACAGATACAAAAGAATTTTCAAGTTTATTTAAAACTTTTTTTCCTTCTTTGCAAGCTTTTTTATAATTTGACTGGCTGTAGTAGTGCAATATCTCCTTTTCGTTATAATTCCCGCCAAATAAAAAAGTAATTGACAACAACAGTAAAACAAACTTCATACTATTTTTGTCCTTTTTGATATCTTTTTAAAAGTTCATTTGCTCTTTTTGAATAAAAAATATTTAAAAAAGTTTTCAATGACTCAATCGCATCATCTTTTTCTCCAAGGGCATATTTTGATTTGGCATATATAATCCACGAATCATCTTTTGCAGAATCAAGCTTATTGGCATTTTTTGACCAGTAAATAGCTTTTTTATAATTTTTTTGCCAAAAATAATATTCTGCAAGTTTCAAAGCGGAAGAAAAATCCTTATTTATGCTGTAATTTTTCAAAAGAATTGTCTCTTTGTTCGCATCTTTGGCAATAATCCTAAAAGCAGGTTTTTGTGTCTCTTTTTTCTCAATTGTCTCTTTTTTGGAAGGTACAACAATTGGTTTTTGTACTGATTTATTTGATTTGGATTTTGCTTGTTTGGTTATTTTCCTCTGTGGTAAAATTTTGGGCAACTCTATGACAGGTTCTAATTTTAAAGTTGCTTTTTTACTGTTTTTTACTGTCTTCTTTTTATTTTTATTATCCAAAATTGTTTTCTTTACATTATTCAAAATTATTTTCTTTTTATTATTTAAAACTGTTTTCTTTGCATTTGGTACTTTATCTTGTTTAAGATATTTATTTCCCGCAAGATAAAACAATAGTACTACAAAAGTTGATAAAAATATAATATATATGACAAATTTGATAATTTTTCTGTTTTTTATCTTTTTACATCTTCTTTCCAAATCCTCAAATCTACTGTTTGTCATCAATCAATCCTATATCCAAGGCACTCATATCAAGCAGGCAATTATTTATTTTTTGATATTTTACAATACCTGTTTTTTTTGCATATGCAAGCAATCCCATAAGTGTATAAAGATATTTTTTTATCATTCTGAAATTACCTTTGGTATATTTTGCAATTGATTTTATATGAGTATTTTTAAATAATTGTGATATATCGCCATATCCGTTTAAAAGCAAAGTACTATCGATATATCGTTTGATTTCATCAACTCTTAGAGATTGGAGATAAACTATAACTTTTGTTCTTGATTTGAAGTGTTTTTTTTGAAGTATGGCCGAGCCCTCCTCTTTGTGCATCGACAAAACAAATTGAAATACTTTGGTATCACTTAGTATTCTTATAAGCTCAAACTGTTCATCATTTAAAAGCTGGGCTTCATCTAAAAATATAGTATGATTTGTATCTTTATATTTTTTTACTATCTCCTCTTTTAGAGCATTAAAGTTGACAGAGGGATCAAAAGGTATATTTTTAGCCTCATAAAGCATCTTTAAAAGGTCTCTTTTGTCAAAAAAAGGGTGGTCTATAAATATAGTCAAATGTTTCTGCTTTAACTGTTCATTTGTGAGTTTTAGTATATAGCTCTTCCCTTCTCCGGGATCGGCTATAACAAATATCAAAGGGGCATTCTTCTCTTTTATGGCTTCAAGGATTTTATTTTTTCCTACCTCCGCACTTATGCTATCAAAATAATATCTGGTATCTATAATATCCTTAAAAAGATTTTTTGCACCCTCAAAATCCCTCATTATTTCAATTCATCCCTAAATCTTTTATCTTGTTCATATTTTTTTATGGTCGGTGTAATGCTGTTGTTGACGATATGGGGAATTATCACAATGATAAGCTCGCTTTCTTGATCATTTTTAGCACTGCTTTTAAATGCATTTCCGATAATGGGAATACTTGAAAGCAGGGGCACGCTTGTATCGGTTACACCGTCTTTTTTACTGATAAGTCCGCCTATAAGAATCTTGGCATTATCTTTGACCATTACCAAAGACGAAAGTTGTTTTATTTTTATATCCGGGGCCAAAAAAGGCACTCCGTTTGCATCTACATGTCTGTCAGCTATATCACTTACTACCGGATTTATCTTTAAAATGATATAATTATCTTTTGTTACCTGCGGTATAATATCTAAAGTTACACCCACAAATGTCGAATCAGTCTCATAGTTAGGTGTTGTTGTTGTTCCACCGCTTGAAGTAGTGGTTGTGCTTCCGCTGTCATATCTGTAATTTACTTCGGTACCCACATTGATAACTGCCGGTTGGTTATTGAGTGTCATTATCTTTGGATTGGATACTATCTTGACATCACCTTGTGTTTTTAAAAAATCCAAAAGCCCGCTCATAGTGAAACTGTATCCTACAAGATAATCGGGTTTTTTCAGAGTATTTGTCAAAATACCTCCTGATCTTGATCTTAGGGCATTAGAACTTCCATTTAAACCAAGCTGAAACTTACTCCAGTCAATACCGGTAGTTCTGTTTTTGTTAAACTGGACTTCTATAATTTTTGCTTCTATAAGAATTTGCTTGTGCATTCTTTGACTTATGATTTTTAGATATTTTTCGACAGCATTTAATTCTTTTACCGTTCCTGTTACGGTAACGATACCGGCATCTTGATTGACAAGAGGCGGCATTGGGGTTTCACCATCTTCACTTTGCCTGTTGAGGATCGAATTTATCTCGTTTTGAATTTTACTCCAAAATTTAAACTCCGAAGTAAAATCCATCGTAGTAGAGTCGCTTCCGCTGTCACTGTTTCCGCTGCCGGTTTTTATCACTTTATTGGTTGAGCTTTTTCTGGTTGTAAAACTAACATAATCTATATAAAATGATTTGGTTTTTAAGTATGATATTTTTAAAATATTATTATCAAAAGCATAAAAAAGATTGTTATCACTCAAAAGCAGATGCAACAATTCATCTAAAGTATAATTTTTTACATTTAAATTTGATACGGGCTTGCTGACTTTCTCTTTTGCTTTGCTATCTTGATAAATAAGACTTATACCGCAACTGTCTGCTATATTGTCAAGGATATTTTTTATGGTTATTTGCGAAGATACGGAGTTTCCCACACTAAATGAGAAAAGTTTATTTTCACATGCTGCCTGAGACAAAGTTGCAAACAAGCTTATAAATATGATCAATCTTATTATTTTCATTTATGTTTCTCCACAATGTTTAAAATTTTTTTGTTTTGTACAATATTTACAACTACTTTTTTGTTTTTATTTTTCAAAACAATATAATCAGGATATATTTTGATTATTTTCATACCATAGACAATATCATCTTTTTTGTACCAGCGATGATTGATAAATGCTTTATTGTTAAGTACCGTTATGAGTCTGAGTTTTATTTTTTTTCTTATGATGATATTTTTTTCTTTTTTAAGAACAAGCTTTTCTGCCTTATAAAAAGGATCATACGGAACTTTTATCTCTTTAAAATCATAATTTTTGCTCTCTTTGAGTAAAGTAATTTTAGAATTTATCTCTTTTAGAGAAAATGCCCGTACTCCCATAACAAATACAAACACAATTATAACATATCTCATATTCCAATCCCGTATGTGTTAAATACCAACAAAGTTTTTACTTTGCCATCTATCAAATCAAATTTAACGGTTTCAAACTTTAAAAGTACAGGCAGACTTTCTATGTAACTTAGGTACTTGAGTATATTTGTAAAACTGCCTATAGCCTCTATCTGTATATGTTTTTTCTTTTTTACAAGAGAAAAATCTTGTGTAGGCTTATCTATAGTACTATTTTTAACATACTTTATCTCTATATTGTATACAACAGATTTTTTAAGTATTTTATCAAGTGTGGATACCCACTCTTTTTTATCAAAAAAGGCAAATTTCAAAGAATAAAGTTTTGAAAGAACTAAAGTCGTCTGCTCTTTTAATTTTCTAAACTCTTCTTTTTTTTGAAACAGAATCTTTTTATTGTTAACAAGTGCTCTTTTTAGCCTAAAGGCCGTACTTCTTTGTATGTTTTTTTGCAAAGTACTTATCTCATCTTTTAAAAGATCATTTTTTGAGAGCATATCGGGTACGGTATTGTAGATAACTGATGCACCTGCAAAGACAATAATCATATACAGCATAACAAGTTGGCTTTTTGGCAGTTTTTCCAAATATTTGTCAAATTTTATATATAATTCTTTCATTTTTCTATCTCAATTTTACTGATATAGTAATTTTCATCTAATTTTATCTCTTTTGTAGAAACTTCTACAAATCCGCTTTCTATCAAATCTTTCATAAATTTTGCTATATCATCTCTTTTGTCATATCTGGCTATTATATCCAAAACTATATGATTATTTTTTTTCTGTTCAAATCCGCTTAAAGAAAGATGGTATTTTTTTAGATATTTATCAAGCAAAAGTACGGTTTTATAACTCTTTTTTTCTCTTGAAGTTAAAAGTATCAATTCATCTATACTTTTATCAAGATTGGATAATTTTTCTTTTTGGGAATTAATGGCATCTGTTATCTTTTTTATATCAAGTTTGCTTTGTACAATTTGTTGTTTTATATTTCTTGTTTTATTTTGCAATTTGTCATATCTTTTTTGTAAGATATCTTTTTGTTTTGATAATGAATTATTTTGAAAAAAAAGATAAGCAGGGCATGAACTAAAAGCCAAAATTAAAAATATTGTAAAAAGTATAAGACAGCCGGCTTTGGTTTTGTAAAAAGGCTTTCTTTTTTCAACAAAAGTTAAATTAAGACTATTATCTTTATCAATTTTTTTTTGCAGTATGTAAGAAGCCGTTATGTATTCTAAAAAATTGTGCTCATTTTTCTGTTTAAAGAGATTTAAGTCCCCAAGCTCGCTCTCTTCAAAGCCGATACTCTTTATAAATTCTCTCAATCCTCTGATTCTGCCATCAACTGTACTTAAAAATATCCTCTCTATTACATCAAAACCAAAAATGCTTCTATTGTGCATTGCGATATTGTTAATTTTGTAAAATATTTCGGAAAATATCGCATACAAAGCATCATACAAAACTTTTTCAGAATCATCATATCTTTTTGCATCCAAACCTTTTTTGCTCAATATCTCTCTTAGAGTTTGTACATTAAAAGGCTCTGAAATCGCTTTTGTAATATCTTTGGCTATCCCGCAAAGGGTATTTAAAGAGGAAGACGAGAGATATTTTCCATCCTTGTATATAGATAAAAATGCTTCATCTTCGCCAATATATATAAATATATCTTTTTTGGAAGATAAAATCTTATTTTTATAAAATGTCTCAAAAACAAGACCGGGAAGTGCCAAAAAGTCCAGTCTTTTTGTTTTTTCAAAAACAAAAGAAAGTTCTTCTTTCGAATTTTCGATATCAATGGCAAAAACTTCTATGATATATGATTCTTCATAATCAAGCTCTTTTTTGATATAGCTTATTTTGTATTTTCTATCAGTTTTAAGCCCCGCATCTTCATACAGTTTTAATTCTACCTGTATATCCAAATCCTCTTTGGATATACTTTTATGAACTTTAAAACTATAAGTTATAACATCTTCATATCCGACTCTTGAACCTATAAAATAATTTTTTACAACCTTGGTTTGTTCAAAACTGTTTTTACCGGCTTTTGTGATAAATTTTGAAAATGGGTCTATATAAACTATTGCTTCTTTTTCAGACATTTTCACCTCTGTGTAATTTCTACTTTATTATAACATAACCTGATATAGGATATATTAAAATATCTTTTGACCTGTTATTTAGAGTCATTTTGATATCTATGATATTTCTAAGCAATTTTTGCTCCATAGTGTATGGTCTGCCGCTGCTATCAAAACAAAGTGTTTGATTTTGGTCATGTAAGCCTGTGGTATTGATCTGCAAACTCTTATCGAGAAAAAAATGTTTTGGTATATTTTTTCGCTCCTCCGTTATATCCAAATTTGCCTTGCCGTAAACTCTTCTTTGACCTGATATATTCAAATCAAGACAAGTTAAATCATACTTGCTTGAAGCATCCCGCTTTTTCCATAAGGTATCGCCAAACTTATAATGGTCATAATTTATAGCATTTGCTTGCCTGCTTTTTATCTCAAGAGAAAGATAGTTTGCATTATTGTTTAATTTTCTATCAGGGAAAAAGGATACGGCACTGCTAACAAGTATAGCCATAATGATTATAACCAACACAAGCTCAATCATAGTAAAGCCTCTATGAGACAATTTAAAATCAAACATTAAACACTTTATATTACTTTTCATGGTCTTTGAAGTGTCCTTCTTATTATCCTAAGAGGTATAGTATTTTTAGGGTTGGTATCATTACTGTCAACCTCTATCTCAAGCATTGCCATTGCATGTGATTCTTCCGTGCTTATCTGATGGGTTAAATCAGAACAATAGAGTACATCATTTGAGCCACTTGTTAAATAATACCACTTTATATGCACTTTAGCTATAAATCTCTTATCGTTTGATGTGATATTTATATCTTTTAAGCATCTGTTTGTGCTGTTTCTTTTATATCCGCTTATAGCAAGCAGTGACAATTCAACCGCACTGTTTAAAAAAAGCTCCGCACTCTCTTTTTCATAAATATTTGTTGTTTTTATTATTGAGGATTTGGCATATCTTAATGCAAGAGAGATAACTCCCGCAACCAAAACTATAACAAAAAGAGCATATATAAGCCCGAAACCTTTTCTCAAAATATCACCTTTTGTTTTGATATGACAACACTATGTTTTTTATCACTTGATATAACTCTTTTAAGAGTCAAATTAAATTGTACATTATTATTGATTATATCTACTCTAAATCCTTCTGTTTGTGTTGATAGTACAGTAACATTGCCTTCTCTTGTTTCACCGTTAAGGATATTCGGGTCTGCACAAAATGTCTCTTTTTTCCACGGTCTATAATCATAAAACAAAAACATTGTAGAATTAAAATCACTCTTGCTTATACCACTTAGATCAAAGCCACAGTTGTTTTGGATAAGACTTTTGTTCAAATCCTCTCCTCTTGCTATCGCATATGCACTATCAACCAAATAATACTTTTCATATATTTCATTTGGATGAGATTTTAATTTTATCAAATTACCGCTTGAGGAAGATTTTATCTTGTATATAAGTTTTGCATTTCCGCCATGCCATCCAAAAGAGTTGTTAAAATCACTATTTTCCACCAAAGAACCTCTGTCAAACGACCCCGAAAAGATAAGAGCAACAATATCATTGTCATATACATTTTGAGTTGTGTCAAACTTTTTTTGTATAGTATTTGCAATGGATGAGATATTGGTATCAGGAGATTTAAGAGTATCTGTTAGCGGATGTGAAGCATTCATATCCACAAAAGAGCTGTAATCTCTATGCAAAAAAGACTCTTTTGCCACACCTATCCACTCTAAGATATTGTAAGTTTTGTTTATATCATAAATCGACTGATATGTGGCGTCTAAGGAATTGTACCCTATGACCGATGAAGGCACTCTATCATAAAGCAAAGAAGCTACTTCGGAGCTGACTAACTGTGAAGTTTGAGAAAGTTCACTGATAGCTTTTGATTTTGCAGTTCTTAGATATATCTCTTTCAAGGCTATAAAAGTTCCGGTTGCAAGAATTCCCGCAATTACTATAACAATTATCATTTCTATAAGAGTAAAAGCTTTTTTCATATCCTTTACCAACTTTTCTTCTTGATTAGAATTTGTCCTATATTTGATGAAATATAGTAAAAATTTGAAATTTTCCTTCGAGGTCCTCTTTTTCCACTATACAATACATCCATTTTCAACATTTTCAAATTGGTTGTATGATTTGTTTCATTTGCTTCACTAAGATCTATAGTAACACTTCTGTTAGAATAGTTATACTTAAAAACAGTATTGTCATCTAAAGCATAAAAAACTCTGTTTGAAAGTATATAAAGAGTATCTCCATTTAATTTTGCACTTATATTTATATCATTAAAATCATCAAAATCATTGAAATAAACTATATCACTTTGTCCATCGCTTGATATCGTACTTGCACTAAGATTGTTTTCACAGTTTCTTGAACCGATAAAGCCTCCTATTCTGTAGTGAGAGGTTGTATTGCAGTCAAAAAGGGTATTTGTACTGTTGCTAAGCAGTATATCATTGTGTAAAGTATTGTTCTCATCCCATGGAAGTCTTGAAATCATAGCAGACAAAGATACACCGTTAAACAAAGCATCTTCTCTTATGGAAAAACTGTCACTTTTGTTAAAAGCAAATATAATTTTAGGAATAACAGTAAATACCAAAGCTATGATGACCATGGAAAAGATAAGTTCAATCAAAGTAAAACCTTCTCTTTTATACATTATTTATATACCTTTACTCCCACTTTTTTAATGGTTCTGTTTTGTTCGTGCCCTATATCCGAACCCTGAAAAACTCCACTTTTTACACTATTGGTAGTATTTTTTATCAGCTTGTACTCTATGCACGGATGAGTTGAACAATTGCTTGTATTGCTATCATTATAATCTTTATAGTCATTATACCATAACCATTTTGGTATCAAAAGATGAAGAACAGCCGTATCGTAACTCTCTTTTGAATTTGATATATCAAAATAAACTTTTGCATAATTCGCATCTGTTACATTGGATATTGTTATATTATTTTTATCCTGTGAAGAAAGAAGCAAATTTTGTTTTGGTTTGATAGCTATATATGAAGCTTTTGTTACATTACAGTCATATCTGTTTCGATACCAGTTCAAACTATCCTGAAAAAAACCGTTTATACTATCTTGACACCCGTTACAGTAAATATCTATATAAAATCCCACAGTACTGTTTTGCTCAGTTGTTTGAAAATCCTGAGTATAAATCTTTCCATAGTAAAATATACTTTTTTGACTGCTATTGATATTGCCTGTTGAGTTGGCATCATTTTGATATTTACTTATATCTGTTGTAGTTATATTGATATCTTTTAAACCTATTTTCACCGGATTTAGAGAATGATTATAATCTCTTTTAACATTAAAAGCATAAGAAGCATTTGCTTCACCGTTTACAAAAAAAGATTTTTTGAGTGCAATATAAATATTGTTTATATCTTGATAATAAATCCCATCTCCTTCTATCAAATCAGTATCAAGAGAGAGATTTGCATCGCTGTAGTTTGTATCATAACTAAATGAAATATTCATATCTTTTGCATAACATGTCGAATTAAAATCAACCAAAGCAGAATCTGAGTCTTTAGCAAATGCTTTTACAACAGTTTTCACGGTTACATTCATATCATGTACATTTGCATCATAAAGCCAACTTTTTCCGGTTGAGTTTTTGTAAATTACATTTGTGATATTTATATCATAAGGTTTTACCACTATCATAGCCGAGACAGATTCAATATATCGCTGTGTATCATTGGTATCATCAGTATCAATTTTGGCAAATTCACTTCCTTGCTTTTCCCTGATAGTTATATTGATATCTCCAAGATTGGAGTAAGTAGCATTTATATCATTTGCCAATCCGTTTTTAAAACCAAAGTTATCCACATTCAAACTGCCCTGAAAACACCCGGCTTTTGTTATATTTGATTCTATAACAAATGAACTGTCTTTCGTTTCGTTATAATCCGCAGCATTGTTATTATGTATGTCAAGAGCTTTAAATGATATGTTGAAATCTTCTCCTGCATATACTGGTGCCGAGCTGATACTTATCTTAAACTTATCTGGACGAATTGCAAAGTTATCAGATGAATTTGTTGAGTTATCTTCATTTGAAAGAGGACAGTTTTCATCAGCATCTTTTTTCCAACTCAGGTAAACTTTTGTATCTTTTACAGCTTTGTCTATTCTAAATGAAGCTGTTTTACTATGCTCGTTTTCAAAAAGCAGTTTAGTTTCGTTATTTTCAACTTTCGCACAAACTGTTCCGTTAAAATCTTGATAACCTGTTCTCTCCTCATCCAAGGAAGCGACGGTTAGATTAAAATCTTGATCTACTATTTTTGTAGAAATA
>CAZKWE010000068.1:0-14619 GCA_964556545.1 uncultured Campylobacteraceae bacterium | reverse complement strand
TCAATGAATTTTTATATCAACAATGCTTCACAGATTATAAATGAGCTGATAAATTTATCTGTCTTCTATTTTAGTAAAAATCTTTTAAATCTTCTTCTTTTACCGCTTTTGCTTGCATATATCATTAAAAATTCAATGAAGTAAATATTATAAGTATCTAACCTAAAGGTAAAATCTTAAGATAGGATTTATTTTCCTATCTTAAGTACCCGACCATAAGAAACCTCAATCAATAGCAAGACTAAGCAATCCGAAATATTCATGCAAAGCAATATAACTTTTATAAAATGAATTCATATTTGGCAACAGCTTCAAAAAATTAAAAGCTGAATTGCTTATCAAAAAATCTGTAGCCGAAGGTATAACGGTAAAACCCAATTTTTCATATATTTGCACTGCTCTTTTCATATGATATGCCGAAGTTACAAGTATTATTGTAGGTTTTGTTTTGCCTTGTTTTACCAATATCTTTTTTGTGTATTTTGCATTTTCATTTGTATTTAAACTTTTATCCTCAACAAATATCTTTTTTTTATCAAACTTTATATCCAAATATTTTACAATCTCTTTGAAAGTTTCTTTGAAAGCATCAGCTTCACTGTAGCTCTTATCAGTTCCTCCTCCTGTAAATATCAAAGAAATATTCTTTTGCTTTGCCACCATTAAACCCCATACCGCTCTTTTGAAAGCACTTTGCGATAAAGGAAGATTTGGTGAGCCTTTTATCTTTCCTCCGCCCAAAACAACAACAGCATCTGCTTTTTTAAAAATTTGGTTTTGTTTGATATAAGGGCTTTCCAAAGGATATAACAGCAAATCAGATATAAAAGTATTGCTTAAAAGATAAAATACAAATGCACAAATTATAAAAAACCATTTAAATTTTTTTACAAAAAAAGAGGCACAAAGCAGTATAATGATAAAGACACCGGGAGGGAGAAAAAGATAGTTAAAAAGTTTTGATATGATATAAAAAAAATTCATTATAATTTTTCTAAAATTTTATTGATTTTGCTTATATCTTTTGGTTTTGCAAAAAAATAACCCTGATAATATTTACATCCCATATCTTTTAAAACCTTATAATGCTTTTCTGTCTCAACTCCCTCCGCCACTACTTCATACCCAAAAGCTTCTCCAAGAGAAAATATACTCTTTACTATTGCTCTATTTTTCTTGCTATTTAACATATCTATTATAAATGATTGGTCTATCTTTAGCTGATTTACCGGCAGATTTTTCAAATATTGAAGCGATGAAAATCCCGTACCGAAATCATCTATAGATAGTTTGATGCCAAGTTTTTGAAGTTCTCTCATTTTTTCTGCCATTTCATCAAAATTTTCTATCAAAATTGATTCTAAAAGCTCTATTTTAAAATATCTTGTATCAATTTGATATTTTTTGAGAAGAATCTTGATAAAATCGATAAAATCTTCTTGTTCTAACTGTTTGGCACTTACATTGACAGATAAAACAAAATGGGAAGTTTTATCATTATTTTGCCATATTTCAAGCTGTCTTAAACTCTCTTCAAGAACCCAATTCCCTATCTTTAAAATCAGATCGGTTTTTTCGGCAATCGGTATAAATTCAACAGGAGATATAACTCCTTTTCCGGGATAAAAGCATCTTATAAGTGCTTCTGCTCCATAAATATCTCCGTTATCTTTATATTGAAGTTGATAATATAGCTTAAACTGATTTTTCTTGATTGCGGATTGGAGCTCAACAAAGATATCTAAATGTTTTTGTAACTCTTTTTCAATTCTTTCATCAAAAAAGGCTATTTTTTTATCTTTTCTCTTGGCAGTTTGAAGAGCTGAATCTGCCTGTTTCAATATTTTATCAGCATTTGTATCTTGGAAATTAGATATATTTATACCGATTCTGATATCAATATGCAATATCTTGTTTTTTATTTTAAAAGGTTTTGATAAAACTGTATATAAATATTCAGCTATCAATCTACTCTCTTTAAAAATATCATATTTGCCTTCATTTAAAAAATAACATATAACAAACTCATCTATTCCGATTTTGGCCATAAAATTGCTATCTTTAAATTTTTGCCTAAGTCTGTCTGCAATATCTTTTAACAGCAAATCCCCGATCTCATATCCGTAAACATCACTGATAAGTTTAAATTCTTTTATATCAAGACAAAATAAAATATGCCATTCATTATCTTTTTTATGATCTATCATATATTGAAGATTTGATAAAAACAGTTCTTTATTTGCAAAACCGGTTAACGGATCGTACTCCATCAAAAATTTAACCTTTTCTTCCGCATTTTTTTGTGCCGTGATATCAACAAAGGAGATAACATAATGAGTTATCTCCTTTTTTTCATTTAAAACCTTTTGGATACTTAAATTTTCTATAAATTTTTCTCCATTTTTTTTAATATTTTCTACTTCTCCAATCCAAAAATTATTATTATCCAAAGAATTTTTAATCTCCTTGCATAATATTTTATTTTTTCTTAAATATTTAAAAAATGGTGGCAAATGACCTATTACATCCTTTGGCAAATAGCCTGTAACTTTACTGTATGATTTATTTATTTTAAGAACTCTTTTTCTTGAGTTTGTAACCATCATCGGGATATGTATCTCAAATGCAACTGATGCAATTTGTTGGTTTTTTATAAAATTTCCTATATCTTCAAGCATGGAGTTAACTTCATGATACAATTTGCCAAACTCATTATACTCATCTATCTCAATCTTTTTGCCAATAGAATCAACTTTGATATTTTCTAAAAATTTTACAAGCTTCAGTACGGGTTTGGTAAATTCACTTGCATAATATTTTGCCAATAAAAAGGATAATATTACAAGAAGCAGAAAAGAAAATACAAAAAAAGGCATATCATCTTGCAAAATCTCTTTTAATGTTTTAGTTTTTATGGCAATATATATATAACCCAAATCATTACCCTTATATTTTACTTTGTTATATATTTTTACCATATTTTCTGTTTTTTCAAAATTTTTACTTTTTATTTTATTTAAAGGCGGTATCTTTAAATTTTTTCCTGTTTTGGAGTATTGATATATGGGTTCGCCGTTTTTTTTGTATAAAATTACTGATAAAACTGATGGAAAAGATTTGAGTTTTGAGGTTATATCAGTAGCAACCGATACATCATTTAACCATATAAGTTTTGCCAAATCCTGAGAAATTACTTGGCTGATAGTTTTAGACAGAGAGATATTTCTATTTTCCTGAGAATTAAAATACCATGATACAAATATTATATATCCTATGAGTGTTACAAGTATGGTTATGGATAGTATTATCCTGATAAGTTTTCTTAGAATTGAGCCTTTATAATTTAAACTTTTCATACCAAATCTAATGTTTTTTGGAAGGATTTACATATGGAAGATTCGGATTGTTGCCCCATTCAAGCCAGGATCCGTCATATACGGAAACTTTATATCCGAGTTTTTGCAAAATCAAAAAATTCATAGCAGCATCGGCACCATCTTCACAATATAAAATAATTTTTTTATTTTTTGGTAAATTTTTATATAGTTTAGCCAACTCTTTAAATGTTTTGACGGTAGAACCTTTTGTTTGTGACATATAAGTGAGCGAACCCGGATAATTTATAGCGGTTGGAATGTGACCGAATCTTTTGGCATGAGATTTTAGCCCCATATAAAAAGATTTTGGTCTTCCATCTATAATAATTTTTTTACCTATTGAAACCAATGTACTCAACTCTGTTTCCATTTTAGAATTATCAATTTTCGGAACAAAATTTTTCTTTTTTGGCTTAAAAATCTTAGTGCTTACGGGCAATTCTCCTTTTTTCCAGTTGCCATAACTAACTTTTAAAATTCCTACATTATCAAGTCCCAAAACTTCACCAATCCAATAAAATCTTGCTGCCCATATAGGTACTTTCCCGCCATATACTACCACGGCACTATTGTTATCTATACCAGCATTGCTAAAAAGTTCTTTTAAAAAAGATAATTTAGGTATCATATAATTTTTATCAAACAAGTCTTCAAAGGCAGGAATATTTACAGCATGTTTTAAATGGCCTTTTTTATACAACTCTCTTTTTCTCACATCTATAATTACAAGGCGAGAATCGTTATAATGGTTTTTAAGCCACTGCAAAGGAACTACAACTGGAACTTTCAAGCTTTCATCGGCATATAAAAAAGTATAAAATGTCAACAATATAAATATAAGTATGTTTTTTATCTTCAAAATCTTCCTTATACTCTTTTTGATTAATTATATCAAAATATTTTCAACCCTATCTTAAAAACTTCTTTTCTCTTTGTCGTACTTATAAATCTCAAGAGGATTTTCTCCGAGTTGAACCACCATTTTGAATTCATCAAAATTTTTTGCTTTTTTAAGAGCTTTTTTAAAAGTATCCTCCAAAAATGCTCTGGTATTGAAAAGAGGGGTTGAACTAACTCCTTTATAGGCATACGGTTCATCTTTTATCTCCGTAAAACCCTCTTTTTTCAAATACTTGTCAAATGCGGCTTTATCTTCCATATCTTTTACCTCAACAACCACCAAAACATCATATTCTTTACCCATCTTCCACCTTTATCAATTCTGTTTTATCAAATCGAAGATAACAAAGATATCCGCTTGTTTTTTTATCTTTTATCTCTTTTACGATATTCATATATTCTCTTACTTGTTTTATATGTTCCATCTGAACAAACCTTGAAGTTTTATAATCAATGATTTTAATCTCCGTGTCATTTTCTACAAGCAAATCTATCTGTTTAAAATCTCCATCAAAAACAACAGGCAATTCTTTATAAAATACAGACGAATCTATAAGTTTATGAAATTTACTGTTTTGTAAAAGTTTTTCCACTCTTTTTTTGATATCTTCCATTTTTTGCTTATCAAGCAAATCAAGATATCTGTTTTTCATCGCCTCATATGCGATATCCATTGATTTGGTATCAAATCCATCTAACATTTCAAGCATATAGTGAGTAGCGAGTCCGAAATTAACAGCTTCAAAATCACTCTCTTTTTCATTCTTGTCTTCATTTGCAAGCGCTATCGTATTTTGCTGTTTGCCGACACTTGGCTCTTTATAATTGAAAATTTTCTTTTTTACCGTACTTTTTTGATTGATTGATTTTGGAAATCTTCCAAATATCTCCTCTTTTAAATCTAAATTTGAAAATGCTGAATTTTTTTCTTTTTCGATAACAAACAGTGATTCTTTTGCTCTTGTAAATGCTACATACTGGGCGTTTAATTCATCTTCAAATTGAAGTCTTTTTTCTTTTTCCAAAACTTTTCTATACTCAAAGTCTATACATTCTCTGTTTTTTACTTTTAAAAACAACTCTTTGGGCTTTAGCTCTTCGTATGAAATTATAAATGATTTTTTGTCACTGTTTTTTCTTTTCAATCTATCACACACTATCAAATGCCTAAATTCCAATCCTTTTGACTTGTGAATTGTCAGTATTCTTAAGCCTTTTATATTTTTTTGCGGGATTTGGGTATTGAATTCGTCTATTTTAAAAAGCAAACTTTCCAAATCACTATAATTTTTTAACTCATTTAAAAAATCCAATATCGCATCACTATTTAATGCAAACTTTTCAATACACTCACATGCAAAATCCAAAGGCTCCATATCTTTTGAGAGTCCATCAAATTCTATACTTTCATCAAGTTCTTTTCCAAGCAGAGACAGGAGATTGAAAAGATAAAACTTCTTTTGAAAATAGACATACTTCATACATTCCAAAACTATCTTTACCTGATGATTTGACACAAGCATACTGTTTGTCTGAGTCGAAACCTTTATATCTTTTATGCTCTTTTTCAACTCTTCTTCCACTACAAAAGCATCATCATTGGTATATGTTAAAATTGCTATATCATCTTCTTTGATTCCTAAATTTATAAGTTTTGATACGGTTTTGACAACAACTTTGGTTATTTCATTATTTTTTACAACTTCAACATATCCTCCGCCTTTTTTATCATTTGCAGTTTGGGGGAAATAACCTTTCATAATATCTTTAAAAGTTTTGTTGACAAATTCCACTATCTCTTTTTTGCTTCGATAATTAACATTGAGTCTTTTTACACTCAAACCGTAGCGTTTGGCAACTTCATAAAAAAGCTCTTTACTTCCTCCTCTAAACCTATAAATAGACTGCTTTGCATCACCGACATAAAAAATGGTTCTTTCTTGACTTGTTCCATTGCCGGCAACTATCTCATCAAACAACGGTTTTAATATTTCAAATTGCAATGTACTCGTATCTTGAAATTCGTCAAGAAGTAAATGTTCAAACTTTGCATCAAGTCTAAAATAAAAAAAATCTCTATCAATTTTACTGTTTAGAATTTCGTATGTAAAGTTTGAAATATCCACAAATCCCAAATCATTCAATGCTTTTTTAATACTAAAATTTATCTCTTTGTACAGTTTAAAAAACTTTATAAGATTGTTGATATATTCTGATTCTCTATATAAAAAATAATCCCTTAACTCATTTTTCAGTTTTTCAAACTCACCGTTCCATGACAAATGATAACATTTTTTAAAATCACTATATTCTCCAAGTGAATCTTTACACAACCAGTTTTTTTTATATATATCATCTATATTTTGGATTTGCAGTGATTTTCTTCCTCTTTGAGAAAGATTATCGCACTTCAGAATTTTTTCTTTTAAAACATTGTAGGTTTTTACAATCACCTTTTTATCAAAGTTTTTTCTATCTTTACCCTCGGGCAATACAAAAAACTTCTCGTAAAAATAATTAAGTATTTCAAAAACGGTATTTAGCTTTTTATCTTCAAAAACGGTAAATCTTATAAAATCCTCATATACTCCGTTATTTTGAAGAGATTTTATAAAATGCAGTATTATAAGATCAAAACTCTTTTTTTGCTCTATGGTAAAATCCGGCATTAAGCCCGTATAAAAGGCAAATTTTCTTAAAATCATAGTACAAAATTTATCAATAGTAAGTATATAATTATCCTGTTTTAAAAATTTTTGATAAATTTTGTCTTTTCTTTCTAAAACAGTCTCTTTGTCCAAATTTAATATTTTACAAAGTTCTGAAAGCTCCGAAGCATATTTAGGGTTGTCTAAATTTTTAAGTGTATTTTGTATCCTTGTTTTCATTTCATTTGAAGCTTTATTGGTAAAAGTCAATGTCAGGATTTTATTTGGCTCATTTCCAAGAAAAAGCAAAGATATATATCTTAAAGTCAAAGCAAAGGTTTTACCGCTTCCCGCACTTGCTTCATAGGCTACAAATTTTTCTATTCTCCTCAAGTCTCATCCCTTCCGCAGAGCATAACATAAGGACAGTATCTGCATCTTTTTGTATCTTCACTCATAGAAAAATTATGCTCTTTTTGATGCAATTGTTTAAATTTTTCCTTTAAAAGCTTTACTTTTTCTTCAAGCAAATCCTCTTTGACAATCACTCCCCTGCCCAAATCATAAAATCCGGCTTCACAAATATCTTTACGGATATTTTCCAAAAATAAAATATAGTAAAACTCCATTTGAAAATTGGTAGTTTTTTCTATATTTCTTAGGGTTGTTATGTCAATTTTTCCGCTCTTATAATCAAGCAATACGAACGAATTGTCTTTTTTATCCACTCTGTCGATTATCCCTTTGATGCTGATGCCTTCTATTTTACCGCTTAAACTCATTTCCGCTTTGTAAAATCTATATCCTTCTTCAAATCTTTTTATCTCATTATTTATAAAATTTTTAAGTTTCTCTTTCCAAATATCAAGTTTAAAAGCAAGAATTTGCTCCTTTTCATTGCTCAATAGTGAAAAAAGTTTCTCTTGCAACTCTTTTTTATTTTGAAACATTCCATATCTTTGATACAATTCTTTAAGGGCATAATGAATTTTTTCCCCTATGGTTTTTTCATCCGCATCAATCGAAGGAATTTTTTCTTCATTTATTTTTTTAATGTATTGATAATAAAATCTTCTTTTGCACTCTAAAAAAATTTTAAAAGAGGTGGCCGAAAAGGTAAAATTTTTAAAATCATATTCCAATTTTAAGTCATTATCAAATTCGCGATTGAACGACTTGCTGTTTTTTAGCACTATTTTTTTCAAAAAGCTTTCTTCAAACTCATCTTTTTTTATCTTTTTTATATTTAATTCATCTAAAAATTTTGAAGGTTTTTCATTTTCATTTAATACCGCACAAATCGCTACTTTTTTAGCATTTAAAAAAAGTTTATAGTAGTAATTTTTTTGCAAATTCTCTCTGTCGGCGATAGTCGGCAATCCTGTATGTTTTCTGATACTTGTGTTTAAAAATATATCTTTGGAGCTTTTTTTGGGTACCGTATCTTCATTGAAGTCTACCACTATGACTCCGTCATATTTCATAAGCCGACTCTCAAGAACCCCCATTACGGTTATTTTGCCTCCGCTTTTATCATCAAGTCTATTCTCTTTAAGTCTTGATAAAAAAAGATATATTGCCTCTTTCAAAGAGCTGTTTTGAAACTCATTTTCTACCCTTTTAAACTTAAAAAGCTCATTTTTAAATATAGATATCTCTTCACTCTTATCAGTATCAAAAACAAACTTCATCATAAATTCATAAAAATTAACTTCGTTAAATTTTTTAAACAGATATTCATCAAATTCTTCATAATTTTTAAAATACCTTTTTATTCTGTATCTGTTTTCATAATTTTTATCCTCAAAATAACTATAAACTGATTGTACTCTTTTATAAATACTGCTTTTATCATATGAATATCCTGTAGCAAAATTAAAAATATTTTGAGTATCAAATTTTTCAATCAGTTCTGCAAACTTTTCATCAGGGGTTATTACTGCGACTTTTTCGGGCTTTATACCCTCTTTTAAAAAATCATATATCTTTTTTTTGACATATCCTATCTGTAAAAGCTTATTTGATACTTCGTAAAAATTAATTTCCTTTACAAAAAAAGATTTACTTTCGCATTTTAAAACTTTTTTTTCTGAAAAATTCAAATGATACAACTTGTTAATTTCAAGTTCAATTCCCAAATTATGAAATTTTTTTATCATTTTTTCTGAGAAAATATTTGTTTGATAAACTATCTCAAGAGGAACTGTTTTAGAAATTTTGCCAAGCAATTCCATCTCATAATTATTTAAATAACCATCTAAATATACAACTATTTTGGAAAATCTTTTCAAATATTTTGTGTTTAACTCATAAAGACAAGGCAGTGTAATTTTGTCATAATACTTTTCTTTTTTTAAAATATTTTTATAATTCTTAAGTAAAATTTTCAGTATTTTAAGATGCTTTTCATACTCTGCATATGTATCGGCACTGTTTATATCATCAATATTTACAAATTCCAATGCAAGTTCTTCCAAAAAACCAAATAAAAACTTGCTTGACTTTAAAAATGAAAGATAATCCTTTGGAATTTTCAATTCTTCAAAACTCTTGAATAAAGCAGCTTTTTTTAAAAGCAGGATTCTTTTATCATTATCTGCCAAAGCCATATTTTTTACTATAACGGATCTTTTTTCAAATTCGTCCATAGTAATACTTTTTGGCAAAAATTCATTAGAAAACTTATCATAAAGTTTTCTAATACTTCTGCTTGTAGGAAAAACATTCAGTATCATTTTAAATCTTTTAATTTTAAGGTCATCTCTAAAAGCTTAACTTTGTCGGTATTATAGCAAATATATAAATGCAAAACAAAATTGCAAAAAAGATACGGACAGTTTTATCTATCTTATCGTACAACCTATTGACATTTAAGTAATATAATAATATCATTACAAATGACAAAAATGTGATATTGTTATAAATATTATAAGTTATACTTATGATAATATTAATAAAAGGATATACAATGGGCAAAGATGGTTTTAAAAAGCATATCTATAGATACAAAAGATATTATTTTTATATCTTGGCAACCATAGTATCACTTGCACTGCCTTGGATACGAGTAAATGGAAATCACTTCTTTTTACTGAATTTTGACCATATGAAGGTGCATCTGTTCTTTGTAAAATTTGATATGCAAGAGTTATATCTGATGCCATTTTTACTGATTATGCTTTTTTTGGGTATTTTCTTTATGACAACACTCGGAGGAAGAGTATGGTGTGGCTGGACATGCCCACAGACAATATTTAGAGTTATCTACAGAGACTTGATAAAAACAAAACTTCTTCACATAAGAAAAAGTATACAAAACAAACAATCCCCCGATAAACCTGGAACTACCGGAAAGAAAATAATTGCAATTTTAATCTGGTCTGTTCTTGCTGTTATTGCCGGGGCAGATTTTATGTGGTATTTTGTTCCGCCTGAGGATTTTTTCAAATACTTGCAAGATCCGGCCGGTCATATGGTTATGCTTGGATTTGTTTTTGGAATAGCAGCTTTTTTGATATACGACATAACAAGACTCAAGGAAGATTTTTGTATATATGTATGTCCTTATGCCAGAGTTCAATCCGTTATGTATGATGAAGAAACCATACAGGCTGTTTATGACGAAAGTAGAGGCGGTATCATATATGAACATGACCCGCAAAGCGGAGTTGCACTGGATAATAAACTTGTAAAAAACAAAAAAGAGTTGCTTGCACTTGAGCCTAATGCAGAATGTACATATTGTGAAGCCTGTGTTAGAGTCTGTCCTACACACATAGACATAAGAAAAGGAACCCAGCTTGAGTGTATAAACTGTCTTGAATGTGCTGATGCCTGTACCAAAGTTATGGGGGCTCTTGGAAAACCATCACTTATAGAATGGAACTCTATCTCGGCTGTAAAAGAACACAGAAGACCAAAATTTTTGAGATTTAGAACTGTAGCTTACGGAGTTGCTCTTACTATTGCACTTGTAGCTTTATTTCTAATGAGTACGACAAAAGAGTATATGCTTTTAAATATCAATAGAACTGCTGAACTATATACCATAGAAAATCATGGAAAAACCGTGCAAAATGCCTATGTAATGCTCTTTCAAAATACACAAAACAAAAAGCATGAGTATTATTTTGAAATATTAAAGCAGGATAAGACACCTTTTAAAGAGATATATATTCAAAGACCTAAAAAACCTTTTCCTTTGAATGCGGGCAAAAAGATTAAAAAGATTGTTGTTCTTGCCACAGATAAATTATTGGCCAAAAACAGCACGAAAGATGTAACTATCCCGATTATTATCAAAGCATATGCTGTTGATGATCCTAAAAAGATAGTAGTATACAGAAAAACTATCTTTGCTTTTCCAAGATATGATTATCTTCAAAAAGAAAGAAACAAATAAATTCAACTTGCGGCAAATGAAATAACCTTTCATTTGCCCTGCCTATAAACTTTAAATCCGAATTTTATATTTTGGATTTGCTTTAGGAGAAAGACTATGAACAACTTAAAAGGAAAATATGCCTTGGTTACCGGTGCAACTTCAGGCATTGGCGAAGCAGTTGCAAAAATGCTTGCCCAAATGGGAGTAAATGTCATACTCCACGGAAGAGATGATAAGAAACTACAAACATTAAAAACAAAACTCCAAAGAGATTACAATACTATAGATACTGTCTGTTTTGATATAAGAGATAAAAAAAGCACTATTGAAGAAGTAAGCAATCTTATCAAAAAATATGATATAGATATACTTATAAACAGTGCGGGGCTTGCTGTAGGATTTGATAATTTTGACGAAGCGGATATAGATGACTGGGAAAAAATGATAGATACAAATATAAAGGGACTTTTATATGTAACAAGAACTATCGCTCCTGCAATGAAAAAAAGAGATAAGGGGCATATAGTAAATATAGGAAGTATTGCAGGCATCATGGGATATCCGAAAGGTAATGTATATTGTGCTACCAAAGCTGCAGTTGGAATGCTTAGCGATACTCTAAATATTGACTTTGCCGGAACAAATATCAGAGTATCTTGTGTTGAGCCGGGAGCAGTTGAAACAAATTTTTCAAATATTAGATTTAAAGGCGATGAAAAAAAAGCAAAAAAAGTTTACGAAGGATATAAACCCTTAAATGCTGAAGATATAGCTTATCTTATTATTTATATACTAAATGTACCCGAACATGTCAATATCCAACATGCACTCATTATGCCTACCGCCCAAAGAAATCCTTATATTTTAAGCAGAGACAAAGAATGAGAAAAATAATATTAATAACCTTGCTAACTGTTTTTGCTTATGCAAACTGGACAAGTCTATTGCAAAGTTTTACCGATACATCAACAAAATCATCTATCACTTCAACTCAAAAAGTAAATGCCATCAAAGAAGCTTTAGAAACAGGCACAAAATATGCCATATCAAACCTATCAAAGCAAAACGGTTTTTTATCCAATCCAAAAGTAAAGATACCCTTGCCTTCATCTTTGCAAAAAGCGGCAAATATAGTTAGAAAATATGGAGGAAAAAAATATGTGGATAATTTTGAGGCTGCCATAAACCATGCTGCTGAAAAAGCAGTTCCTCAAACATATGAAATATTTCAAAACAGTATAAAAAACCTTAGCATAAAAGACGCAACAAAACTATTAAGAGGCAGAGATGGGAGTATAACCGATTTTTTTAAAGAAAAAGACAGTAAACTTATATATGATAAGATTTACCCGATTGTAAAAAACAGCATAAGAAATATAAATGTTATGCAATATTATGGCTCTTTTAAAAATTATTACAAAAAATATATGCCAAAAGTAGATATAGGCACCAATACAAACTCAATTTTAAGTAGTGTTATAAATATAGCAAAACAAACCGGAGCAAAAAAATATATGATAAATTTAAGTGAAAAAAGTTTAGATGAGTATGTCACCAAAAAAAGCATAGAAGGTTTATTTTATATGATAGCACAAGAAGAGAGCAAAATAAGAAAAAATCCTACTGCTTACTCTGCCTCACTTCTTAAAAAAGTCTTTTCAGCATATATGAACAAGTAGGAAGGGAAAACTACCTTCCTACTATTTGACTGCTATCTCTTTTACTTCTTTAGCTTCTTGTTTTACTTTCGGAATAGTGATATTTAATACACCGTTTTCATTTTTGGCATCAATTTTGTCCACATCAACATTTTCAGGCAATGAAAAAGTTCTCATAAATTTTCCATAGCTTGATTCAATCTTGTAATAATCCTCTTTTTTAACCTCATTTTTAAATTTTCTCTCACCAGAGATACTTAGAGTTCTGTTTTCAGGATCTATATTGACTTTTATATCTTTTTTATCAATTCCCGGAAGATCAACTTCAACTATATAAGCTTTATCATCTTCTCTTGTATTGACAGTCGGAACAAAAGCATTGACACCTTCTTTATCATTTTTAACAGCAGGAACATCTACTGCTCCCAAAAGTCTTCTTTCAAGATCTCTAATTTCAGCAAAAGGATCAAATTTTGTTAATAGCATTTTACACCTCCTACAAAAATTTTATGTAATTATACCAAGTTGATACTATGTTTGTCAAGTATATTTCATAAATTTTTGTAAGATTGTTTACTCATTAATAATCATATAATCCGCTACTTAGATATCTTTCGCCTGTATCGCAAAGAATGGCTACTATAACTTTTCCTCTGTTTTCTTTTCTTTTGGCTATTTGGTAAGCGGCATATATATTTGCTCCTGAGGATATTCCTACAAGCAATCCCTCATTTTTGGCAATCTCTCTTGCTGTTAAAATCGCTTTATTATCTTCAACTTCTATGACTTCATTATATATTTTTGTATTTAAAACTTCAGGGATAAAACCTGCTCCAATACCCTGAATTTTATGGCTCCCCGGTTTGCCCCCTGATAAGATAGCAGATGCTTCGGGTTCTACGGCAATAACTTGTAAATTTTTATTGTATTCTTTTAAAGCTTCTGCACATCCGGTTATTGTTCCACCTGTCCCGACTGCCGCAATAAATATATCTATCTTGCCCATGGTATCATGCCAAATTTCCCGGGCAGTTGTTTTTCTATGAATATCCGGATTTGCATCATTGTTGAATTGACTTGGTATAAAACTTTTTTCAATATCTTTTGATAATTCGAAAGCTTTATCTATAGCACCTTTCATTCCAAGTTCGGACTTTGTAAGTACCAATTTTGCACCCAAACCTTTTAAAAGTTTTCTTCTTTCCGTACTCATAGAACTTGGCATAGTCAGTATGAGTTTTATACCCAGACTTGCACATACTGAAGCCAGAGCAATCCCCGTATTGCCGCTTGTAGGCTCTATAACTGTTGTATCTTTTTCGATGAGTTTATTTTGCAATGCTTCTTTTATCATATTTGCACCTATTCTATCTTTAACCGAATGGGTGGGATTTAAAAATTCACATTTGCCTAAAACCGTTGAACCTGTTTTTGCACTTATCTCTCTAAGCAGTATTAGCGGAGTTTTACCGATTAGCTCCGTTACATTTTTTGCATATTTCATTTTAAAATCTCCTTTTTGCCGGAAATGAATTCCAGCAAAAATTCCTATCACTTTGGGGTCCCCACAAAATTTTAAAATTTTGTGGGGTAAAACTTATGCTACGCCTGTCGGCGAGAGAAACAATCATAGATTTTATTTTTGTTTGTGT
>CAZKWE010000067.1:0-2961 GCA_964556545.1 uncultured Campylobacteraceae bacterium | reverse complement strand
GATGGAAAAATAGTTTATAAAGAAGAAGATGATATATGTAAAGTTTATATTACAACTTCTATCTTAATCAAAACGAAAACAGATTCTATGGATATAATGACATATGGAGAAAAATTACACGGCTATATGGGAATGTGGACTAACAGCGATTGTTATTATGTAGATGAGAATGGAAGTATTGATATATGCACTAAATAACTTAACTCGTTTTCTCGTTCCACCTTGGGAAAGGTGGAACGAGCAGAAGAATATATAGACCGTAGAATTAGGTTGAGGATTAAATTATGTATTTTATTTTATTTACAATTATTACTGTTGGTATTATGCTTTCAGTAATAAATTTTTATATCTCTTTTTTAGCAAAAAAGAAAATAGGTTCAGGTATCCCTATTTTTGGTTCTTTCCTTCTTTTTATAAGTTTATTTTTTATCAAAAACAAACTTGTTTTTTATATTATAAGTTTATTTGCTTTTTTAGATACAGGTGGTATTCATTGGCTTTTAGCAAACATACTTTATCATAAAATTCGAAACAAATAATTGATTCGTTCTATATTGTTTCTTTCTCGTTCCTGCATTATATGTGGGAATACATACGAGTGCTGAACTTACCACAACATCATAAAAGTGATAACTTACGATAGTTATGGTAATATACTAACTGATAGCAACCCAAATCTAAAAGTGCCGTTTGGGTTTGCAGGTGGGTTGTATGATAGCGATACCAAGCTAGTACACTTTGGATATAGAGAGTATGATCCATTCACCGGCAAATGGAGTGCAAAAGACCCACTGCTATTTGATGGTGGGGATAGTAATCTTTATGGGTATGTGCTTGGAGATCCGGTGGATTTGGTGGATCCGTTGGGGCTATATGACTGTTGGTTTGATTGGGCACCACAGTTAGGACCATACTAATGTACCCCAAAAAAAGATCCTGCTGAGAGTAGAAATGAAATAATTTGTAAAAAAACTGAAGAAAAATGTACTGATTATGCTGAAAGGGCATTTGATTATTGCAATAAAACATATCCCAGTCCAACAAAAAGTACCGTATGTGCTTCCGTTTGGAAAGATGCATATGATTTATGTCAAATCCAAATTAAAAAAATACCAATTTGCAAGGAAAAAACATGCGAAACAGAATAAATATTTTTTGTATTGCATTATTCGCAATACAAGTTTTTTTTATTTTTTATTTTTATTTTGGTGCAAAAGGTTTAAATAAAGACTTGCAGTCTTATGCAATCAGCTCAAATTTGTTAAGTTTAGAAAGGGATTTTGAACTTTTTAAAGCTTTGGATGAACATAATCTAACTGTAATAAAACAAAATTTAGAACACAATATTATGTTTCATTTAACATCAATAGAATCTGTTAGTTTAAAAAATCAAACAATATCAATAAATCATACTAGATTATGCAAGAAGTATAATGAGATTTCAAATAAGTTTAACAGAATCTATAAAAATAAATATAAAAAATCAATTAATGAATTAAATCTTTTATGTAAATAGAAGAGACCGTTCAAAATTCCGTGTCAGTAACTTTAAGTAGCACTTTTTCTCGTTCCACCTTTCCCAAGGTGGAACGAGAAAAAGACGCTTAAACAGAAGATTATAAGAGGAATTGAGATAATGTTGAGAATATTTGGTCATTGGAAGTGAGTGAAAATGTTATCATTTTTTAAAAAGATTAAAGTATCATTTCTAGTTATGAAAGTACACAGTTTGCTTGAGAAAGGAAAAAATAAAGAGGCTGCCAAGCTTCTTGCCTATATAAGAAGAAACTTTAGAAAAGAAAGTAGTGAAATAATAGATTGTTATTTATTATCAGCTATTTTAAGTTACAAACAAGACAATATAAGTCAAGCTGTCAATGATTTTTTATCCGCAAAAGATGTGATTGTAAATTTGAATAACTATAACGATGAAGAAAAAAAATATATACTTCTTTATATTTTACAATGGCTTGACTTTCTTGATGCAAAAGAATCTTTATATCAAGAGAGAGAATTTTTATATAAATTAAAGAATAAAGAGATTGTTCTCAATTTGAAAGAAATTAGTAAATCTTTGATGGATTATTTTCCAGTTGATTTTTCAAAAGAAATAGATATAGAAAAATTAATTGGTTTGTCTTAACCTAACCAGTTCTATACTTCCAATATGGAACAAACAAAAAGACCCACTACTATTTGGTGGTGGGATATTAATCTTTATTGGTATGTGCTAAGCGATCCAGTGGATTTGGTGGATCCTACTGGAGAATATTGGGCTTGGATTACAAGAGGTGCATGGGTTGCCGGAAAATGGATCGTCAAGAAAATTAGAGTTTGGGTGAAACCAAAGCCAAGAAAAGATGAATATGGTGGACCAGGGCAGGCAAAGCATTTAAGCCGAAAACAAAAGATAAAATTAGAGATAGAGATAATCACAGATGTGTCTTTTGTGGCAAAAAAACTCAAAAAAGTGGTGGAAGTTCTAGTAGTTCTGAAATAGATCATGCTATACCTAAATCAAGAGGTGGTAATAATAGTTGCAATAATGGACAACATACATGTAGAACATGCAATCGGCGAAAGGGAAACAAGACAACCGAGGAGTATTTAGAATGGCTGAAAAACAGATAAATAAAATAGTAGTACCTCTTCATGAAGAGTGGCATGGTTTTTCTTCAGAAACTTTGTGGGGAGAAAAAGTAGATGCAGATATTTATAGGATAGATAGTATTCCTTTTTTTGCAAATGGAATTAGCCTTGATGATATAGTGAAAGTAAAAACAGATAAAGACAAAAGGTTACTATATCAAAAAACTATTTCAAAAGGCAAAAACTGTACATATAGGGTTTTTTTTAACGAAGATATCAACCCTCAAGAAAGAAGCAAATATTTGAATTTATTACATGATTATGGCGATATTGAATATTACGAAGAAAAAGATTTATATGCTTTAAGTGTAC
>CAZKWE010000066.1:0-2292 GCA_964556545.1 uncultured Campylobacteraceae bacterium | reverse complement strand
AATACAGGTGCATTTTTAGAAGATATGTTAATAAAAGAAAATGTAGAAGTTTTACAAAAAACAAGTAAAAATGTTACAATTGCACTAAATAAAATAGAAAATTTTATAAAAAAAACATCTAAAGATAATAAAATTATTTTCAAAACTGGTGATGATATGCTTATTAAAGGTGTATTGGATATAGAAAATTTACAAAAAATACAAAAAATATATACCGATACTACCAATTTAACTTGTTCTATTGGTTTTGGAAAAAGTTCAAAAGATGCTTATATAGCACTAAAGTTAGCAAAAGCTAATCCAAATAAGAATAGTATAAGAGGTATTATTTTAACATAATATTATCATTTCTATCAATAAACAGTAAACCCAAAAAAATCTCACTATCCCCTATATTAAGGTATTTAAAAATATCCTATAAATTATTGAATGTTCTGTTGTTGCTATTGGCTAATAATATTAACTGAGAGATATTTGAAAAAGAGATCGAGTATACACACCAGACGCAAAAAACGCACCAAATCGACCATTAAACGCGAAAATAATTCGATCACTTTTTGAACTGAAGCGCAATTTTATAGATTTTTAAAATTCTAAAAAGTATTTTTAAAAAAATGACAACTGCTTGTCGTTTTTAGGTTTGCAAAAGAGGTGATATAACCAAAATAGCAAATGAAATAAGCGGATTAAAAAAAGTTGTAACAAAGATACAACAAGATTTCAATCTTGCCTAAATGTAAAACTGACTTTGTCAAACAAAAAGGGTATGACTGAAGTCATACTTCCGATATTTAGAATTTTAATCCAAAAAAAACAGATTTTTAATAAAACAACATTATGAGCAAAACTGTATTACCGATTTTAAAAAATTAAATCATATGACGGATAAGATAAAATCCTTTTTTTCAACAACCAAATAAAAAGCTTTTTTATCACCAACCAAACGGGCTGATTTTTGTATAAGTTTTTGTAAAATCTGCTCTTTATCGATCTGATTTTGCCATTTGCATTCTATAAAAGCGATATTTTTTTCATCAAAAGCAACGATATCTATCTCATCTTTATTATTCCACCAGCGACCTGCTTTTTTTGGAATGAAGTTTAGATATTTCAGCGGATTTTCGAGTAAATCCTCTTTTATAACATCTTCAAAAGCAAAAGAGACAAATTTATCGTTAAAATTTAGTTTTATCTCATCCAATACCGGTTCAATCTGCTCTATCTCAAGATAATGATAATTTTTATAAATATAATAAAACCAAAATTTCAAAAAATTATCTTTTATTTTATACAATCCAAATTTTGATTTTGAAGGATTTGTTTCTGTTATCGGTATTTCCTTTTCAACTATATCAAGTTCTATAAGTCTAAGCATATATTTGCTTAAATAAGAAGAATTAACACCCATAGATGAAGCTATTTTTCCTATTTTCATATTGCCGTTTGCGATAGATTGCAAGATTCTAAAATAGCTTGTACTGTCATGAATTTCATCTTTTAGCAAAAAATTTCCCTCGCTGTATAAATAACTGTTTTTATTTAAAATCTTTTCTTTGATATTTTCCATAAAGTTTAGATTTTTATCATATTCTTGAAGATATTTTGGAATTGTTCCAAAAGAGGCATAAATATTTATTTGATCAAGTCTATCGATATTTGGAATAAACTCTTTGATATATTTAAACTTTAGAGGTTTTATATGAAATGATGATGTCCTTCTTCCGTAGAGTGGAGACTGATAATTTAAAACCTCACTTTGTATCATAGACAAAACCGAACCGCATATAATCAGATGAATATTTATATTTGACAATTTTATATCCCAGATCCTTTGAAGCTTGGAACTAAATACACCGTCAAGCTGAATCAAATACTGATACTCATCTATTACCAAAACAAGTTTTTGTTTAAAATCCAAAGTAGCAAGAAATTCCAAAGCTTCTTCAAAAGAGTTAAAATTTAAAAACTCTCTTATATTTTTATCGACAAATTTTTTTATCTCGTTTGTAAAAATATCAAGCTGTATCTGTAAACTGCCTTGAGTGATATATAAATATATCGTGTTTTTATCTTTGATATACTCTTGAATAAGCGCTGTTTTTCCAACTCTTCTTCTACCGTAAATTACACTGAAAGTCGCTTTTTTTGCTTTGTATTCCTCTTCAAGTTTTTTTAATTCTTTAGTTCTGTTTATAAACATACTGTTTTCCTACATAATGTTTTATAACATTATATCATAAATATATAAAATCATTAACTATTCAGTTATATGATCTTTTGATTTTCAAAAAC
>CAZKWE010000065.1:0-2566 GCA_964556545.1 uncultured Campylobacteraceae bacterium | reverse complement strand
TCTTCTTGCATTTTTTCACCTCCCCTGCTTGTTTTGGAGATAAAATATCACTTTTTTCCTTATTAATCACTTTAAAATTTCAAAAGTAAAAAGTTAAAATCAAGAAGGTAAAGTTCTGAGGAGACGAAAACCCATATTATAAACACGACCAATTGGATTGCCCCAACTACGATTAGAGGAGCGGGAGTTACTGGCGCTGTTGAGCCATGAACCACCCCGAAGAACTTTTTCTTTCTCCCTTTTATCATACCAATCCTCACACCATTCCCAGACATTACCGCTCATATCATACAGACCATGATTTGGTTTTAGCTGTCCTACGGGGTGTGTTTTTCCTCCTGAATTATTCCTATACCACGCATACTCTTTTAGTTTTGATTCATCATCTCCAAAATACCATTTTTTATCTTTATCTCCCCCGTATGCCAATTCCCACTCTTTTTCTTCAGGCAGTCTGTATTTATGCTTTAGTATATCTGTAAGCCATTTGGCATATTTAGTGGCATCTTCCCACGAAACATAAATCACAGGTCGTTTATCTCTGCCCCATCCTTTATCATCAGGTTTTTTTATACCTTCTATCTCACAGTAGCGATCATATTCTGAGAATGTAACCTGATATTTCCCCATCTCAAATTTACCTTCAACATTTGCAAATCTCAGATGATAAAGCTCTTTTAACATTTTGATATACTGTTTGTCGTTTGTATGGGATGCCACAACTCCCACCCATTCGGGATCACCGCCGAATTCTTCTTTTTCTTTTGCTTTGTTTATGATTTCATTCAACTGTTTGTCACTCAAAAATGCTTTTCCTTCGGCAAAAAGTTCATTGTCATCAAAAGCATCTCTCCATGAGGTACTGTCATTTGGTTTGAAAAGTTTTTTCATAAAAGATGAGGAGAGGATTTTTACTTCTGTTTTTCTCTCCTCTTTTGTCGGTAAAGTTTTTAACTCTATGATATCTTTTAAAAGTTTGGCTTCTATCTTGATATCGAAAATATCATCAAGTTCAAAGATCATGCGGCCGTTATAGTTCTCTTCGACTATCTCCATTACGCGCAGATAGAGATTTTTCTCTTTTTGATCCGTATTTTTTTCTATCCACTCTTTTATCAGTTTCGTATCGGCCAAAGAGCGGCTTTTAAACTCTTTTTTGTCATCGGCGTTTCTAAAATCCGCCAATCTGTCAAATATACGACGATATCCGTTGTTTTGAATGAAACGAAGCAGTTTGGGCGCAAAAAGTTCCAAAAGTGTTATTTTCGCACTCAATTTATAATCAATCGGCAGATTTAATTTTTCCAAAACTTTGAGTTTTGTTTCAAAGAGCATCATCGTTCTTTTTATCTTTCTTGGTTTTGGAGGAATGGTTTTTGCAAAAAAATCTATCAGTTCACCGGATTTGTCGATCTTTTGGAAAAAATCACTGTAATTTTCCTCTAAAAATTTTTTCACATTATCACTGTCGATAAACGGAATCCTGAAAGGAAGATGTATCATTTTCTCAAGATACTCATGACCGGTGATTGGCATCTCTTTCGTATCAGAATTTTTAAAATGATATCTGAAATCGCGATAATGATATGCCACACCTCTTTCCACCACATCATCATCCAGCGCCAGAACAAAAGCGCAGCTTGGTACATCTAAAAACAGTTTGATGGATTCCAACATTTTAAGCGTATTTTCCGGAAGACATCTGTCAAGGTCATCTATGAGAAAAACAAAATTGATTTTATCAAAAAGAGCAATTTTTTCTATCCATTGCGGAATATGCAGATAGAGGGATTCTATACGGCTTGAATTTAAAGTATCTGTTAAAAGTTTTTTATAATCATGATTTTCTATCTCTTTTTTATACTCCTCTTTAACTTTATCGGTATCGATAAAATCAAAAAGCACACTTATATCATGCCTCATCAGGCTGTCAACGGTACTTTTTATATCAGAGGGTATTTTCAACCCCTTTTTCAATGAATAAAGCAATATTCTAAATTTTTGTCCCGCCCTTCTCAATGTTCTTTTTACATTTTCACCAAGACCAAAATAGGGATAGCTTTCCAATTGCGCCAACATCGTTTGAAAAAGAGGGATGATGATATGCTCCTCTTTTTCAAAACGCCATGCGTTAAAAAATATGGGAATTGTAACGGCGGGAAAAGTATCTGTTTGAGAAATTTTATATTTTATGAGTTTAAGAAGATGGGTTTTGCCGCTTCCCCATTCCCCAAAAAGTCCGACAGTCAAAGGCTCTATACTTCTATAACCGTCACAGGCGATATCTCCTATACTTTGACGATACAGGCTTATCTCATTTTTTGTTTTTTCGGTTTTGCTCTTTTGATATTCTTCGATAGCTTCTTGGAGTTTCGGACAGATTTTTATCGTTTTTTCCAGTTGTTGGAAATTACAGCGTATCTGATCAACAATAACTTCTATATACTCATCAGCACTAAAAGCCATTTTTCTAATCTTCCTTTACAGAAGTATCATAAAATTCACAATACACCAACTCCCAGCCGTTAAAAACCAGAATAACTCCCTTTTCACTCTCTTTTAGACC
>CAZKWE010000064.1:0-7033 GCA_964556545.1 uncultured Campylobacteraceae bacterium | reverse complement strand
CCCGAATTGAGTGCAAGTTGGTAAATAAAAGGTTTTATACTGGATCCCGGCTGTCTTTTGCTTTGTACGGCACGGTTATATTTACTCTTTTTATAGTCTATACCTCCTAAAAGAGCATACACTTCTCCGGTATGATTATTTAAAACAACCATTGCACCGTTAAGTGTAGAATTGCTTTCATTTCCATCTCTTTTCAAGATACCTTCATAACCGTATTTCAAAGCTTTTTTAGCCAAATTTTGAAGGGTAAGATCGATACTGAGATTTATCTGATATCCTCCTGTTTTTAAATCCTTATATCTTTTGCTTACTCTTTTTATCACTTCATCTACCACATACGGTGCTCTGTTTTGAGTAAGAGTATCATCATATACAACCGGTCTTTCATTTAGCGCTTTTTCATACTCTTTTTTATCAATCCAGCCAAGCTGATAAAGTCTGTTTAAAACCATATTTGCTCTTGCGGTTGACAAATCATAATGTCTCGCAGGATTATAAGCACTAGGAGCTTTTGGAAGACCGACAAGCATTGCTATCTCTTTTAAATTTAACTCATTGAGATTTTTATGAAAATAACCCTGCGATGCGGTTTTTATACCATAATACCCATGACCGAAATATACCTGATTTAGATATCTTTCGATAATTTGCTCTTTGGTTAAAACAGCATCAATTCTGATTGCAAGCATAGCTTCTTTTAGTTTTCTCATTATTGTTTTATTTCTGCTTAGCAGAGTATCTTTGACAAGTTGCTGTGTCAAAGTGCTTGCTCCTTCAACAAATTTCATAGCCTTTATATCTTTTATAGCGGCCCTGAAAATTGCTTCCGGATTTATGCCACTGTGTTCAAAAAACAAAGTATCTTCTATGGCAACAAGTGATTCTATAACTCTTGGGGGAATATCTTTGTATTTAACATAAATTCTATTTTGTTTATCAAAAATATTTGCAACAAGCTTATGATTTCTATCAAATATACGAGTTGTCAAATCAGGAGTATAATTTATAATTTTATATGCTTCAAATCTAATATCCGAATAAATTTTTATAAGAAACACACCGATTCCGACAACAATAACAAGGAAAAAAGAAACTATATATTTTAACATCTAAACTCTCTGTTTTTAAAATTTGACTCAATCAGTTTTTTCGTATATTCATTTTTTGGATTTGTTAATATATCGTCAATTTTTCCGGCTTCTATAATATTTCCTTCTTTTATAACGGCTATTTCATTGCAAATTAACGGTGTTGAACCAATATCATGGGTTACAAAAAATATTTTAAAGCCTGATGCTTTTTGTAATGATTTTACAAGCAAAAGTATTTGCTCCTTTAAATCACTGTCAAGTGCGGTCGTAGGCTCATCAAGCAAAAGAAGTTTGGGATTGTGCGACAGTGCAATAGCCAAAATGATTCTTTGAAGCTGACCTCCGCTAAGTTCGCTTGGAAATCTTTCTTTTATAACACTATCTAATTCTACCATTTTTAAAAGATTGTTTATCTTGTCCTCTTTTACAAAAAAATTATCTTTTATCTTTGTAAGAGGAGAAAGAGATGTAAAAGGATTTTGAGGAACCAAAACTACACTCTTTCCTCTTTTTAATTCATATTTCCAGTCATAACTTAGATTGTATTTCAAATTGGAAGGAAGCATACCAAGAAGGGATTTTAAAGTCAAACTTTTTCCACTGCCGCTTTGACCGACCAGTGCAAAAGAATCTGAAAATGAAAAGCTTATATCTACTATGGTTTTTTTATCGTCATATATCTTTAACTCTTTACAGGTAAAACTCATTTTATCTCATTTTTTATAAGTTTAAGCAATTTTTCAAACCCTTTTTCGTTAATTCTTGCAATTACTCTGAGTATCGGCTTTTTAACTGTCGGCGGTCTTATAGCACCTATGATATATCTTTTTTTTAAAAGTTTCTCTTTTATGGATAAAGCTTCATATGAATCTTTTACAGGTATTTGAAGAATTAAACTTTTCAAATCCGTATCCAATATATTTTGAACTGTTTTTTTTCTTTTTCGTATCTCTTTTTTTAAACTGTCTTTATGTTTTTTCATATACAAAAAACTCTCATAAGATAGAGCAATGTCAAAAACCGAAGGTGCCGTAGCATATATAATGGCTTTTGCACGATTTGATAAAAACTCGTAAATTTCATTTGAACTTAGTATATATGCCCCATAACTCCCCATAGCTTTTCCAAGAGTTCCCATTTTTATATGATTTGGTTTTGGCTTGATATCAAAATACTCAAAAACTCCCAGTAAATTTTCACCCAACACTCCGACACTGTGAGCTTCATCAACTATGAGTATCGCACCGAATTTATCAGCTATACTAAAAATATCGCGATTTAAAATATCACCGCTCATAGAATAAATACCCTCAACACCTACAATAACTCTTCCGCTTGAATTTTCTCTAAAATCTTTTATATGTTTTGTCAAATCTTTTATATCATTATGTTTAAATATAGCCTTTTTTGCATCATTTAACTCTTTTGCAATCATTCCGCTTGCATGAAATTCTTCATCAAGCAAAAGCAAATCCCCTCGCCTTGGCAGCCCCTCAAACAAAGATAAATTTGCCAAAAAACC
Organism: uncultured Campylobacteraceae bacterium; assembly: GCA_964556545.1. Classification (GTDB taxonomy): domain Bacteria; phylum Campylobacterota; class Campylobacteria; order Campylobacterales; family JALSKU01; genus JALSKU01. The sequence continues at coordinate 4,420 of CAZKWE010000064.1, read as the reverse complement.
ACTACCTACACATATGGCTTTTTCAAAATTGTTGATTTTTGCAATATATTCCTCAAACTCTTTGTGTATCGGATGATAACCGTTTACAAGTGTTGAAGCCTTAGGTGAGTGATATTTGTATCTTTTTACTCTTTTGCAAGCTTTTTTAAATAATTTTTTCTTTGATGCAAATCCAAGATAATCATTTGAAGCAAAATCTCTCAAGTATTCCGGATAAATTTCTCTGTTTCTGTATCGATTTACTCTTTTTATCGCTTTTAATTCATTATCATAATATTTCATATCTACTCAGGCAAAAATGGTAATAATTTTTCTATCTGAAGACCCTTGGCACAACTCTCAAGTCCGGTTACCTTTTTTATATATTTTTTACAAAATCCCTCAACCATGCAGGCTCCGGCTTTTCCTTTCCAGACACCTGTTTTTATGTATCTATCCATATCAACTTCATCAAATTTATCAAAAATATAATCAGTACTTGACAAATCAACAAAGCTCAAATTATCACTTTTATACATTAGGCAAGTCAGTATTGACACTTTGGCTCCGCTTTGCAGAAGCAATATCTTTTTTGCTTCATCGTTATCTTTGGCTTTTCTTAAAATTTTATCATTTACGCTTACAACCGTATCGGCACACAAAAGAGGTTTGCTTAAACCGTATGTTTGTTCGCAAAGTTCCATTTTACCTTTGCATGCAAGATAAACAAAACTCTTTGCTGAAGTTGTTTTTATATTTTCTTCATTAAAATTACAACTTTTTTGTTCAAACTCTATACCATGCTCATTTAAAATTTTTGCTCTTGTCGGTGAAGATGATGCAAGAATTATCATTAAAGTCCCCTTAATATAACACCGAAATAAATAGCAACAAACCCGAGAAATATATTTAGCGGTAAAAGATAATTACTTATTGTAAATATACTCTCGGCACTACTTTCCAAATCGCCTTTTATAAATTGTCTCTGTGCGGAATTTCTTTTTCTGTAGATATATATAAAATTTAAAGCCATAAGTGTCCAAACCGCCTCTTTTATATGTATAAGAATATAAAGCGAAGGAGTAGAGTGTTTAAAATCAAGTCCGAGGCTCATAAAAGTACCTGTAATTGCCAGAAGTATCATAAATATCATTGCAAAGTTTAAAAGCCTTTGCATAATTTCAAGAGTCCTTGATAATCTTATTTTGATATCGGTTATCTTTGCCATAGTTGGAGCCACAACAAATTTTACAACTATCATGCCCCCTATCCAGATTACAGCTGAAATGATATGTATAAAAACTATAAATCTACCGTAACTTGTAAAAAAATCTATAAAAAATTCTCTCATTTTTAATTGTTACCCAAACTGTCTTTTATATATCTTTTTGCTTTTTCAATAGCTTCATCAACTTTGGAGATATCTTTTCCTCCGGCTTGTGCAAAATCATCTCTGCCTCCACCGTTTCCACCAAGCAAAGGAGCTATCTCTTTGACCCATGCACCGGCTTTTACGGGAAGATTTTTTACACCGCTTGCAATGAGTACCTTATCTCCTCTTTTTTGAAACAGCATTACTGCAATTTTATCAAATCTGTTTTTTAAATCATCTATTAAATTTTTAATATCACCCGCCTCAACTTCTTCCACTATAAGATTTGCATCGCCTATCTTCTGTATATCACTATCTTTTTTTGATCTATTTAAAAGTTTTTCTATCTCATTTTTTTGCTCTGTTATCTTCTGTTTCAATCTTTTAATACCCGTAAAAGGATCTCTGTTTTTTACTTCTTCACAAATTTTGGCATAATCTTTTATATATTTTTTTGTATATTCATAGGCAGATTTTCCGCAAACTGCTTCTATCCTTCTAACTCCGGCACTGACTCCGCTCTCTTTTGTTATATAAAATGAGCCGATTTGAGATGAATTTTGCACATGTGTTCCACCACAAAACTCTTTGCTTATTTCTCCAAAAGAAACCACTCTTACCTCGTTACCGTACTTTTCACCAAAAAGAGCTGTGGCTCCGCTTTTTTTAGCCTCTTTAATTTCCATAATTTCTGTTTTTGAAGGAAGTGCTTTTTGAATAACAGAATTTACAAAATCCTGTACTCTTTCAATTTCATTTGAAGTCATAGCTTTCGGATGAGAAAAATCAAATCTAAGCTTATCTCTTAAAACAAGACTTCCTGCTTGATTTACATGGTCTCCAAGTATATTTTTCAATGCAGAATGCAAAAGATGTGTTGCAGAATGATGTTTTCTTATCTCATTTCTGCTCTCATCTACCTTTGCCGTTACAATATCATTTGTCTTTATGGTATCTTTTGCTTCTATATTTGACAAGTTAAGATCAAAAAACTTTTGAGTATCTAAAACTTTAGCTACTGTCTTTTTGTCTTTTAGCAATTCTCCGCTATCACCGCATTGCCCCCCGCTTTGTGCATAAAAAGGAGTCTTGTTTAAAAATACCCACCCTTTTTTACCTTTTTGCAGTATATCTATCTTATTAAAATTTTCATCCATAAGTGCTTTTACGGTCGTTTTGTTTTGCAAATTATCATATCCCGTAAACTCATTTGCTCCGAATTTTTCAAGCAACTCTTTAAAATCACCCTCTTTTGCTTTGTCTCCGCTTCCTTTCCATGAAGCTTGAGATCTTCTTTTTTGCTCGCTCATCAACTCTTCAAATTTTTTTATATCAACATTTTTACCGACTTCTCTTAGCATATCTGCGGTCAAATCAAGCGGAAATCCAAAAGTATCATAAAGCTTAAAGGCTATTTCTCCGCTAAAAACTTCTTTAGTATTTTTAAGCTCTTTTTCAAAAAGTTCCAATCCGCTGCTTATGGTTGAAAGAAAGTTGTTTTCCTCATTTTTTATCATCTCTTTTATACTCTCTTTTTTCTCTACTATGTATGGATAAGCTTTTCCCATAATAGTTCCGAGAGTATCGACAAGTTTATACATAAACGGTTCTTTGATACCAAGCAAATATCCGTGTCTTACGGCTCTTCTAAGGATTCTTCTAAGCACATACCCGCGACCTTCTTTATCAAAAGTAACTCCCTGTGCAAGTAAAAATGTAACGCTTCTTATATGATCTGCAATCACTCTAAAACTTGCTCCCTCTTCATAAATATATGCTCTTTTGCATATTTTGCTTACTTTGTTGATCAAAGGCATAAAAAGTTCAGTATCATAATTGCTTGGGACTCCTTCCATCACGGCAGTCACTCTCTCAAGTCCCATTCCCGTGTCTATCGAAGGTTTCGGAAGAGGTGTTAAAGTTCCATCTTTACTTCTTTCATATTGCATAAACACAAGATTCCAAATCTCAAGAAATCTATCTCCTTCTCCCCCCATATAATCTTCTTCGGAGTTAAAGTATTTGGCTCCTTGGTCATAAAATATTTCACTGCATGGTCCGCATGGTCCGGTATCTCCCATTTGCCAAAAGTTATCTTTATCACCAAATCTTAAAATCCTATCACTTTTGACAAACCTTTTCCATAACTCTTCCGCTTCGTCATCACTATCATGAACCGTTACCCAAAGTTTTTCTTTGGGAAGTTTCAATACTTCAGTAACAAATTCCCATGCATATTCTATTGCCTTATCTTTAAAATAATCCCCGAAAGAAAAATTTCCAAGCATTTCAAAAAAAGTATGATGCCTGTTTGTGTATCCTACATTTTCCAAATCATTATGTTTTCCTCCTGCTCTGATGCAGGTTTGGCTACTTGTTGCTCTTGGAGGTTTGGGAGTAGGAATTTCACCTGTAAATATACTTTTAAACTGCACCATGCCTGCATTTACAAAAAGAAGTGTCGGATCATCCGGCACAAGCGGGGCACTCGGATAAATTTTATGTCCTTTGCTTTCAAAAAATTTTAAAAACTCTTCTCTGATATCCATTTCGTATTTCCTAAAAATAATTTAAGGATACCTCTGATAATGTGTTGAAATATCCATAAGGAAAGATTTTATCAAAAAAATTATTAATTGTATATTTATTTAGATTTATAAACAATCTTTAAATAATGAACATTTATGCTAAAAACTTGTTCTATTTTACTGAAATGGATATATACGAATATTGCAAGAAACAATTTATTTTTTAAACTATGATGCAAAATATGATAAAAAAACCGCAATTTTCATATCCTATTTATCTTACCATTGACAACACAACTCCCCTAAGAGATAATTATAGATAAAAAAGATTTGTCATATTGAAAATTGGTTTTTCATAATTGACTAAATATATAACTTATTTCAATAAAATAATACCTCTAAATATATTATTATCACAGTATAAGCTATGATTTTAAAGATAATAATCCTTTTAAGACATATCTTATACAATAATGGATAAAATCGTTATACAATAAGTCGCAGGAGCGAACACTCTTATACACTCTTCAGACAAAAAGAA
>CAZKWE010000063.1:0-7494 GCA_964556545.1 uncultured Campylobacteraceae bacterium | reverse complement strand
CAAGCATTGGATCTTCGTCCGTCATAAAGTTTATCATGACACTTTTAAACAGTTCTCTCTCATCAATCTTCATTTCACTCTCCGTTTTTTCTCTTGAAAGCATATCATAAATGAAAATTGCGAACTTTATTTTACATTATCCAGTTTTGAGATTATTAATGATGGAAAAACTTTAAAATTATGTTCAGATGATGATAGTGTTTGTGGAACTTATGAGATAGAAAATGGCATAATTACATATCCTATATCTAAATCAACTAACTATATAGTAGCTTTTAAAAATTACTATTGATATACAATTTTAAAAAAGTTTAAATTTTTGGATACAAAAAATTTAAATTTAGGATAGTCAATAAATTTGGGAGAAATTTATTGACTATCACAATGATTTATGACTACCATCGCTCTATCCAAAACCCAGTTCCTCTTTTGATGGTGTCTATTGAGTCTATGTTATGCATATCGTAAATACTCTGAATATTTGGATCGCTTGATATTGCATACCATTTGCTATCATTATATGTCCAAATAGATTTAAGATTATTATCTTTTAGAAAGCTTGATGTATTTAAATCTAAAGTTGTACCTAATAATTCCCATTTATTTAAACTATTATCAAGAGTTGGTACTGTTTTTGAAATTGTATTTGTGTAGTTTATATCATAAGAATTATTTTGAGTATATACCCAAAATCCAACTTTTGATCCCAAATTGCCAATTTTTGTAATATTTTGATCATTAAGGATATTTTGAATATTGCTATTTATTCCAATTGCATTCCATTTATTTTTATTATAAGTCCAAATTATTAATGAATTGGAAAATTTTTCTTTAATCTCATCTTCTGTTAAGTTTATATCGACCGGAAGAGATAATAAAGACCAATTTTGAGGAATATTTTGCGTATAGATTGGTGTTGAAATATTTGTTTCTACAACAATATTTCTATCAAGCAGAGGAATAATATCTTCAACATTTTTTGTTGCTTGAGGACAGTTGATAAACAGAGTATAATAGTTGTGAGGATTTTCTGGCTCATAAGGATAGTATCCCCCACTATTATCATAAGGATTTTCACTTAAAGACGCTTCTATAGTATAGAAATTTCTTACTAAATTGGGTGTAAATATTGTTGTATTGTTCATAGTGCTTATTCCGTTTGCTCTTGTGTAGAAAGCTTGAACAATATATCCGTTTAGACCTCTTATTGAACATTCTCCTTCAAGTATATTTTTATACGAATCAAGGTCATCTTGGGAATCAAATGTTCCTCTCAATGTGAAGTATGTCCCAAATTTAAAATCTTCAGGATAAGTTAAAATCTTATTATTTTTGATGATAGAATCATCATCTGACTGGATAGAGATAGATAAATTATTTAATGTATAAAACTCATTAGCCTTTAATGTTAAAATATTTTTCTCAAATGAAGCAGTGATATTTTTTGTTGTAAAAACATTAAAGGTTAAATTGCTATCTTCATCATATGCGTTGATTCTTATCTTTTTCTCCTCGGGCCCAAGAACTATATCATTAAATTCCATATCAAAAATAATAGGTTTTTTTAAAGATGAATCAATCTCTTCTTTGGTTTGAGTATCAATATCTTGAGTTTGAAAGTTTAAATTATATTCTTGATTATCATTTTCAAGAGGATAGTAACTACTATTTGAATGGTCGCTCAATGATATAATCACAGTATATAGACCAGTTGGAAAATCAATAGTTGTGTTGTACGGCAGTGTGTCGATTGTTATTGTTTTAAAAAAGGTATTATTGCTGTCGTAAATGTTTATAAAAAACCATCCCTTGGAGACAGATATAGATGTTGGTCCGCTTAAGTATAGTTGATATTTATCTTCATCTAAAGGATTTAAAAATGAGCCAGAAATAGAGTTGTTGGTATTTGTATCACTATCTTCTAGATTTGTATAACAATCTCCGACTTCTTTGCTACAGGGCTTAATATTATACACCATGCTTAAAGGAGATGTATTTAGAGATGTTGAATCATTAACCAATATTGAAGTAGAGTCAAGATTATAAAAATCATTAACTCCTTCTCCCCATCCTAAATTTATGTGTATATATTCACCGCTATAATCGTTTTTGTATCCATCGGCTACTGTCATATGGGCGGAAAAGGATAGTAAAACAGGCTGTTCTAAATCTATTTGGGATTTGAGAATATTGAAAAAATCCTCTCTGTTTAAATCATTTGTTGTTATTTCAGTCATATTGCTTGAGTAACCAAAGTGTTCTATAAAACCGGGTATATTTAGTATGGCAGCGGTTTGATCTACTCCTATCTTTGCCCTGTTTAAAATAGTCAAATCTCTAAGTAAATAGCTCACTTCATCAATCTGATACTCTTTTGCACCTAAAAGAGAACTTGGCATAATATCCCAATTGTATGGTTTGTTGTAAATAGATTTTAGCATAATAGTATAAGCAGGATTGTCAAAATAGTACTGATTGGAGTAATCATAAATCGTAGCCAAATAGCTACTTGAACCAACTCCATAAGTAGGATATTTATAGTATCTCATTAGTTGAGCTTGTGCAACAGCTACACACCCCGCTACTGTTAGATTGTTGTTAACTTTTGGAAAAGTTTTATTATAAGGATATGTTTGATTCCAAGTTGAATCAAGCAAATATGTATCAGGTAGATAATTTTTAAGTACTCTTGAATTATCATTTGGAGAAAAAGTTTCTAAGAAATCCCATCTTTTGGATATGGAGTCATCAAGTGTTTTGGCCAAGATATTTGTTCGTTCTAAAAGTTTGTATTGATATAGCTCATTGATTAAGAAATCTTTGTAATTCGGAGGTAGGTTATCGTAGTTTCTGCCAAAGGAGAATGCTTTTATTGGGGATGCTAATGTAGTATTAGGTATAATTATGTATCCGGATGGCTCTAAATTGTATAAATATCCAACTACTTTTCCACTCTTTTTCAACTCTTGACTTGACAGTATGGTGGTAGAGTTTTGATTTTCATAAGATAGAAAATTTTTTGCAACTGTCATAAAATCTACTGCACTTAGTTTAATAAATATAAATATCAAAACAAGAAGAATCTTTTTCATTTTTAACTTCCCAATATTTTAGTAAGAATAATTATACCAATTTTTTAATATATTTTATAAATTACCATTGAAAAAATAAGATATATAATTACATTTATTGTTTTTTAAGATTTAAAATTATAAAGTAAAACCATATTTATTCATCAGTTGGAACTAAATATAGTTTTTTAAAAAGGAGTTATGTATGAGAATCTTATTATTTATAGCAATTTTTGTTATGGGGGTTGTTGCCGATAGCAATATAACAGTTACTCAAAAAGATTTAGATAGTTCTGGTTGGGGAAGATATGTAGAAAAAAGTGGAAAAAATTTATATTTTGTTGGAGATGCTCAATACTCTGTAGATTCATCAACTCAATACACATCTTCTTTAAAAATTATAAAAACAGATTTAAATCAAAATATTGTATGGGATAGAAATTATAGTTCAATGGAACCCGATTTTAATTCAATAGATATAGTAAACAAAATTAAAGATACGGGGAAAGGGCTTGTTGTAATTGGAAATTATCAACCAAATTATGTAGTAGCCGATAATTTTGGATTTATAAGAGTATTTGATTACAATGGAAATGAGATAAAAAATCTAAGAATTTTTAAAATGTATAAAAATGGTAATTTTGATAATATTTTTATTTATGATATAGATAAAACAAGCACAGGCTATATGGCAGTTGGAAGTTTAAATGATGGTTCTTTGATTTTAAAATTAGATAATGATTTTAATGAATTAAATAGAGCAAAGTATATTCCATCAGAATATAGCTCTGATAATGATTTTTTAGATTGTATTTCAAGAAAAATAATCACTTTAAATGATGGATACATATTGGGAACAACAATTCAATTCAACTCATCATCCAATAGAACTTCTATAGCTATGGTAGAGAAGTTTGATAGTAATGGAACACTTGTTTGGTCTAAGAAGTTTAAAGATACAAATAATAGCTATGACAAAAGTTTAAAAAATTTGATATATGCTAATGGTAGGATTTATGCAGTCATTGATAACTATTATTTTATGGATTTTATAGCTATTGATGCTGTTAGCGGTTCTATTTTGCAACAACAAACATATCCCGGAGTGCATAATGCTTTATATTTAGACAATGAGGGGTTTTTGCTTTATAGTAAAGATAAAATTATAAAAATAGATTTTAGTTTTAATATTTTTTTTGAAGATAGCTTAGATAATGCAGATTATGCAATATACAATATGCAATATATTGCACCAAATAAATTTGTTACTGTTGGCTATACACCGTATCCTCAAAAAATAGATAGTATAGAATATTCGCTAAATGCCCCTATATTGGAGGCGGGTGCTGTTATTACAAAAAAGTATATTGATTCATTATCATCCGGTTGGCATCTGATAGGAACCAATTTAAAAATAACTGATTTGTCGATTTTTGATAATTGTTATTATGTTTGGCAGTTTAAAAATGGGAGATGGCTGTCTTTTTCAAATCTATTTTCAAAAAAATTGATAGATTTAGGATTTGAAAAATTATCAACACTTGATATGGGAGATGGTTTTTGGGTTTACAAAATTCGATAATCAAACAATATTTAGGTTGTTATTGATTATTATAACAACCTAATTTCTTAGCAATTGATAATTAGAAACTTATATAGTTATATACTACTTTTGCATTATATTTTGGTACTCTAAGAAAAACTATATAATTAGAACCAGGATTGATCTTTATCTCTACAAGTTTTCCGCCTCTTGGAGTTAAAATTGTTAGCTTGGACGAAGTAAGCTCGACTCTGGCGATTTGGAAATTTTTAGGCAACTGTTTCCATTGTCTGGTATCCGTTCTATTTATAAATCCTTGATATACAGGGTTTTATGTTACCATAGTGATAAAGCTATGCTCTATCACTAATCTTTCGGTATAAAATTTTTACAACCTTTTTCTTCGTTACCGCTAAAAACTCTTATCTCTTTTGCAGTACCGTTTTTGGCAATAACTTGCCTTTTGCATTTGTCTTTTTTAATACATATCTTATTTTCGCATCCGATATTTGCATCAGCTTTTTGCATATTGAACCCTCACTTTTATTTTTTATATGATAATGATAACACAAATCAACTTAATTGGATTTATAATTTTAGATATAAATCAAAGTTTTATATCTAAAAAATCCAAATATCGATCTATAAATTTGCTTACACCTTTAAAAAACCCAAGATTTGCTTTATGACTTTTTCATGCTGTAATTTTTTGATACCAGGATAAGCAAATTGCGATTATTTATCCAACCCCCATTCTTTTTTTAAAGTGCAGTAACATTTTTTAGATAGATAAAGCCTTTTTTACAATTCTCCTTTTAAACCAAGGGATTTGGCATCTTTTTTCATACCTTCTATAACTTCTGCTATGAGTTCATTTATATCCATATTTATCATCATAGCACCTTTTTCTATAGTTTCTCTGTTGACTCCTGCGGCAAATGACTTTTGTTTCCATTTTTTTCTTACTGATTTTGGGGTTAGATCAAGTATGCTTTTGCTTGGTCTAACATATACACATGCGGTTACAAGTCCTGTTAGTTCGTCAACCGCATAAAGAGTCTTCTCCATCAAAGTTAACGGTTCAACATCCGTACATATTCCGTATGCATGACTCATCATAGCTCTTACATACTCTTTTGGATATCCGTTTTCTTCCATAATCTCTTTTGCTTTGTAACAGTGATTTTCCGGATACATACCGTAGTCAAGATCGTGCAAAAGTCCGACAATGCCCCATTTATCTTCATCTTCACCAAATTTTTTTGCAAAATGACGCATTGTGCTTTCAACTGCCAAGCCATGTTTGAGTAAAGAATCATTACTGTTGTATTTTTTAAGTAAATTAAATGCATCTTCTCTTGTGGGAATCATTAGGATTGTCCTTTTTTGATATTCTTTTGTGATATAATTATATCTTAATTTTTATGAAAAGTAGTTTTATGATACACAGCGATATATTTTATCTTTTTTTAATCATATCTTTGGGTTATATTCTGGGAAATTTCAAAGTTAAAGGTTTTTCTCTGGATATTTCAGCTATGCTTATAGTTGCACTTATTGCAGGTCATTATGGATTGGTAGTATCTGAAGAGTTTAAATTTTTCGGACTTGCTATATTTATATATGCCGTAGGACTTCAATCAGGCCCCGGATTTTTTGAAACTATAAAAACAGAAGGATTGAAACTAAACATCCTTGCAACTTTGTTGCTTGTTATGATATTTGGAACAATCACCGCCATAAGCCTTTATACCGGTTTTAAATCAACAGTTATAGATGGTATATTTACCGGTTCGCTTTCAAGTGTTCCCTCATTGGCAGCTGCTTTGGAAATAAAAAATGATCCCAATATGTCTGTACTTTTTGGTATGGTTTATCCTTTTGGGATAGTTGCTACGGTTTTATTTGTCAGATTTATACCTATTGTTTTTAGAGTGGATATAGACAAAGAGATAAAAAATTTTGAACAGATGCAAAAAAGCAAATACCCTGAAGTATTGGTAAAAAATTTTAAAATTACCAATGAAAATTTTAAAAAAGAAGGCATTAAAAAGTCAAAACTGGAAAAGATGACAGATACTATCATACACAGGATAGAATCAAAAGATAAAAATCAAAAACTTTTGGATGATAAAATACTTCATTACGGTGATATCATAAGGGTTTCCGGAACAAAAGAGAATCTTGAGCATGTGGGCATAATGGTCGGAGAAGAGGTAAAAAGCGACTTTTCTTTTCATGACAATATGAAAGTTTACAGACTGCTTGTTAGCTCAAAAAAAATTATAGGGAAAAAGATTTCACAGATAAAGGAGATGGAATCTTACAGAGCAGTTATAACAAAAATAAGAAGAAGCGGTATTGATATATCGCCATATCCCAATATGACACTGATGCTTGGAGATAAGCTGTATGTTGTAGCACCTAAAAAATATGCTGACGAGATAACAACTCTTGTGGGAAATAATTTACAAAAGTATCCTGCGGCAGACTTTTTGCCGATTTCGCTTGGAATTGTATTTGGTATATTGCTTGGCAGTATTCCTTTTTCTTTTCCTCTTGTAGGCACTATAAAATTAAGTTTTGTAGGTGGCATACTTATAACTGCTCTGGTGCTTGGCAGACTTGGCAGGCTTGGTCCTATTGTTTGGCAAATGTCTCCAAGTTCAACTACTCTTATGAAAACATTGGGGCAATTGATTTTTATGGCCGCTATAGGAACAAATGCGGGCAAGTATTTGGTGGAGTCCATAAAAGCAAATGGCTTTGTTCCTGTTTACATAGGGCTTTTCGGACTTATAGTGTCGCTATTGACAATGACTATGATTTGCAGATTTATTTTAAAGATGAATTTTTTAAAGATACTTGGTCTTTTAAGCG
>CAZKWE010000062.1:0-48341 GCA_964556545.1 uncultured Campylobacteraceae bacterium | reverse complement strand
AAAAATGGTACCTGGGGCCGGACTCGAACCGGCACGGTATCGCTACCACCAGATTTTGAGTCTGGCGTGTCTACCAGTTTCACCACCCAGGCACATATAAGATAAAATATTTGAGAAATGAAATATTAGAATTTTATTGCTTAAAAACTTGTTAAAAACAAGCTTTTAAGCAAAAATAAGAAAATTTATTTGGCTACTGCTTCTTTTAATTTTTTACCTACTTTAAATTTAACAGCAGTTGTTGCAGGAACATCCACAACTTTATCAGTTCCGGGTACTCTTGCTTTTCTTGCAGCTCTTGGAGCAGTTGAAAAAGTACCAAAACCTATAAAACTTACACTTTTACCGTTTGCCAATGCCTCTGTTACAGTTTCGAGCATAGCATCAAGTGCCGCATTTGTATCTTTTTTTGACAATCCTGCCTTTTCGGCAACTACTTGAATAAATTCAGCTTTTTTCATCAGCAATCCTTTAAAAAATTATATTTGGTTAAATTGTACAGTTTTTTTTCAAAAAAGACAATAATATTTGCAAAAAAATTAAAAAAAAATTGAAAAAAACCGATATTTTCGTATATAAAGTAACTAAAATAGGCATTTTATCTTATAAAGTATCAAAAAAATATGGGAATTAAAATTGCTTATGTGCAATATATAAAGGATAACCATGAGGATTACCAATCAACTTTTATACAGTAATTTTAGTAGAGATTATAAGCGGGATACTTTACTGCTAAATAAATTGACTTCACAAATATCATCAGGACATAAAATACAAAACAGTTTTGATGATAGTTCCGTCTATATAGACTCTTCAAGACTTGAATATGAAAAAATATCACTCTCCCAGATAAAAAAGAGTTCAAAGAGTGCACAAACTTTTGCAAATAATAGTGATACTGTTTTAAATGAATTCAATGATAGACTTGTACAGTTTAAAACCAAACTTATACAAGCTGCAAATGCTTCTCATAATGAAACAAGTTTGAATGCTATAGCAGATGATCTTCAGGCTATAAAAGAGAATCTGATGGATTTGGCAAATACATCAATTAACGGTAAATTCCTTTTTTCAGGTACTGCTTTTGCCGTGAAGCCTATAGACAGCGAGGGAAACTATCATGGTAATTCAAATGAAGTGGAAGCTACAACGGGAACTGATGCTGCTTTGGCATACAATATAGATGGCAATTCTCTTTTTTTAGGCAGTGACAGTGATTATAGCAAAAAACTTTCAACTAATGTAAAAATGTATAGTAATGCAAATGATAAAACTATTTTAAAAAGCAGCGATACTATAAAAGATATGATTGAAAATAATGGAAACAATACCGGAAATACGGGAGCACAAACAACAGCTTATTTTTATTTGCAAGGAAAAAATAGTGACGCAACAACATTTAAAAATAAATTCTCAATCAATGTAAATGATACTGTAGATACATTATTAGAAAGCATAAAAAACAGTTTTACTCCCAATGATAGTGTTAATGTGGTTTTAAATGATTACGGACAAATAGAAATAACAGATAAAAACAAAGGAAATAAATCTTTGGAATTTAGCATGGTCGGTGCTGTTGATAAAGATGGAGGCAATGATGCAAATGTTAACGATATTGATGATTTGTCAAGCGGAAGTAATGTCAATATAATATCATTTGTAAAAAGTAATTATACATACTCCGTAGATGCAAGTAGTGAAGAGCTCTCCTTTGATAGAAACTATTTTGCAAAAAACGGCAATAAGCTTAATAGCAATGTTTCTCAGATAGATAAAAATACCAATACATTTGCAACGGCAAAAACCAAGCTTGTTGATGCATCAGGCGTATCCACACTTGATGGAAAAACACTCTATCTTAGACTTTCCCAGATAGACGGTACTGTACAAAATAATGTACAGATAGATTTTCATAACAGCGGATCAACATTTTCACTTGATGGTGGAACAACAAATTTCAATATTTATGATGCTGATGGGAATGTAACAGGTGCGGATAAAATGACATATCAACAGTTGAATGATGTTATATCAATGATTGTTTCAAAGAATTTGCCGGCTACAAATGATAAAAACGGATATGATACTGCTGTTTCAAATGCAAAAGGAAGTGTAAATGTATCACTTGATTATAGAGGCAGACTAAACATAGAAGATAAACTTAACAGTTCAACTGATATGGAATTTTCCATGTATGACAGTACCGGTGATGATTTTAGCTCAACAACCGGAAATACTCTCTCTTTTATGTCTAATAATTCAGTAACCATAGATGAGCCGAATATTGATATGTTTAAAGATATAGATAAAATGATTAAAGCTGTAAGAGAAGGAAAGTTTTCTATGGATTCTTCTTTATCCGACAAAAGAAATCCCGGAATTGAAAATTCTATAAGAAGAATAGATCATATAAGAGACCATGTGGCAAAAATGCATACAAAGATAGGTTCTTTATCAAATGCATTGGATGGTGCGTATCAAAGAAGTGATATGCTTCATGTTCAAGTTACTACTTTGCAGTCCGATATAGCAGATGCTGATATGGGAGAAATTTTGGCCAAATACAATCAGATAAGTGTAAGTTTTCAAGCTCTTTTGTCAACTATATCAAAAACAAATTCAATCTCTTTGTTAAATTATCTATGATATAATACAATATAAATTAAAATTGAAGGATATGTTATATTAAGAGAGATTTTATTTATATTTGTTTTGGGTATAGCTCTGTTTTGCGGACTTTCTACCGCATTGATAGATGCATCTGTTGTTGGGAAAATCGGTCATATCTTTGGAGTTTATAACAGAGAATATTTTGGCTATATATCTTTTGTTTATCCTTTTTTGCTTGTTATTCCGGCATATTTAATGTATAAATATCCCAAATTTGATAGTCAAAAAGCAGAAATAATACTTTCTTTGATTTTGCTTTTTTTTGTTGCGGTAATGTTTCAAAGTGCCGTTGCTGAAGGAAAATACAGTGGATATGTAGGCAATGCTATAGATAATGTTATTTCCAAATTTATTGGTATCGGTGGTCTTTGGATATTTATAGCTATGTGCTTTATGCTGAGTATCGTAATACTTTTTAATATATCTTTTGAAGATATATTTAGCTGGTTTTCCATGTCTTCTCATAGGCAAAAAGCTACAGTTAAACAAAATGAACAAAAAAATAGATCAAAAGTTATTTGCAAAACAGAAAAACAGACAGACAATGAAAAAAAAGAAGATACTCCTGTTGATATAAAAAAAGAAGATAAAAAAATTTCTTCGGACAAATCTGTTGAAATTCTCAATGAAGTAGAAGAAAATAAAAAACTTTTACAAATGATAGATATGGGAGAAGGACGAAAACCAAAAGGTTTCAAGCTTCCGCCGATTTCTTTTTTGGAATCTTCCCCTAAAAAATCCGTACACATACATGAAAGTGAGATAGATAAAAAGATAAAAGATCTCTTAAGCAAGCTTGCAAAATTTAAGATAGAAGGCGATGTCGTAAGAACCTATACCGGTCCGGTTGTAACTACATTTGAGTTTAAGCCGGCCCCGCATATAAAAGTTTCAAAGATTTTAACTTTGCAAGATGATTTAGCAATGGCACTTAAGGCAAAAACCATAAGAATACAAGCCCCGATTCCCGGAAAGGATGTAGTAGGTATTGAAATACCAAATAAACATATAGAAACAATATATTTAAAAGATATACTTGAAGATAAAATTTTTCAAAAATCAACTTCACCTTTGACTATAGCTCTTGGTAAAGACATAGTTGGCAATCCCTTTTTAACCGATCTTAAAAAACTTCCTCATCTTCTTATAGCAGGAACTACGGGAAGCGGCAAGAGTGTCGGGATAAATGCCATGATACTTTCTCTTTTGTATAAAAATTCACCCGATACTCTAAAACTTGTTATGATAGATCCTAAAATGCTTGAATTTTCTATGTATAATGATATACCGCATTTAATAACACCTGTGATAACAGAATCGAAAAAAGCTATTATCGCTTTGGCAAATACTGTGGCTGAGATGGAGAGAAGATATAAGATAATGAGTCAGACAAAAACAAAAAATATTGAAGGATACAACGAAAAAGCAAAAAAAGAGGGCATGGAGACTTTCCCTTATCTTGTGGTTATTATAGATGAATTGGCTGATCTTATGATGACAAGCGGCAAAGAGGTGGAATTTTATATTGCGAGACTTGCACAAATGGCAAGAGCAAGCGGAATTCATCTTATAGTGGCTACACAAAGACCTTCCGTGGATGTTGTTACCGGTCTTATAAAAGCCAATCTTTCATCAAGGATAAGTTTTAAAGTCGGTCAAAAAATTGACAGCAAGATTATACTTGATACTATGGGGGCGGAGTCGCTTCTTGGTAGAGGAGATATGCTTTTTACACCACCGGGAGCTTCCGGTCTTATCAGGCTTCATGCCCCGTTTACCAAAGAAGAAAATATAGAAAAAATCGTTGAGTTTTTAAAAGCTCAAAAAAAAGTAGAGTATGATGAAAGGTTTTTGAAAGAGTCGAACACCAGCGGTAATTTAAGTTCAAGCAGCAATGATGCAAATGATGAACTCGATGAATTATTTGAAGATGCTAAACAGATAGTACTTAACGAAAGAAAAAGCTCTATAAGCTATATTCAAAGAAGGCTTCAAATCGGTTACAATAGAGCTGCGAGAATTGTCGAACAACTTGAAAATCTTGGGATTCTTTCTCCTCCCAATTCAAAAGGTCAGCGTGAAATTTTGTAACATTTATAATGTTTTAAAATATTTAGATGTAGATAAAAGTAACATTTTGCATAAAATATAAAAAATCACTATTATAATATACATTTATCATATATATTTTGGTACAATTTTGTCAATATTATATGAGGAGTTTTTATGAGTATTATAGAAGAGTATAAAGCTCACACAAAAGAGAGAGAGGCTTTGGGAGTACCGCCACTTCCTTTAACGGCCAAACAGACTGCCGAATTGGTAGAATTACTAAAACTTGATGATATTCCGGAAGAAAAATATCTTCTTGATTTGCTAACAAATCATATAAGTCCCGGAGTTGATGAGGCAGCATATGTAAAAGCCGGTTTTTTAAATGCAATCATAACGGGAGATGCACACTCAAAGGCTATAGATAAAGTTGATGCTGTTAAATTACTTGGAATGATGTTGGGAGGATACAATGTATCTCCATTGATAGAGGCTCTAAAACATAAAGATGTAGCTGTTGCACAGGAGGCTTGTGACCAACTGAAAAATACTTTGCTTGTATATGATTCGTTTAATGATGTAAAAGATTTGATGGATGAGGGAAATTCTTATGCAAAAGAGTTGATAGAGTCTTGGGCAAATGCCGAGTGGTTTAAAAGAAGAAAAAAATTGCCTGAAGAATTGAAAGTAACTGTTTTTAGGGTTCCCGGGGAAACCAATACGGATGATCTTAGTCCTGCAAGCGAAGCTTTTACAAGAAGTGATATACCATTGCATGCAAATAGTATGTTAACCGCAAAAATGGATAATCCTATACAAACAATAAAAGATTTAAAGAAAAAAGGTAATCCTGTAGCTTTTGTAGGTGATGTAGTAGGTACCGGAAGTTCAAGAAAATCAGCTATAAATTCGGTTCAATGGCATATAGGAGAAGAGATACCGGGAGTTCCGAATAAAAAAACAGGCGGAGTTATCATAGGTAGTATTATTGCTCCTATATTTTTTAATACCGCAGAAGACAGTGGAGCATTTCCGATAGAAGCAAATGTTGACGAACTTGAAATGGGTGATGAAATTATTATCAAACCATACGAAGGAAAAATTTATAAAAATGGTGAAGTTGTAAGTGAATTTGAAATTACACCAAATACTCTTCCCGACGAGATACAAGCAGGAGGAAGAATTCCGCTTATCATAGGTAGAAATTTAACAACAAAAGCCAGAGAAGCTTTAAATTTGGGTGAGGATAATGTATTTGAAAGACCAAAACAGCCCGAAGATGATAAAAGCGGATATACTTTAGCACAAAAAATAATAGGAAAAGCTTGTGGTATGGATGGTGTAAAACCGGGTATGTATTGTGAACCTGTTGCCTCAACCGTAGGAAGTCAGGATACTACCGGAGCTATGACAAGAGGTGAGATAAAAGAATTGGCGGCTTTGAGCTTTGGTGCCGATTTTGTGTTACAGAGTTTTTGCCATACCGCAGCTTATCCAAAACCTGCCGATATTGAACTTCATCATACATTGCCGGAATTTTTTATCAATAGAGGCGGAGTATCGTTAAGACCGGGTGATGGTGTTATACACTCCTGGTTAAACCGTTTTTGTCTGCCGGATACCTTGGGAACAGGCGGAGATTCGCATACAAGGTTTCCTATAGGTATCAGTTTTCCTGCAGGTAGCGGACTTGTAGCATTTGCTGCGGTTGCAGGAAGTATGCCTTTAAATGTACCCGAATCTATACTTGTTAGATTTAAAGGAGAAATGCAACCCGGAATTACTTTAAGAGATATGGTAAATGCCATACCGTATTATGCTATAAAACAAGGTCTTTTAACTGTTCCGAAAGAGGGCAAGATAAATGCATTTGCAGGTAAAATTTTGGAAATAGAAGGGCTTGAAAATTTAAAAGTCGAACAAGCATTTGAGTTAAGTGATGCTTCTGCTGAAAGAAGTGCGGCAGCCTGTACCGTAAAACTCAACAAAGAGCCGATTATTGAATATTTAAAATCAAATATAGCAATGATAGAAGCAATGATAGAAAATGGATATGAAAGCAAAAGAACACTTGAAAGACGAGCTGAAAAAATGAGAGAATGGATAGCAAATCCAGAGCTTCTTGAGGCTGACAAAAATGCAAAATACTCAAATATTATAGAAATAGATATGAATGAAATAACCGAGCCGATACTTGCTTGTCCGAATGACCCTGATGATGTAGCAACTCTTAGTGAAATTCTTGCAGATCCAAACAGACCAAACGGGAAGATAGATGAAGTATTTGTAGGAAGTTGTATGACAAATATAGGGCTTTTTAGAGCTTTGGGAGAAGTTTTAAAAGGAGAGGGAAGTGTTCCTGTTAGATTATGGGTAACGCCTCCAACCAAAATGGATCAAAAAACTTTAATTCAGGAAGGTTATTATGCTATATTCGGAGCAGCCGGTGCAAGAACGGAGATACCGGGATGTTCTTTGTGTATGGGAAACCAGGCAAGAGTTGCAGACAATGCCATAGTTTATTCTACAAGTACCAGAAACTTTGACAACAGGATGGGTAAAGGAGCAAAAGTTTACCTTGGATCTTCCGAGTTGGCTGCGGTTACCGCACTTCTTGGAAGACTTCCCACAAAAGAGGAATATTTAAGTATTGTTCCGAAGAAAATAACACCTCAAATGAGAGATAGGATATACAAATATCTTGATTTTAGCAAACTTTCAAAAAAGGAAGCAAAGGAAATGTTTTCATAAATCAAAAGCAGGAGGAATTATCCTCTTGCTTTTTTTATACTCAGCCAAAGCCCCAAACCTATGCAAAAACCTCCTGTGATATGATATGAATGTATTTTTTCTCCAAGAAATATAACTGCCATTAATGCCCCGAATATCGGCATAAGATGTATATACTGTCCTCCTGTTGCAGTCCCAATTTTATGCAAACCGTAATTCCATGCAAGATAAGAGATAATAGATGGAAATATGGCTATATACAAAAGTGCATATATAACATTTTTGTTAAGCAATATCATTTGTTCTTGAAATGGATTGTATATATAAAGAGGAAGCAGTAAAATTGTACCGATTTTCCAACTATAAAATTTCCTGCCCAAAATAGTGGCGGGAGCAACATAATAAGATATGGAATATATTTATTCAAATAAGCTCCTTTTTGAAAGTGGTATTATATAATACATTTATGAAAAATAAAATACTAAAGCTTTTAAAAACAAAAAATGTTTTTTTAACCGGTGGAGCCGGAGTCGGAAAAAGTTATCTTACAAAAGAGATAATATTAGAATATAAAAAAAATTTAAAACATGTAGCCGTACTTGGAAGTACAGGTATAAGTGCTATAAATATAGGCGGACAAACCATACATAGTTTTTTTGCTTTTGGAATATGTTCAAACTTGGAAGAATTGGTATTGCAAGATAGAAAAAACAAAAAAAGAATCAAAGAGATCAACGAACTTTTAAAAAGTTGTGATCTTATTATTGTAGATGAGATAAGTATGGTAAGCTGTGATATGCTTGATATGATAAGATATAGAGTTGAAAGAGCCGGATCTGAAACTACTTTTTTATTTGTGGGAGATTTTTTCCAACTTCCCCCTGTTGTGAAAAACAGATATACCAATAATTTATTTGGGGGCATTTATGCTTTTGAGAGTAATTCGTGGAGTTTTTTTGATCCGGTAGTGATAGAACTTAAAGAAATGAAAAGAACAAAAGATAAAGAATTTTTTAGGATATTAAACAAAATAAGAGTAGGAATTGTAGACAATGAAGTTGAGCATTATTTGATAAATTTATCAAATAATACAAAAGTTTTAAAAGAAGAGCCTACATTCTTACACGGGATAAACAAAGAAGTAACTTTAATAAACGAAAAAAATCTCAAAGCCCATAAGGCAAAAGAGATGATACTTAAATCCGATATAACTTTATATGAGAAAAAATTATCAAATAAAAGAGTTCAAAATTGGATAAATTCTTTGCCTGTAAATGAGGAATTAAGGATAAAAGAAGGGGTACCTGTTCTTTTTACTTCCAATAAATGGGGTAAGTTTTATAATGGTGAAAGAGGAGTGGTTAAAGAGATATTTGAAGATTCTTTGATAATAGAAAAAAACAAAAGAGTTGTAAAAGTGCAAAGGCAGGAGTTTAATCTTGTAGAATACAGCAAAAACAGTAACGAGGAATTGGAAGAGAATATTCTTGCAACCCTGAAGCAATATCCTGTAAAATTGGCTTATGCCATAACTATACACAAATCACAAGGCATGAGTATAGAAAATCTTGTATGCAATATAGACCATATTTTTACACCGAGTCAATTTTATGTAGCTATAGGAAGAGCGGTAAATCCAAAAAAATTATACATAGAGTACACAAGAGGCAATATAAAAAATTATCTTAAAAATATCATAAAGGTAAATGATAGTGTAAAAAAGTATTACAATATACTTTTTGATATATAAAGAAATTTTAATTTTTTTTTACTATAATACCGTTATATATTTTACTATATAAAGGTATGTATTGAAAAAAAAGGTATTCTTTGACTTTTCTTCTATATATTTATTGGAAAAAGAAATAGCGCTTCTTGAAGCAATAAAAGAGTATGGCTCTATCTCCAAGGCTTCAAAATCTTTGCCGATTAGCTATAAATCAGCATGGGAAATGGTTGATAATATCAATAATCTTTCAAAAGAATCTGTAGTTGTTAAATCCATTGGAGGAAGCGGAGGAGGGGGAACAATGCTTACTGCCTATGGTGAAAAATTGATAAAAGATTATCATCTTATAAAAAAAGAGTATGATAAATTTATCTCTTCTCTTTCAAATATATCCGATATTAAAGCTATAAAAAAATTAACTCTTAAACTTAGTGCCAGAAATCAACTGTTCGGAAAAATAGTAGAGATAAAAAAAGACAGGACAAGTGCCGAGATAAGCTTTGAATTAAAAAGTAAAGTAGTTTTAAAATCAATCATCACAAAAGAAGCGGCCAATGATTTAAATCTTGACATAGGTGATGAGATAGTAGGTATCATAAAAGCTACTTCCGTAATTATTTCAAATAAAAATGAATTTAAAAAAACTGCCAATATTTTACAAGGGATTATAGAAGAATTGGAAGTTGGTAAAATCACTACTAATATAAAACTGCATATTGACAATATGGATAAATTCCGGATAACTTGTAAAAATGAGTTGAGTGAAAAGTTAAAACTTGAAAAAAATAAAAAAGTTTTTATATTTATAAGGCCTAAAAATATAATTATAGGAAAATAGAAATTAAAAATTATGGAAAAAGGTAATTTATGAAAAAAATTGTTTTATTTGTTTTGTTTTGTATATCTGTGTGGGGATCTGTTATAAAAGTTGCGGTAGCGGCCAATATGAGTTATGCAATGCCTGAAATTGTCAAAGCTTTTTATAAAAAATATCCTGATATAAAAGTTGAAATTTTAATCGGAAGTAGTGGAAAACTTTTTGCCCAGATAAAAAATTCAGCACCGTTTGATATTTTTTTATCAGCAAATATGAAATATCCTAATGCACTGTATAAACAAAAACTTTGTATTACCGCACCAAAAGTTTATGCTACCGGAGCTTTGGCACTTTTAAGCAGTAAAAGAAAAGATTTTTCCAAAGGTATAATGCTCTTAAAAGATAAAAATATTAAAAAGATAGCCCTTGCCAATCCAAAGATAGCCCCTTACGGAAAAGCCGCAGTAGAAGCCTTAAGAAAATCTTTTATTTATAATAAGCTAAAAAACAAGTTTGTGTATGCCCAGAGTGTTGCCCAGGCAACTACATACTCTATTATAGCTGCCGATATAGGATTTGTTGCAAAATCAACTCTTTTTAGCAGACATATGAAAAAGTATAAAAAAGATATTAATTGGATAGAAATTAAACCTTTTTTATATACTCCCATAAAACAAGGGATAGTTTTGCTTAAAGATAAAAAAGAAGCAAGAGAATTTTATAATTTTATGTTTGGCAATACGGTAAAAAATATACTAATTAGCTTTGGATATAATATAAAATGAATGAAATAAAGGCTAAAGTAAAAAATATACAGGAAAAAGATTTTTTACATGTTGTGGAATTTCAATATAATGATATATCTTTTTATATGATGGGACTTGAATTACCTGATATAGAAAACGGTGATGAGGTTTTACTCAGTGTCAAACCTGCTCATATATCTTTGTCAAAGGAGTTTCCTCGAAAATCAAGCATAAGCAACATTATGTTTTCAAAGATAAAAGATATAAAAAATGGAGAAGTTTTAAGCAGTATAGTGATTGAATTTGAAGGAAATCCGTTTGAGAGTGTTATAACTTCCCGGGCATCAAGAAAGTTGAATCTGCAAGTAAATGATGAAGTATATATGCTTGTTAAATCAAGCGATTTGTTTATCAAGAGAGTTATAAGATGAATTTTACTCCATTTATCATTTCTTTTAAGCTTGCAGCCATTACCACTTTGATATTGTTTGTTATATCCTTGCCTTATGCCTGGTATCTTTCTCAGACAAAATCAAAAATTAAACCATTTTTGGAAGCCCTGACGGCTTTGCCTATAGTGTTACCGCCTTCTGTGCTGGGATTTTACATACTTTATGCATTGTCGTACAATTCTCCTCTAAGTAGATTTTTAGATGAAAATTTTGGTATTAAGTTGGTGTTTACTTTTTCGGGACTTGTTGTGGCAAGTTGCTTGTACTCATTTCCTTTTATGCTTCAGCCTATTCAAAACGGTTTTGAAGGATTATCAAAAAATATGCTTGAAGCATCATATCTTGGAGGAAAAGGTAAGTTGAAAACTATTTTTAAGGTTGCTCTGCCAAATATGAAATCATCAATTTTAAGTGCCTGTGTGATAACTTTTGCTCATACTGTTGGAGAATTTGGTGTAGTTTTGATGGTCGGAGGAAGTATTCCCGGTAAAACAAAAGTGGCAAGTGTTGCCATATATGAGATGGTTGAGGAGATGGATTATACTGCCGCGCATATTTATAGTGCTATTATGGTGCTTATCAGTTTTACTGTTTTATTTGTTGTTTATGCATTTAACAAAAAAGCAAAAAGCAGGCTTTTATGATAACAATTGATATAAAAAAAACTCTTGGCGGATTTGGCAACAGAATGGACTTGTTGATAAAATTACATATAAATGATAATGAATTTTTAGCCATAAGCGGTAAAAGCGGAAGCGGAAAAACAACATTTCTTAGGATTTTGGCAGGACTTGAAGAAGCCGAGGGTTATATAAAGGTTGATGATAAAATTTGGCTTGATAAAAAAAATTCTCTTCCTCCTCAAAAAAGAGAGATAGGGTTTGTTTTTCAAGATTATGCACTTTTTATGAATATGAATGTAGCAGATAACCTTTTGTATATAAACAATGATAAAAAATTGGCAAACGAACTACTTGAAATTTGTGAAATAAGTGACCTTGCCAAAAGATATCCCTCCACTTTAAGCGGTGGACAAAAGCAAAGAGTAGCACTTTGCAGGGCTATGATGAATAGACCTAAACTTTTATTGATGGATGAACCGCTCAGTGCTTTAGATCCTGATATAAGAGTAAAGCTTCAAGATGAGATAATGGCATTTCATAAAAGATTTAAAACTATTACTCTGTTTGTAAGTCATGACCCCAGTGAGATATATAAAATGGCTGACAGAGTAATTTTGCTTGATAACGGTATGATAAAAAAAGATGGGATTGCAAAGGATATATTTTTAAAGACCAGCGGTTCTCAAAAACTCTCTTTTGAAGGAGAGCTTCTTGATTTGATTAAAGTAGATGTGATTTTTATTGCTATTGTTTCCATAGGACAACAACTTGTAGAAGTTGTTTTAAGTCAGGCGGAAGCAAAAGGCTTGAAAATCGGACAAAAAGTTAAAATCAGTACAAAAGCTTTTAGTCCGACAGTATCGGTTATTTAAAATGGTATGGTATATAAAGAGCCAAATCCTGCCAAAACCACATAAGGGTCGCAGTAAATAACATAATAAGCACAAAAGGCCAAACACCTTTTACTATTTCAGTCAATTTTGCATTTGATATGGCTTGAATTATAAACAGATTCATTCCGACAGGCGGAGTAATAAGTGCAGTTTCTATAAGAATTACAAAAAAGAGCCCAAACCATATAGGATCTATCATTTTATCCATAATTGCCGGAAACAGTACCGGCACCATTATAAGAAGCATTGAAAGTGATTCAAGAAAAAATCCTACAAACAGAAGTACTAAACCAATGGCAAATATAAAAATAGTTGGATTTGTTATATTTTGCACTAAAAGTTGGGATATATTTTGAGGTATCATATATAGTGTTATTGCATATGAAAAAACTTTCGCTCCTGCAATTATGATAAATATCATGATGGTAGTTTTAGCCGAATCATAGACTGCTTCTTTTAATTTTTTAAAATTCATTCTGCCCATTAAGAAAGTTACTACCATAGAAAGCACAAAACCAACTCCGGCACTTTCGGAGGGTGTTGCTATACCCATATAGATAGAACCTATAACTGATGTTGCTATAAAGATTGTGGGAAGTGCCATTTTGGTGGCTTCCATTCTCTCTTTCCAAGTAGCTTTCGGTATAGAGTGGTATTGTTTGCTTAATTTTGAGTAAAATATACTGTAAGTTATAAATAAAATTATCAAAAATACTCCGGGTCCTATTCCTGCTAAAAAGAGTTTCGGAATGGAGCTTTCCGAAACTACACCGTATATAATGAGAGGAATTGACGGAGGTATCATAATGCCAAGTGTTCCGCCTGCGGCTAAAAGTCCGTAAACAAAATGTTTTGGATATCCTCTTTTGGTCATTTCAGGAATAGCAACCGTACCTATAGTTGCCGCAGTTGCCACGGATGAGCCTGAAACTGCTGAAAATATTCCGCAAGAGAGTATAGTGGCAACCCCAAGACCACCGGGCCAATGTCCTATCCAGCTTTGAACTGCCGCAAATAAGTCTTTACCCACTTTTCCTTTAAGTAAAATATTTGACATAAGCAAAAACATAGGAACAGCTAAAAGTTCAAAACTATCCATAGTTCCATAAAGTCTTTGAGGTATTGCATTTAAAGGAAGTGGAAAATAAGCTAAAAGAGCAGCTCCCAATCCCCCAAGAGCAAACCCGATAGGAACTCTTATGATAAGTAGAATTATAAGAATAAAAAGTATGATAAAAGCACTCATCTAAACACTCTCTTTGATCATTTCTAATTCTTCATTCGGGTCTATACCGATAGTCCATACTTTTACAATCTCTACGATACCCTGTAAAAAAAGTATAGAAAATCCTATCCATATGGAAGCCTGCGTAAACCACTTGGGAAGCCCGAGCAGAGTATCGGTGTGATGACCTTTTAGAGTAGAATCAAGCCATATATCAAAACCGTATTTAACAGTAATCGCACTAAAAGCGATAATTATAACCAAAGAAAATGTTTCAACAATTTTTCTTGAGATTGTATTATGGTTTTTAAAAGCTATATCTATAATAATCATATCTTTATGTTTTAAGGCATATGCTATACCTATATAAGCGGCCCATATCTGAGTTACGGTAGATACTTCGTCAACCCAAATAGTTGGAGAGTTAAAAATGTATCTTGTTATCACTTCATATGTTACTATAAGTCCTATAAAGAAAAAAAGCCAAGCTGAAAGTTTTCCAAAAAATTCTGAAATATTATCTATAAGTTTTATCATTTTTATCTTTTTTATGAGTTTTAGAGGAGATAAAATTATCTCCTCTTTTTTTTTATTATTGTACCTTTGCCATATCTTCTTTTGCTGCTTCAAGTACTTTGTCAGCCATAGGTCCGACTGATTTTCTGTATCTTTGTATTACGGGTTTTGTAGCTTTAACCCATTGTTCTCTTTGGGCAGGAGTTAGTCTGATAACATTCATTTTGGATTCAAGATATTTTGCTATTTTATCTTCGCTTGAGTAAACTTGATGCCTTAAATGTTTTTCCACTATAGCTGCTGCGTCCATTATAATTTTTTGATTTTTTTTACTTAATGAGTTAAAAAATTTATTGTTCATAATGGCAACAAACTCTATAACATTATCAAATGATAAAGTCATATTGTGCATAACTTCATACAATTTTCTACTTTTTACTGCTGAAAGTCCTGTCATGCCGACATCAACCGCACCTTGCTGATATGCAAGAAACTGTTTTGAACCGGACATGATAACAGGAACTCCTCCAAGAGCTTCAACTGTCCAACTGAGTATCTTGCCGTAAGTTCTTACTTTTTTATCTTTTAAATCACTTGGCAGTCTTATAGGATTACCGTTTGTTAGATAAACATTATGTCCAAATGCCTGCCACCAAAGAATTTTATCTCCGGTTTCTTTTAAAATGGCTTTATCAAGAATTGATCTTGTTTTTGAACCGTTTGAAACAACCGCACTTAAGAGTTTATCATTTTTAAAGAAAAACGGAAGACTTACTATGTCAACTGCAGGAACCGAACCTGTAAATCTACCGAGAAATGCGGAACCTGCCTCTATAGCACCATTTCCTACGGCACCCGGAACTTGTTTGTCTTTATAGAGTTGGGCAGATGGGAAGATAATAACTTTTAAATCACCGTTTGATTTTTTCTCAACAATTTTTTTAAACTCAAGCCAGTTTTGTCCCAAAGAGTGAGTTATGGGTAACTGCAGAGTTACTCTTATAGTTGTTGCGGCATGTAAAGCCAAACTTAAACCTGATGCCAAAAGAATGCTTAAAGCAATATTTTTTAACTTCATTTTATATATCCTTACTGTTTGATTTTGTAAATACTATGATACTATATAAAATACAAAATTTATAATACATTTTTAATTTTTACAAGATAAATTCATAATTATGTGGAAAAAAGTAACAAAATAGTTCTATATAATTCCTTTTTCTGTCAATTTTTTCAACTCTTCTTCATTTAGTCCGAGTTTTTCTTTGTAAATCTCTTTATTGTGTTGTCCAAGCTTTGCTCCTGCCCATTTTATCTTTCCCGGGGTTTTGCTAAATTTTGGAATGATACCCGGCATTTTTAATTTTCCGAAATTTTTTACTTCTATATCTTTTATCATATCTCTTGCTTTGTAGTGTATATCGTTAAAGATATCTTCTATATTATAAATCGGACCCGAAGGTATATTATATTTGTCAAGAATTTTTAATATATCTTTCATCGGCATTGTTTTTGTCCATGCTTCTATCTGCTCATCAAGATATTCCATTTTTTTTGCTCTTCCGTCATTGTGTGCAAATTCTTCATTGTCAAGGTCTTCTCTTTGCATAGCTTGAGTCAATCTTTTAAATATACTGTCCCCGTTTGCTCCTATGGCTATGTATTTGCCATCTTTGCAGCGATATATGTTTGATGGTGCGATACCCGGGAGAGTATTGCCGCTTCTTTCTCTTATAAAACCAAACTGATCATATTCGGGAACCATGCTTTCCATTAGAGAAAAAATGGCTTCATAAAGTGCTACATCGATATATTGTCCTTGGGTACCTTTTGTATCTCTATGATAAAGAGCCATCATTCCGCTCATAAC
This sequence comes from uncultured Campylobacteraceae bacterium, assembly GCA_964556545.1. Lineage (GTDB taxonomy): Bacteria > Campylobacterota > Campylobacteria > Campylobacterales > JALSKU01 > JALSKU01. Next base: position 32,018 of record CAZKWE010000062.1, on the reverse strand, counting down.
TGCATAAATAGCCGCAATCGAATCCCCAATACTTATACCGGTTCTAACCGGAGGAAGATCAGGATATCCGGTAAGATATCTTATGCCGCCTATTGCTTCACCTATACTTCCGAAACCGGGTTTTTTGCTATATGGTCCGTCTTGACCGTATCCTGAAATCCTTATCATTATGATTTTCGGATTTACGGTTTTTAAATCTTCATATCCAATACCCCATTTCTCCAGTGTGCCGGGTTTGAAATTTTCTATGACAATATCAACCTCTTTGGCTAATTTCTTTATGATATCCTGCCCCTCTTTCTCTTTTAAGTTCAAAGTTATGCATTTTTTATTTCTTGATTGAACATACCACCACAATGAGGTATCATCTTTCATCAGCCGCCACTTTCTTAGAGGATCTCCAAGTTTCGGAGGTTCCACTTTGATAACTTCGGCTCCGAATTCTGCAAAAATTCTGCCCGCAAAAGGACCGGCTATAAGACTTCCGAGTTCAAGAACTTTTACACCTTCAAGAGGCATTTCATTTTTACCCATTTTTTTCTCCTGTTTTACATTGCATATCGGCATAAGCCAAATGACTTGTCAGTATCGGTTTTATTTTTTCTTTTACAATCGGAATGATTGAAAGTAAAGTATCAAGTTTTATATTTGTTTGTATTTGCATTTTTTCAAGCATATTTATCAAATCTTCACTTGCTATATTACCGGCGGCTCCGGGAGCAAAAGGGCATCCTCCAAGACCACCTACGGCTGATTCAAATTGTGTTATTCCCTGGTTTAGTGCAGCCAAAACATTTGCAAGTCCCATTCCTCTTGTATCATGCAGATGAAGTGAAAAATTTATATCTTTAAAAGTTGTACCGAGTTCACTTAAAACATTTTCTATTTGTAGAGGATTGGCTACCCCTATGGTATCGGCAAGACAAAATTCATCCACTCCTATATCAAGAGCATTTTGTATCATCCATTTTACTTCTTCTATCTTTATGTCGCCTTCATATGGGCATCCGAATACCGTAGCTATTGCAAATTTGACCTTAAGTTTCGGGAAAATTGTCTTTATCTCTTTTAACTCTTTAAAAGACTCTTCTCTTGAGCGTCTTACATTTGCTCTGTTGTGAGAAACACTTGCGGAGATAACATAAGTTATCTCTTTTAAACCTGCCTCATAAGCAGCTTTTGCTCCGTAAAGATTAGGTACAAGAGCATGAAATATTTCTTGTTTATCTTTATATTTTTTTAGTAAAAATGAGACTATCTCTTTTGCATCTTTCATTTGAGCTATAGCTTTCGGACTAACAAAAGAGGTAATTTCAATCTTTTGAAAATTAGCTTCTATGAGTTTTTCTATAATATATAATTTCAAATCAGTCGGTATCCACTCTTTGATACTTTGAAATCCATCTCTTGGTCCTACTTCAACTATGGTAACTTTTTTTGGAAGATTCATATTTTTATCCCGATAAATTTTATTAAAGGCATATTCATTACTAATGTTACAACACTAAACATTAATATAACTTGTAAAAACTGCTATAATGTTGAAAAATAGTTTCAGTTTGTTACGCAATGAAACAAGTATATATTGTGGTACTGTTTTTGCTTGCTGTAAAAGAGTTGATTGGAGGATCGGGTATGAAAAAGCTGTTATTTTTATTTATTATTACATTATCTTTGCAAGCTCAAACTTTGCATATAGATCATTTTACGACAGATATATTTTCTTCAAGCTCGAAAGAGTTGAAAAAAATAGATATAAGTCTGATAGTTGAAGGCAGATATGTAGAAGATGAAAGTTATAAAATTATAGATGCCCTAAATGTCGTAATAGGTAGTTTTTATATAGAAAGTCTTGCTACTTCACAGGGCAAAGAGAATTTAAAAAAACTTTTAAAAGAGTATAGTGCAAAAAAACACAGTGTTGATATAGATGAAGTGTATATTACCAATTTTGAGTTGGTTGACAAACCCTCGGTCAATGAAATAATCAAAGCTTTGAAAAAGGAGGGGTGTTGTACTCAACACCCTTGATAAAATCCTGAAAAAAGAAGTACATCATCACTTTTTTTGTTTTCTATTTTTTTATCTATCAGTTCGCTTACCAAATCCCCGATAGCAGGAGCGAATGTGATGCCAAGCCATCCTAAACCGTTTGCATGCAAGATATTGTTATATCTTTCATCTCTTCCGAAAAGAGGTATATCGTTTGGTGTAAGAGGTCTAAAGCCTGTCCAATACTCGGGGTCTTTTATCTCAAACTCTTCTACAAAAGGTTTCAAGGTATTTATAATGCTTTCAAATCTACTCATTTTATAGTTGTAGTCATGGTTGCCAAGTTCAAGTTTGCTTGTAATCCTGACACTATCACTCCTTGGGATAAAACCGATAAATTGATCTTTAAACAAGAGTGCCGTTTTTGGTTTTAATTTTTCATTCATCTTAAAAGTTATACTGTATCCTTTTGCGGGAGTAAGCATCAAATCAATTCCGGTTTTTCTCGAAAGTGATATATCGCTTCCTGTTGAAATGATAAAATTATCCGCATCATAAGCATTGTCTTTGCTTAATGCTTTTTTAGCTTTTTTATTATCAAATTCAAAATTTATTATTTGTGTATTTAAGATAAATTTTACACCTTTTTCTTTGAGATAAGTTGTCAGGTTTTTCATAAGCGTTGCCGGATTTAAATGGGCATTTCTGTTTAAAAATATAGATCCTACGACTTTTTCATTTACACAAGGTGCCATTTGCTTTGTTTTTGTATTATCCCAGACCTCTTTGTAAGGATTGTTTGTACATTCTAATGCATCATTTTCAAAAGCTTTCATATCCGTATAAATCATAGCTACACCGGTATGATGAAAATCAAATTCAAACTCTTTTGTCATCTCTTTATAGTAAGACATGGATATTTCACCATATTTTTCAAACAAGATTAAGGTTCTTTTCAATCTCTGCTCATTTGCATTTTTGGCAAACAGCCAAAGCCATTTGAGTATTTTTGGAGAAATTCCATTTATAAGCAGAGGACTTTGATTTTTTAGCATAAGTTTCAATGTATTGGCAATGATACCGGGTCTTGAAAGAGGAGGTTCTTCAAACGGTGAAACAAGTCCTGCATTTCCAAAAGAGGTATTGTCCGTAATATCACCTTTGTCTATAACTGTTACTTCATGTCCTTTTTTCATAAGCATATATGCACAACTAAGCCCTACTATTCCGGCACCGATAACTATAGTTTTTTCTACAGACATCATTTATCCTTAAAATCAATTGTTTAAAATATCATAATCTTTTGGTATATTGTATCTGAAAATTTCATCATCTATTATAAGATTCGTATCTTCATTTGAAAAAATAATTTTTACATTATTGCCTATTTTGTCTTTGTATGAAACAGACATAATTTTATGGTTTTTTATAATTATGGTATAAAAAGTATCACAACATTTTGCTATAAGTTTATTGCCTTTTTTTTCGGCAGTTTTTAATATATCAAGAATTTTCGGCAGTTTTTTAGCTTTTGAAAATATAGCTTGTTCAAGTTCGGGTTCAATGATAACAACTTGCCCGTTTAAAAAGTAAAGTTTTTTTCGTATAGGCTTTTGGTATATCCAAAGAGCTTTATTGTCATTTCTGGCATAAAATTTGCCACTATACTTTATAGTACTGTTTTGTTCATTTGTTATGGTTTGTACAAAATCGGCTTTTATGGATTGTATGTCAAAAGAAGCATACAAAAAGAGAAAACCCGTAATAAAAAGAGTAAAAAAAAGTTTCAAATTTTTCCCTTCTCGCAAAAAAAATAAATATAACCTATCCAATTTATCAAATAAATATTAAAATTATGATAAAATTCAAACCAATTCTACAATAAAGGTTTAAAAACTATGGTTACCGGACTATTTAAGAAAGTATTTGGTACAAAAAATGACAGAGAAGTAAAAAAGTATGCCCAAAGGGTAAAACAGGTTAATTCATTAGAAAAAAAATATGAAAAAATGAGTGATGATGAGCTAAAAAATAGTTACAACGAGATGAAAAAAGATATACAAGAGGGTAAAAAAACTCTTGAAGATGTGATATATGATTCATTTGCTTTAACCAGAGAAGTTTCAAAAAGAACTATAGGCTTAAGACATTTTGATGTTCAAATGATAGGTGGTTTTGTTCTGAATGACGGTAAGATTGCCGAAATGAAAACGGGTGAAGGTAAAACTCTTGTTGCTACTTTGCCTGTAGTGTTAAATGCAATGACGGGAAAAGGCATCCATATAGTTACGGTTAATGACTATCTTGCAAAGAGAGATGCAAATGATATGGGGCCAATTTATAATTTTTTAGGGCTTAAAGTAGGCTCTTTAACTTCAGAATTGGAAGATGATGCAAAAAGAAAAGAGCAGTATGATGCTGATGTAACCTATGGTACCAATAATGAGTTCGGCTTTGATTATCTCAGGGACAATATGAAATATTCTTTAGATGAGAAAGTCCAAAGAGATCACTATTTTGCCATAGTGGATGAGGTTGATTCGATTTTGATTGATGAAGCCAGAACTCCTCTTATCATAAGCGGACCAACCAATAAAACTCTTGATAACTATAAGATAGCAAATGAAGTTTCTAAGAAAATGACAAGAGCTACAGAAAAAGATCAAAACGGTGAAATAAAGCCTGAGAGTGGTGATTTTATAGCAGATGAAAAAAACAGAACTATTACTTTGACTGAAAAAGGTATAAAAAAGGCTGAAGAACTTTTTGGTGTTGACAATCTTTACAGTCTTGAAAATGCCATTCTTTCACACCACTTAGACCAAGCTTTAAAAGCCCACTATCTTTTTGAAAAAGATGTTGATTATGTGGTTAAAGACGGAGAAATTGTTATAGTTGATGAATTTACAGGAAGATTGAGTGAAGGTAGAAGATTTAGCGAGGGATTGCATCAAGCTCTTGAGGCAAAAGAGGGAGTTACTATACAAGAAGAGTCTCAAACATTGGCTGATATAACTTTTCAAAACTATTTTAGAATGTATGAAAAACTTGCCGGAATGACAGGAACCGCACAAACTGAAGCAAGCGAATTTGCTCAGATTTATAATCTTGATGTTATTTCAATTCCTACCAATGTGCCTGTAATCAGAAAAGATATGAATGATCTTATCTATAAAACCGAAAAAGAAAAATTTCAAGCTGCCGTCGAAACTATAAAAAAGCTTCATAAAAAAGGTCAGCCCGTGCTTGTAGGAACTGCATCTATAGAAAAAAGTGAAATACTTCATCACCATTTGAAAGAAGCTAAAATTCCACACTCTGTTCTAAATGCCAAACAGCATGAAAAAGAGGCACAGATAATAAAAGATGCCGGCAAAAAAGGTATGGTAACAATTGCTACAAATATGGCCGGGCGTGGAGTTGATATAAAAATCGATGATGAAGTAAGAAAGTTGGGAGGTCTTTTTATACTTGGAACAGAAAGGCATGAAAGCAGAAGAATAGACAATCAATTAAGAGGAAGAAGCGGAAGACAGGGGGACCCCGGAGCAAGTCAGTTTTATCTTAGTTTGGAAGATAATCTTTTAAGAATTTTTGGAAGCGATAAGATAAAAACAATTATGGAGAGATTGGGCATACAAGAGGGTGAGCATATAGAGTCAAAGATGGTCACAAGAGCTGTTGAAAATGCCCAGAAGAAAGTAGAGAGTTTGCATTTTGAATCAAGAAAGCATTTGTTGGAATATGATGATGTGGCAAATGAGCAGAGAAAAACCATATATAATTTTAGAAATAACCTTTTGGAGCCAAATTATGATTTGAGCCAAAAGCTTGATGAAATAAGAGAAGAGTTTGTAGAGTCACTTTTATATAAAGCAGAGATTTTTGAGGGAGGTGTAAAAGAGGATTTTGACCTTAAGAAATTTAGTGCAATTTTAAAAGATGAAATTATGGAAGATATCAATATAAAAGAACTTGAAGGACTTGATTATGAAGCTTTAAAAGAGAAAGTGGTAAATTTTTTAAAAGAAAAATATGAAAAGAAGATGAGTATAGTCGACAAAGAACAAAAAGGGGAAATTGAGAGAATTTTATATCTTCAAATTCTTGATAATGCATGGAGAGAGCATTTGTATCAAATGGATATACTAAAAACAGGAATAGGCCTTAGAGGCTACAATCAAAAAGATCCGCTTGTAGAGTATAAAAAAGAGAGTTACAATATGTTTCTCGAACTTGTTGACAGAATAAAATATGAAAGTTTAAAAACACTTCATTTGGTACAGTTAAAAGATGAAGAAGAGGAGAGAGAAAGAGAGAGAATGCAACAAATTTTAAATGAAATGCAACTCTCAAGCAATGATATGGAGCTTTTGCATGAGAGCAGTCTTGAGCCTGAAGAGAAAAAACCTTTTACTGCTCCTAAGAAGATACCAAGAAATGCTCCTTGTCCTTGCGGAAGTGGTAAAAAATATAAAAACTGTTGTGGAAAGAGCGGTCCAAAAAAGGGTGCTTTGGCTGAAAGTTAACGGTCAATAAACAATCAATTATGAATTTGTCTAAATATCTTGTAAAAAAGTATCTGAGATTTGACAAATCTCAACCTTTTATAACTATAAGTGCCTTATTTGCATTTGTGGGTGTTTGTGTGGGTGTTATGGTGCTTTTAATTGCCATGGCAATTATGAACGGATTTGATAAAAATTTTGAGGATAAACTTTTTACTATGAATTATCCTCTTAGTATTTATCCGAAAACATTGCAAAATTTAGATAGTGATTTGCTATCAAAATTAAGAGAAAAGTTTCCATATTTAAAATTCAGTCCGTATATCAATTCGCAAACAATTATAAAAAAAGGCGACAAACTTGAAGGCGGTATGCTTTTTGGAGTAAATTTTAAAGATGAGTCTCTTATAAATCCGATAGTTAAAAAAGCTGTAAAAGGAAAAAATTTAAAAAAATTCAGCGTAATTGTCGGCAAGGGTATAAAAGATATGTTTTATCTAAAAAGCGGTGATAAAATAACACTCATTTTTACACAAAATGCACCTGCAGGTTTTTCTTTGATACCGACTATGAAAAGATTTAAAGTTGAGGGAAGTTTTAACTCCGGTCTGATAGCCTACGATAAAGTATATATGTATACTACTTTGAAATCAATGCAAAAAGTTTTGCATTTTGCAAAAAATGAGTTTAGCGGTATTCATGTATATTCTAAAAGTCCTCAAATTGATATAAAAAAAATAAAGAAATTTTTACCTTCTGAAGCAGGAGTTGTCGGCTGGTGGCAACAAAACGGCAATTTTTTTGCCGCACTTGCACTTGAAAAAAGATCACTCTTTGTTGTTCTTATGCTTATTATTCTTATAGCATCACTTAATATCATTAGCTCACTTTTGATGATAGTAATGAACAGAAGAAAGGAAATAGCACTGTTGCTCTCTTTGGGAGCAAGTAAAAAAGAGATAAAAGATACTTTTTTTTATCTCGGTCTTGTTATAGGAGGCAGCGGGATAGTGCTGGGTGTAGTATTTGGTTTTTTAGGAATGTATATACTCGGCTCTTTTGATATCATTAATCTTCCTGCTGATGTTTACGGTATGAGCAAACTGCCTATTGATCTTTCCTTTCGAGATTTTTTATATATTATTACAGGTGCATTTTTTATAGTCGCATTTTCTTCATATTATCCATCAAGGCAAATTAGTAAAATTGATGTTTTGGCTACTTTGAGGGATTAGTTTTGTCTGTTTTTGGCAATAGCAGTTTAAAAGGCAGTTTAATTACTCTAAATATTATATTTAAGGGTGATTTGATAATATCTTTTGAAAAATCAGTTTGAACTTGAGGATTTTTAAAATCTCCCGTTATGGTTACTTTCGAACTGAATTTACCATCTTTTCCAAGAAGCACATAGCCTATCAAAGGTATGGATTTTATAGTTTTTCCCAAATTTTTTAAAATATTGACTTTAAAAACAAGGTTTAACCTTTTATTTTTCAAATCAATATATCCTCCTCCCTTTAGTGTGGTAAATTCATTTTTTAAAATTATATCTTTAAGAGTAAGTAGTGAATTTTTTAAATAAAAATTAAACTCACCGGTATCTATTTTAAAATCACTGCCCCCTTTTTTCGGACTTTTTATCATAGAGTCTGATATTTTACAGTTACCCCAAAACAAATCGTTTGATTCTTTTATCGTAAGTAAAAAACCTCCTTTTCTAAACAGATTGTGTTGAATAATAGTATTGATATAATCGGCACTTAAAAAGTTGGTATGTATATCAACAATTTTAAAATCCTTAGAATAAAAAATATGATTTTTACCATAAATACCGGAAAATATTTTTTTATCTTTATTTAAAAAAAGAGTAAAGCTGGTTGTAGGTAGAATTATCTCTTTGCTTATGTAAATTGTTGAATCAAATGCATTTAGAGTTATCGGTTTTTTAAAATAATATTCTTTGGAGTTATTGTTTAGAGAGTTTCTAAAATCATATGAAATTTTGTTTGTATTTATTGTTATTCGGTCTGAAATATCAGCACTGATTAAATTTTTATTAATGTTTAGTTTTATATTTTTTGTATTGATTGTGCCGTTAATATCAAAATTTTTTAAAAGTTTATTATTGTAAAGCAAGATTTTATTATCATTGAAATGTATATGACTTTTTAGATAAAAAAGATTGAAATTTTTTGTGGAAATTTTTGCATTTCCCTGTTTTATATTGTATTTTTTTAAAAAGGGAGAAATTTTATATAACTTTTGCAAGTTGCCAAAAGTAAAATTTTTTATTTTCCCAAATACAAGAGTTGTATTTAAATCTTTTAAAAATATAGTACTTTTGTTAAAAGTGACATTCACCTTGCTTTTTGTCCGGTTTGCATCAAGTATCAATTCATTTTTATATTTTAAATACAGTTTGTTTATATCTGCAATGCCTGAAAAAATATTTTTGGAAGTATAAAATGTTCCCGTTGTGTTGATATCAAAAAGTTTATTGTAAGATATATCGGTATTTTCCAATTTTACAGTATTGTCATCAAGTAAAATTTTTGCTTGTTTTGTGTGAAATTTAACTTTTTTAAAGTAAATATCGGAATTTTGTGTATAAAAATATCCTTTAATGTGAAAACTATACGGAACAAAGGGTATATAAAGTCTAAGAAGAGCATTGGTCGAAGATGTTTTTTGATAAAGAGGTATATCAACATTATAGGCTTTTAGTATTTGTTTTACTTTTTTATCAAGAGGATGTTTTGCTTTGAGTATTACTTCTATAGCTGATCCCTTGCTTAAAAGATTTGTAATTGTTACTTTTGATCCGTTTAAGTCTATACCTTCATACATTGGTTTATAAAGCTTAAAATACAGTGTATCATTTTTTAATGTTATATATACCTTTTTGCTATCTGTGCTGTTTAAATTTTTGTGAAATTTTATTTTTACATTTTCTGCTGTTGCTTTCGCCCTCATAAGTTTCGGAAAATAATTACCCGTTTTTATATCTATTTTACCGGTCATGTAATGCAAGTTATATTTTTGTGCGGTAATATATCTGTATATCCAGTTTGAAATCTCTTTGTTTATGTTTATCTTTGAATTTAAATAATCCATAAAAGTAATAATTTGCTTTGCAGAAACATTGTAAAGATAATAATTCAATATATTTTTATGCAAGGTCAGCTTTGCATAACCTTTTACTTCGTGGGAACTAAACGAACCGTCAAAGTCTATTTTGTTTTGGGTTAAATTTATATTTAATTTTCCTTGAAAATAAGTATAATAATCTTTAAGATATAAGTTTTTTATATCGATATTTATGGTTGATTTGTTTGAGATTGATATGGAAGATAAAAAATACAACTCATTTGTATCCAAAAAGAATTTATTGTAAATATATTTTACTCTTAAAGTTTGATTTTTATATTCCAGTTTTTTTATATCCAACTCTTTAAAAAACAGATGAAAATATTTTAAATAATTTTTTACAGAGAGGAGTTGGCTTTTGGTATCTGTTTTTTTGTAGCTTTTTTTTATTTTTAAGTAGTCTGCTTTTACAATGAGTTTTTTATCTAATTTAATGTATAATTTTTTTACATTGGCATAAGGTAGTATTAGATTGTCTATCTTTATACCATGTAAAAGAAGAAAATAGACAATAAGAATAAGAGATATAATGAAAATAACCAAATATGATATTTTAGCTATAGTTGCAGACATAATTCTTATCATCATACTTTCCCTGCTTTTTTATCTCGCACACGGTATAAAATCATCTAAAGTTGTCTATATTCCATCCGGTTCTATAAATCAAATTATATCATATCTTGAAGATAGAAACTTTGAAGTTTCAAAAATAGATGCATATTTGATGAGATTTTTCGGATCACCGCAGTCAGGCTGGATCAATATGGAAAAAACAGAGTTAAGCAGAGGAGATTTTTTGTATAAATTAACCCATTCAAAAGCTGCTTTGATAAAAATCACTCTGATTCCGGGTGAAACAAAAGAGATATTTTTTTCAAATGTGGCAAAAAATATGCATTTAAATTACAAAAAACTGATAAGTGAGTATGATAAATTAACCAACATAAAAGATGGAGTTATCCTTGCTGATACATATACGGTTCCCATTGGTATGAGTGAAAGGCATCTTGTTAATTATCTCGTATATAATTCGCTTTACAAACACAAAAAATTATCCGAAAAAATATTTGGTGTATATGACGAAAAAAAATGGTTTTGGTATGTAAGCATAGCTTCTATCATTCAAAAGGAAGCGGCAAATAAAAAAGAAATGCCTCTTATCTCGGCAGTGATTCACAATCGGTTGAAGAAACATATGAAACTACAAATGGACGGAAGTTTGAAATACGGTATATATTCGCATGAAAAGATTTCAGCCTCAAGGATAAGAAGTGACAATAGTTTATATAATACCTATAAAATAAAAGGTGTACCTCTTTATCCTGTTTGCTCTATAAGCATGGATGCTTTAAAAGCTGCTATATTTCCTGCAAAAAAGGAGTATTTGTATTTTGTAAAAGGAAAAAATAAAACACATTTGTTTAGTAATACTTATAAAGTGCATCTTCAAAATATTAAAAACAGCAGATACAATATTCGTAACAATAAGTAACAAATACGAAGTATATAATTTAGTATATGTGTAATTGAGTAACATAATAATATTTTTTATGTAACCATCTATAATATTAAAATTATTTTATGTTTACTATTATATACTTATATAATAATTTCATACCAGAAAAGGATATACATGGCAAAAAATATAGTATATACAAAGATAGATGAGGCGCCGGCACTTGCAACATATTCATTGTTTCCGATATTGCAAAAAGTACTGCCGAAAGCGGGAGTAAATATTGAAGAGAGAGATATTTCACTATCAGGCAGAGTTCTTGCAACTTTCAGTGATATTCTCCCTGAGGATCAAAAGCATACCGATGAATTGGCTTATCTTGGAGAGCTTGTAAATAAACCTGAAGCAAATATTATAAAACTTCCAAACATATCAGCTTCTATACCACAGTTAAAAGCCTGTATAGCTGAACTTCAAGAGCAGGGATACAAAGTACCTGATTTTCCTGAAAATCCAAAAACACAGGAGGAAAAAGATATAAGAGCAAGATATGCAACTTGTCTTGGAAGTGCGGTAAATCCTGTTCTTAGGCAAGGCAATAGTGACAGAAGAGCAGCACCTGCAGTAAAAAAGTATGCTCAAAAACATCCTCATAAATTAAAGCCTTATTCGAAAGATTGCAAAGCTTATGTCGCATATATGGATGAGGGTGATTTTTATGGCAATGAAAAATCCGTTATAACTGAAAAAGCTACAACACTTTCTATCATGTTAAACGGAAAAACTTTGAAAACTTTGGATGTAGATGCCAAAGAGGTGGTTTCTTCAAGTTTTATGTCAGCAAAAAAACTAAGAGAGTTTTTGGCTCAGAGCATAAAAGATGCTGATGAAAAAGGGCTATTGTGGTCAATCCATCTAAAAGCCACTATGATGAAGATGAGTGATCCTGTTATATTCGGTCATGCAGTAAGTGTATTTTTTGAAAAAGTGTTTGACAAATACAAAGATGAGTTTGAAAAACTCGGAATAAATCCGGATTTGGGAATTGGCGATCTTCTTAAAAAAATAGAAAACAGCGATAAAAAAGAACAAATTGAAGCAGATATAAAAGCCGTTATACTCGAAGGTCATCCGAATATAGCTATGGTTGACAGCGACAATCTTGTAACAAATCTTCATGCATCAAATGATATTATTATAGATGCTTCTATGCCACCTGTTATAAGAGAAGGCGGAAAAATGTGGAATAAAGATGGAGAGTTACAAGAGTGTTTGGCAGTAATTCCGGATAGATGTTATGCTACTACATACAGTACCATTATGGAAGACTGTAGAAAAAACGGTCAATTTGATGTAACTACTATGGGTCATGTAAGCAATGTCGGCTTAATGGCTATGAAAGCAGAAGAGTACGGCTCTCATCCATATACTTTTACCTGTGCCGAAGATGGAGTTATGGAAGTAAAAGATAGTGATGGCAATACTTTAATGAGTCACAATGTTCAAAAAGATGATATTTGGAGGCTTTACAAAGCAAAAGATATAGCTATCAAAGACTGGATAAGACTTGCTCATGAAAGAGGTTCTCTAACAGGAGTTCCTATAGTATTTTGGCTTGACAGCAACAGAGCACATGATAGTAATATGATAAAAAAAGTTGTAGAGTATCTTCCTGAATATTTGGATAAAAAAGAGATAGAGTATTATATTATGGCTCCGATACTTGCTATGAAATATACCTTGAAAAGAACAAGAAAAGGGCTTGATACTATTTCGGTAACAGGAAATATTTTAAGAGATTATTTAACTGATCTGTTTCCTATACTCGAATTGGGAACCAGTGCAAAGATGATGAGCATAGTTCCTCTTCTTGCAGGAGGAGGGCTTTTTGAAACAGGAGCCGGAGGAAGTGCGCCAAAACATGTTGAGCAATTTTTAAAAGAGGGCCATTTAAGATGGGATAGTTTGGGAGAATTTTTAGCTTTGGGAGAATCACTTAGAATGATATCCCAAAAAACCGGCGATTCTAAAGTAGCTATCATGACCAAAGCATTTGATAGTGCAAATGAAGCATATCTTGAAAATGATAAATCTCCAGGCAGAAAAGTAGGTCAGCCGGACAATAAAGCAAGTCATTATTACTTTGCTATGTATTTGAGTGAATATTTGGCAAAACAAAATGAGGATGAAGAGTTGGCCAATCTTTTTGCTCCTGTTGCAAAAGCTTTACAGGAAAATGAGCAGAAGATTATCAGTGAGCTTTTAAGTGTTGAAGGAAAACCTCAGAATATCGGAGGATATTATCATCCTGATGATGACAAAGCCGAACATGCCATGAGACCGAGTAAAACATTGAATGAGATAATCGGTTCATTAAAATAATTTATATTGCATGAGATTTGTGATACAATTTCCCAAATCTCTGTCATATAATTAAATGATAAGTAAAGGATAAGAGTGGAGAGACAAAGCAAGGTGACTATTATAGGTGCGGGAAATGTCGGTGCAACAGTAGGATACTCTTTGGCAATGCACGGAACTTGCCACAGGCTTGTTTTGGTTGACAGAGACGAAGACAGAGCCAAGGGAAAAGCACTTGATATGAGCCAAGCGGCGGCTGCAGCAAGAAGTCATACTATCGTAAAAGCAGCGCAGAGTTATAAAGATATACAAAACAGCGAAGTAGTTGTTATAACTGCAGGCAGTCCGAGGCTTCCGGGAATGACAAGAGACGATCTTTTGATGATAAATGCTGAAATTACAAAAGAAGTTGTTTTAAAAGTAAAAGAATATGCTCCCAATGCTATAATCATAATGGTTTCAAATCCGCTTGATACAATGACCTATGTTGCTTTAAAAGTAGGAAATTATCCAAGAAATCAGGTTATCGGAATGGCAGGCATCTTGGATAGTGCAAGAATGGCACATTTTATATATGAAAAGTTGGGATTTGGTGCCGGTCAGATAAGAGCAACCACTATGGGGGGACATGGGGATTTTATGGTGCCTCTTCAAAGATACTCCACTGTTGCGGGCATTCCTCTTACGGACTTATTGAAAGCTGATGAAATAAAAGAGATAGTAGAGAGAACAAAACATGGCGGAGCAGAGATAGTGGGATATTTGAAAACGGGGTCTGCTTATTATGCTCCTGCAAAATCAACCGCACTTATGATAAATGCCATATTGAAAGATTCTAAGCAGATTTATCCTTGTGCTGTATATCTTGAAGGAGAATACGGATATAATGATATAGTAAACGGTGTTCCTGTAACTTTGGGAAAAAACGGGGCTGAAGATGTGATAGAAATCAGTTTAAATCATTGCGAGAGAGAACAGTTTAGAAAAAGTATAGATTCTGTTCAAGTGCTGATAGATACACTAAAGGAGAAAGATTTTTTATAAATCTTTTATGTTGTTAATGGTTGTAATCATTGAAAAGGAGATTCTCAAATGAGAGAAGTTGAGTTTGACGATATTGTCAATAGCATTAAAAATTTGATAATACATACGGCATATAATTTACCCGAAGATGCTTTAAATGCACTTAAAAAGGCTATGGATGAAGAAAAAAGTCCGGTTTGCAGAGAAGTTTTAAGGCAAATTCTGGAAAATGCCCAAATTGCCAAAACAGAGGATAGACCATTGTGTCAAGATACCGGGTTGGCAGTATTTTTTGTAAAGGTGGGCGAAGGTTTTAAAGTTAAAGACGGTACACTAAAAGATGCTATAAACAAAGGAACGGAGCTTGGATACAAGGAAGGATATTTAAGAGCATCAACTTGTGATTGTTTTACAAGAGCCAATTTAAGAGATACGGTAGGATACAATTTGCCGGCAATTATACACTTTGATATAGTTGAAGGTGATAAACTTGAGATAGAATATGCTGCAAAAGGTGGCGGAAGTGAAAATGTAAGTCGTGCTACCGTACTTGCACCGGCTCAAGGAAAACCGGGAATTTTGAATTTTGTAAAAGAGGTAGTTTCAAATGCCGGACCAAATCCCTGTCCTCCTATCATAGTCGGAGTCGGTATAGGAGGTACTTTTGAAAAAGCGGCTATTTCAAGTAAACATGCTCTTTTTAGAGAGGCGGGAACCAGAAATGAAAATCCGGAACTTGATGCATTTGAACAAGAGATTTTGGAAGAATTAAACAAATTGGGAATAGGTGCAATGGGAATGGGCGGAACAAAAACGGTACTTGCCGTTCATATAGAGAGAAATCCATGCCATATAGCTTCTTTGCCGGTTAGCGTAAATGTACAGTGCCATAGTTCAAGACACTCACATATCACTCTATAAGGATATATCATGAGTCAAACATATTATTTAAAAATGCCACTTAGTGACGAAGATGTAATGCAGTTAAAAGCCGGAGATATCGTATATCTTACAGGAACAATGTATACCGCAAGAGATGCGGCACACAAAAGACTTGTTGACTTGATAAATGCAGGCAAAGAGTTGCCTTTTGATTTGAAAGGTTCTGTTATATATTTTGTAGGACCAACTCCTCCAAAGCCGGGAGATCCTATAGGAAGTGCGGGGCCTACTACAAGCTATAGAATGGATGCTTACTCGCCTATTTTGATAGCACAAGGACAAAAAGGTATGATAGGGAAAGGAAAAAGAAATAAAGATGTTATAGATGCCTGTAAAAAATATAAAGCGGTTTACTTTGGTGCTACGGGAGGTGCAGGGGCATTGATTGGAAAAACTATAAAAAGTGCTCAAATTATAGCATATCCTGAACTCGGACCGGAAGCTATAAGAAAGCTTGAAGTTGAGGATTTTCCGGTTACCGTGATAAATGATACTTACGGGAATGATTTGTATGATATGGGTAGAGCGCAATATGAAGTAAAAGATTGATATAGGGATTAAATGATAAAAATACGAAAAAGGAGAGTAGGTTGAATATACACGAATATCAGGCTAAAGAGATTTTTAGACACTATGGTGTTCCCACTCCAAGAGGCAAGGTTGCTTTTACTGTTGATGAAGCTGTAGAAAATGCCAAAGAACTCGGTGGGAAAATATGGGTTGTAAAAGCTCAGATACATGCTGGCGGAAGAGGACTTGGCGGAGGTGTTAAGCTTGCAAAAAGTCTTGAGGAAGTAAGAGAACTTGCAAATGAAATACTCGGAATGACACTTGTAACTCATCAAACAGGACCTGAGGGTAAACTTGTACAAAAAGTTTATATAGAAGAGGGTGCTGATATAGAGAGTGAATTTTATCTTGGTATGGTTTTAGACAGGGCCAAAGAAATGCCTGTTATGATGGCAAGTACCGAAGGGGGTATGGAAATAGAAAAGGTTGCTTCCGAAACCCCGGATAAGATCATAAAAGTTGCCATAGACCCGAGTATAGGTTTTCAAGGTTTTCACGGAAGAGAATTAGCCTTTGGGCTTGGACTTCCAAAAGAGCAAATAGGTAAATTTATCAAATTTGCTTCAACTTTATATAAAGTCTATATGGATAAAGATGTCGAACTTATTGAAATCAATCCTTTAGTAAGAACCGGAAGCGGTGATTTTTTGGCACTTGATGCAAAGATAGGATTTGATGATAATGCACTTTACAGGCATCCCGATATAGAACAAATGAGAGACTTAAGTGAAGAAGTTCCTACTGAAACAGAAGCTAAAAAGTATGGTTTAAGCTATATAAAACTTGATGGTGATGTAGGGTGTATGGTTAATGGTGCAGGGCTTGCTATGGGTACTATGGATACTATAAATTATGTTGGCGGAACTCCTGCAAATTTCCTTGATGTGGGTGGTGGAGCAAATCCGGAAACGGTTGCAAAAGGATTTGAAATCATTCTTAGTGATCCGAATGTCAAATCAATATTTGTCAATATCTTCGGCGGTATTGTAAGATGTGACAGAATTGCTAACGGAATTATAGAGGCAACAAAAAAAGTTGATGTGCATGTACCTGTTATTGTTAGGCTTGATGGCACAAATGCACCCGAAGCTGCAGAGATTTTGAAAAATTCAAATATCACCAATATCATTTCGGCAACCGACTTGCTTGACGGAGCAAAAAAAGCAGTTGCAGCAGCTAAAGGAGAATTAAAATGAGTATTTTAGTAAATAAAGATACAAAAGTAATAGTTCAGGGTTTTACAGGCAAAGAGGGTACTTTTCATGCAGAACAATGTTTGGATTACGGTACTAAGATTGTTGGCGGTGTAACTCCCGGTAAAGGCGGACAGGAGCATCTTGGCAAACCGGTTTTCAATACGGTTAAAGAGGCTGTAAAAAATACGGGTGCCACAGTCAGTATGATATTTGTTCCTCCTGCATTTGTAGCTGATGCGGTTATGGAGGCGGCTGATGCCGGTATAGAGCTTGCTGTTATCATAACAGAAGGTGCACCGGTACAAGATATGATGAAAGCAAAAGCTTATGCGGTTAAAAACGGTATGAGAACAATAGGGCCGAATTGTCCGGGAATTATAACAGCTCAAGAGTGTAAAATAGGAATTATGCCCGGAATGATATTTAAAAAGGGATATGTAGGACTTATTTCAAAAAGCGGAACACTCACTTATGAGGCAGCCAATCAAGTATGCCAAGAAGGTCATGGTATAACAACAGCAGTAGGAATAGGCGGAGATCCCATTATAGGGCTTAGCTATCTTCAGCTTTTGCCTATGTTTGAAAATGATCCCGATACAAAAGCCATAGTAATGATAGGTGAAATTGGCGGAGACTTGGAAATTCAGGCGGCCAAGTATATAAAAGAAAATATTTCCAAACCGGTTGTTGCATTTATTGCAGGTCAGACTGCACCCAAAGGAAAAAGAATGGGTCATGCAGGGGCAATTGTGAGTGGCGGAAGCGGAACAGCCAAGGAAAAAATGGAAGCACTTGAGTCAGCGGGAGTTAAGGTGGTAATTAGTCCGGCAGAAATAGGCAAAGCAGTAACAGAAGTTTTAAAAAACAGTTAGTAGGAGAAAATATGAGTACTATGAAAGCACCGGAAAATACTCCGGTATGGGTAAATGTAAGCAGGTGTAAAGCTTGTGATATATGTGTAGAAATGTGTCCGGCGGGAGTTTTGGCAATGGTTCCGGCTGATACAACTATTTTGGGAGCAACCATATCAGTGCAAAATCCTGAAAGTTGTATCGGATGTAGGGATTGTGAACTTCATTGTCCCGATTTTGCTATATATGTAGCTGAGAGAGGAGAATACAAGTTTGCAAAACTTACTCCTGAGGCTAAAGAAAGAGCAGAAGCTATAAAGAAAAATCATTATATGAAATTGAGTGCTTAAGGAGTATTGATGGCAAGAGAAGTTATTTCAACAGGTAATAAACTGGCAGCCAAGGCGGCTGTTGAGTGTGGATGTAAATTTTTTGGTGGCTATCCTATCACTCCTTCAAGTGAAGTGGCCCATGATTGTAGTGTTTTGCTGCCAAAAGTAGGCGGAAAATTTATACAAATGGAAGACGAGATAGCCGGTATATCAGTTGCTCTTGGTGCTAGTATGAGCGGTACCAAGTCTATGACTGCTACAAGCGGTCCCGGTATCAGTTTAAAATCTGAACAGATAGGCTATGCTTTTATAGCCGAAATTCCTTTGGTTATAGTAAATGTCATGAGAGGCGGTCCAAGTACAGGTCTTCCGACAAGGGTTTCTCAGGCTGATATAGGTCAGGCAAAGTATCCGACACATGGTGATTATGCAAGCATCTCTTTATGTCCGGGAAGCTTGGAAGAAGCATATACCGAGACAGTAAGAGCATTTAATTTGGCTGAAAAGTATATGACTCCCGTATTTTTGCTTCTTGATGAAACTTTGGGACATATGCAGGGAAAAGCAATACTTCCTGATATAGAAGAGTTGGAAATTGTAAAAAGAGAAGAGTTTACAGGAGATCCGAAAGATTATCTTCCTTATGAAGCTCAAATGGATAAACCTGCTGTTTTAAATCCCTTTTTTAAAGGATACAGATATCACATAACAGGACTTCATCACGGACCTACCGGTTTTCCAACCGAGGATGCAAAGCAAAGTGAATACAATATAGAAAGATTGATGGGCAAGATAAATAATAATGCTGACGATATAGTAACTTATGAAGAGTACAGGCTTGATGATGCCGAAGTTTGTATGATAGCTTACGGAAGTATAAGCAGAGGTGCAAAAGAAGCGGTTGAAAAATTAAGAAGCGAAGGTATAAAAGCCGGTCTTTTTAGACCTATAACTCTTTGGCCAAGTCCTCAAAAGAAATTGAAAGAGATAGGTGAAAAATTTGATAAAATTTTTGTAACAGAATTAAATATGGGTCAATATCTTGAAGAGATACAAAGAGTGATGAAAAGAGATGACTTTACAACTCTTCATAAAGCAAACGGAAGACCTATAGCACCAAGTGAAATGGTAGCAAAAGTTAAGGAGATGTTCTAATGGCTTTTAATTATGATAAATATTTAAGAACGGATAAAATGCCCACCCTTTGGTGTTGGGGATGCGGTGACGGTGTAATATTGAAATCAATCATCAGAGCTATAGACAAGCTTGGCTGGAATATGGATGATGTGTGTATAGTTTCAGGTATAGGATGTAGCGGAAGGCTTAGCTCGTATGTAAATTGCAATACTGTCCATACGACTCACGGAAGAGCAGTAGCTTATGCAACCGGTATCAAGCTTGCCAATCCCGATAAGCATGTTATAGTAGTAACAGGTGACGGTGACGGTTTGGCAATCGGAGGGAATCACACAATACATGGGTGCAGAAGAAATATTGATTTGAATCATGTTGTTATAGATAACTTCATTTATGGATTAACCAATTCTCAAACAAGTCCCACCACTCCTCAGGGAATGTGGACGGTTACCGCTCAGTATGGTAATGTTGATCCAAATTTTGATGCTTGCAAGTTGGCTGAAGGATCAGGAGCAAGTTTTATCGCGCGAGAGAGTGTTTTAGATCCGAAAAAACTTGAAAAAATCTTTGTTGAAGGTTTTTCTCATAGAGGTTACTCTTTCTTTGATATATTTTCAAACTGTCATATAAATCTTGGCAGAAAAAATAAAATGGGTGAAGCTGCTCAGAATTTAAAATGGATTGACAGCAGAACCGTATCAAAAAGAAAATATGATGCAATGGATGAGGAAGAGAGAAAAGGAAAATTTCCGGTAGGTGTCTTGAAAAAAGATGAAGAAGCTGCAGAGTATTGTGATTTATACGATAAAGTTATACAAGCAGCTCAGCACAATACAAAAGTACAACTATAAGGAGAGCAAATGAGACATCAATTAAGATTTACGGGAGTTGGTGGTCAAGGTGTTCTTCTTGCAGGAGAGATTTTGGCTGCAGCAAAGATAAGAGAAGGCGGATATGGTGTAAAAGCCGCAACTTACACTTCTCAGGTTAGAGGCGGTCCGACAAAAGTTGATATACTTTTAGATGACAAAGAGATACTTTATCCTTATGCAAATGAGGGTGAGATAGAATTTATGCTTTCAGTTGCACAAGTTAGCTATAATGCATTTAAAGGTGGAGTAAAAGAGGGCGGTATTATAGTTGTTGAGCCAAATCTTGTTCATCCTGCTGATGAGGATAGAAAAAAGTGGAAGATATATGAAATTCCGCTTATTACCATAGCCAAAGAAGAAGTTGGAAATGTAGTAACACAGTCTGTTGTGGCTTTGGGTATCACAATTACAATGGATCCTGTTATGGATAGAGATTTTGTTTACAATACGATGATTGAAAAAGTTCCTCCGAAGTTTGTCGAACTTAACAAAAAAGCTTTTGAACTTGGTGAAAAATATGCAAAAATAGCTCTAAAAGAGCAACAAAACTAATAAATATATTAAGAGGGGTTTCCCTCTCTTAATATATTTCTACTCTATTTTTTCCATTATTTTTTGCTTTATAAAGTGCCTCATCTGCTTCTTTGAGCAATACTTCAATATCTTCTTTTTTATCTTTGATGGTAATACCTATGGATATAGTGTATTTTATAGTATCATTTTTTATGGTAACTTTCTCTTTTGAAATGAGGTTTTGAAGTTTGACAAAAAAGCTTACAGCATTTTTTTCATTAACATTAGATAATACAATACAAAACTCTTCTCCGCCAAACCTTGCTACAATATCAGAACCTTTGGTATTGTTTTTAAGGGTTGTAGCTAAATGTTTTAAAACTATATCCCCTATATCATGACCATAAGTATCATTTATCATTTTAAAATTATCTATATCTATCATGGCTATGACATAATTTTTATATTTTTTTATAAAATCATTTATGCGATTAAAAAAATATCTTCTATTGTAAAGATTGGTTAAAAAGTCATAGTTTGCAGTAATTGAGAGTTTTTCCATGGCTTCTTTGGCTTCTAAAGTATTATTGATTCTGCAAATCAACTCTTCATTTGAAAAAGGTTTTGTGATAAAGTCATTTGCACCAAGTTTTAAAAATTTTGCCGATATCAAATGTTCATTACTGTTTGTTAGTGATATGATTATTGTATCTTGTTTGGAGTATTTTTCTCTTATTCGTTTAGTTAGTTCGATACCGTCTATGACCGGCATATTGTAATCGGTCAATATCAGTTTTACATCTTTATTGGTTTCAAGATAATTTAGTGCCTCTTCCCCGTGAGCGGCCACCAAGATTTTAAACATATGTTTTTGTAAAATATTTTTTATATGTTTTCGTACCATTTGTGAGTCATCAACTATCATAAGTTTTGTATCTCTGTTTTTATAAAGTCTTTCTATCTGAGAAAATATATAATTTACATCTTCAATATTGCTTTTATAAACATAGTCTATAACATTATCTTTTTTTAGCATATTTTCTCTGATGGTTTCATCTATAGTTGCCGTTAGTATGATAGATGGAATATTATATGATAAAACCAGATCAACCACTTCTCCATCGGGAGCATCAGGCAGGTTTAAATCAAGAAGTGCTATAAAATAATCATCATTATCTTCAAGTAAAGCATTGGTTTGGTCATAACTGTATGATTGAATTATTTCAAACTTTGGATTGTTTTGCATTTTTCTTTTGATTAGTTTTGAGAGGGATTTATTATCTTCAACAAGGAGTATTCTTTCTTTTATCATATTATTATCTCCTGTAATTTTTCTTTAAAAATATTAAAATCAGGTAAAACAAGTTTACTATCTCTTTGTTTTTCGCCCCACATTGGTTCGGGAAAATGGGTATCGTTTTTAAATCTTGCCATTATGTGTATATGAAGCTTTGGCAAATAATTTCCAAACATAGCTATATTGATTTTATCAGGCTTGTAAAATTCAAGCATCAGCTTTTCAATATTTATCATTGTGTCAAAAAGTTTTTCTCTTATTTTGTCATTGCAGTCACTCAACTCTTTACAATGTGTTTTTGGGAATATTTTTATCCATGGGATAGATGAAATCTCTTTTTCTATATAAAGTATATCATTTTCAAATATAATATTTTTCATTTTAAATTCTCCTTTTTGCCGGAAATGAATTCCGGCAAAAATTCCTATCACTTTGGGGTCCCCACAAAATTTTAAAATTTTGTGGGGTAAAACTTATGCTACGCCTGTCGGCGAGAGAAACAATCATGATTGTTTCATAATAAAATTATACAACAATAGACTTAAGGGTACCTCCCAAGAGTGTTTCTAAATCAATAAAAATAAAAATTTTTAGGAATAATATCTGAAAAATGTAGTTTTTGTCCATGTTGCCCGAAAGCAACATGGAGTTTTTTAGTATCTGTTAAAGTTTCTAGGTCTTTCTTCTCTTGGCTTAGCTTCATTAACTCTTAAAGTTCTGCCATCATATTCTTTACCATCAAGATCTTCGATAGCACTTTTAGCAGCACTCTCATCATTCATAGTAATAAAACCAAATCCTTTAGCTCTTCCGGTTTCTCTGTCAGTTATAATTTTAACTGCTTCTACTTCGCCATAGTTGCCGAATAGATCCTTAAGTCCTTCTTCTGTTGTCCCGTAAGACATGTTACCTACATAAATCTGCATGTGTTCGTGTTCCTTTGAAAAATTATACTACCCAACAATAAAACATAATCATTTGATTTCTAAAAAGAAGCAAAAGTGAATATATCAACCATTAAGTAATACTTGACGAGTATTATATCATAAAAAAACCAAATATCAATACTTTTTTAAAAATAAATTCAATTTATTTACTATTTGTGCAAAGAGGTTTGAATTTTATGATAAGCATAGGAAGCAACAAGAGGGCACAAAGAAGGGCTATAAACATAACAGCTACAGTTAAAAGACCAAAGTAGATAGTAGGTATGAAATTGGAAGTTACAAGGATGCTAAAGCCAAGAACTATAGCCAAAGTTGTATAAAACATAGCATATCCTATACTTTGATGCGATCTTCTCATAGCTTTTATATAGTTTTTATCCTTTTTAAATTCTTCTTTAAAACGGTGTATGTAATGTATGGTATCATCTACTCCTATACCCATACTTATAGATGCAATGGTTATAGTCATCATATCAAGCGGTATTTCTCCCCAGCCCATTATGCCAAATACAACTCCAATGGGAATTACATTGCTGAAAATTGCAATCAATGCGATTTTAAATGATTTAAAAAGTATTACAAACATTAAAAAAAGTGCTATAAGGGTTATGCCCATTGTCAGAATCTGAGAATGATAAAGCGATTGGAGTACATTATTGTAAAGTATCATCAAATTACCAAGTTTAAAGGTCGCAATTTTAGGGTTGATTACTTTTGATAAATCTTTATTTATTTTATGTATAAGAGCATTTCTCCTTAAACTTTTATTTGAGTCAATTATCCTTGTTGCCACTCTTAGCTCGTTTTTTGAGATATTTACATAGGGTAATAAAAGTATCTTTTTAAATTTTTCAGGAAGTTTTTTGTATACTAGGGCCATATCAAAACTGTCAAATTCTTTACCTTTTTTCAGTATTTTGCCAATTTTAAGAAGTGTTGCCAAAGATTGAACACTTCCTATATAGGGATTTGCTTCAAGATAATCGTGTACTTTTTGTATGGTTTGCATTTTAGAGGGAGTAAACCAATACTTCGGATCATTGGCATTTTCCTCATACTCCTCCTCAAAACTGTCAAAACTATCCCCCGTATCAAGAGTATTTGGTTTTGATATACTTTTAGTTGGTCCTTTTTCCTGTTTAAAGGTTAAAACAACATCAAGAGGTGTTGTACCGCCTAATTTTTGATCTATTGTCTTTAAACTTTTATATATCTGCGTAGTTGATTTAAAATAATTTATAAAACTATTTTCAACCAACAATCTTGGAGCACCGCTGAGAGAAAATATAATTATGATTATAGTTATAGCTGTTATACTTTTTCCTCTTCTTTCAACACTTGTTATGACATGGTGCATAAAAGAGAATTTTTTATCTTTATTATTTTTTATTTTTGGTACTTTTTTTGATACAAGCATCATAATTGTGCCGAACAGGACAAAAGATACGATAAGTGATACAGATATGCCAAGACTCATCATAAGCCCAAGATAAAGTACCGGTTTTATACCGGAAAAAACCAAAGAAGCAAAGCCTACAACAGTTGTGGCAATGGCAAAAAAAGATGGTTTTGCTTTTGATGTTATGGTAGTTAGTATAATTTGTTTTTTTGTAAAATGCGGTTCAAGTAAAGCAATTTCTCTATATCTGACTATCAAATGAAGAATAATAGATAAAGTGATGATGAGTTGCAAGGAGACAAAATTTGATGAAACGATAGTGACATTCCAATGAAAAAATACTATAAAAGCCGAAGTGGTAACAATGGAAATAATAGAAATCAAAAGAGGCATAAAAATCCATACAAACTCTTTAAAAATTATCCAAAGTATAACTATGAGTATCAGCGTGAGAGAAATACCATAAACAAAAATATCATTTTTGACAAAACCAATCATATCATCGCTTATCATATCCACCCCACCTAAAAACAGCTTTCCTTTATTTGAGTACAGTGAAAGAATTTTTCGTATTTTTTGTAAAAACAGATGCCTTGGTAGTAAAGCAGGGTCATTGTCTGTTTTAAGATTTAGTATAATTGCAGTTGTTTTTAAATCACTACTTACCAAATTATTTTTATACAGCGGGCTTGTTAAAAATTCCTTTTTTGCTAAAGGTAAGCTTATGTTTTTATCTAATAAGGTTGGAACTTTATCAAGCAGATCCGTAATTGGCAACTCTTTGTTTTGCAGAAGTGGAACATTCAATATGGAGGTAACGGAATTGATATTCGAGATGGTTTTTAGTTTTTTGCTTATATCTTTTATGGTGTTTAAACTATCGTTTGAAAATAAAGGGGTATTTGGCGTATAAGTTATTACAAGTATATCGGGATTGTAAAAATCTTTATTTATTTTATGTAAAAATGCAAGATCGGGATCATTATCCATCAGCAGGCTTTTAGAGCTGGTATCTATTTTTAGATGAACCGATACAAAAGCAAGATAAACAAACAGGGGTATCAGTATTGCCAATACTGTTTTAGGGTATTTTAGTATGAAATTTTTGAAAAAACTTTCAAGCATTATTTCAAGAGGTTTTTTTCATGGACTTTAAAAATTTATCAAAATTATTGTTTTGCAGGATATCTGCAAACTGTTTTCTATAACTTTGTATAATGCTGACACCTGCTACTATAACATCATATATAATCCATCCTCTTTTTCTTGAATGGTAAAATTTGTAATCCACTTCCGTTTTGTCTTTTTTATCAACAATGGAAGTTTTAAGTATTGCTCTTGATGATCTTGTTTGTAGAAAGTCTTCGATTTTTATCTGTTGATTATTATAAAGTTTTAACTTTTCTATAAAGGATTCTTTTAAAAGTCTTATAAAATTATCCACATATTTTTTTCTTTGATTGTTATCTATATTCATCCACTCTTTTTTCCCGAGAGAGAGTCTTGCCATAAGGTTATAATCAAACATTTCATCAAATATTTTAAAAATTTTTTGTGCTTTTTCTTCGGTAGTATTCTTTTTGTTTTTGAGTATTTGTAAAGCTTTGTGTATTTTGATATCCATAGAATGTTTGATATCATTACCTTGAATTGCAAAAAGCGAAACATTAAATATGAGCAGTAGTGCAATAATTATTTTTTTCATGTATTTTTCCTATTCTTTTATAAGTTTATTTCTATGTTTTTCATAAAGGTCTTTTAATACAGGATAAAGCAGAACATTGCCTTTTTTGATTGCTTCATATTTTTTATAGTCGAACGAAGCTCTGTTGATAACATTGAAACTGCTTACTCCAAAAGACTCTGTGTCATTATCCGTTAAATTATAACCTCTGTTTTGTATATAAATTTTTGGATCAAGATACCAATCGCCTACCAAACCTACGGTATCTCTTAAGTTTGATGGCCCGAGTATGGGCAATACTATATGAAAACCACCGCCAAGACCGTAAAAACCAAGTGTCTGTCCAAGATCTTCTTCATGGGGATATATTTTCATTCTTTTAGCCGCTACATCAAAAAGACCGGCAACTCCTACGGTTGAATTGATAGCAAATCTCTCTAATTCTTCAAAAGAGTTTTTAAATTTTAACTGCAGGATATTGTTTACAAATCTAACCGGAAAGAATAAATTATGAAAAAAATTTGATACGGATTCTCTGGCAGGCTTTGGAATAATTTTTTTATATCCTTTGGCAACCGGAAAGAGTATGTGCGTATAAAATTTGTCATTTACATTTGTCATAAAGTTATTGTATTTGCTTAAGGGATCAAAATCCTCTTTTGTTTGTTGAGTGTATTCGTTGTCAAAACTGTTAGCTATATCATCTTGTACATTTGATGCAAATACAACTAGTGAAAAACATAAAATAGATAAAAAAAACTTCACATATACACCTTTCGTAAAATTTAAAAGGTTTATTATACCAAAAAAATAAACTTTTTAAAAACTTTTTAACCTTTCGTCAACTTTTTGTAAATTTTCCTTTGCTTTTTTAAGAACGGTTTTATTTTGTTCAATTATCTCATTCGGAGCATTTTTTAAAAAATTTTCATTATTAAGCATACCGTTTAATTTACCAATCTCTTTTTCAAGTTTTAATTTCTGATTTTCAAGTCTTGATATAACGGGTTTTAGATCAACTCCTTCAAGTGGTATAAATACTTCCAAATTATCACTGACATCACTGATAGAATTTTCTATGATTTTGTTGCTAAAGTCTATTTTGTTTACTTTTGCAAGAAGCTCTATATATTTTTTTACATCTTTTAATTTATCTGCATCTTTTGTTTTTATAACAGCAG
Organism: uncultured Campylobacteraceae bacterium; assembly: GCA_964556545.1. Taxonomy (GTDB): domain Bacteria; phylum Campylobacterota; class Campylobacteria; order Campylobacterales; family JALSKU01; genus JALSKU01. Next base: position 4,610 of record CAZKWE010000062.1, on the reverse strand, counting down.
TATCAATCTTTTTATTGGCAAGTTCTATATTGGCTTTTGCTCTTCTTATGGATACGATTGCTTCTTGAGCCAAAGAGAACAGTTTTTCCATATCCTCATCTGTTGTTGTGTTTCTTGGGTATCTTGCAACCATAATGGAACTGTTTTCTTGAAGTGTTTTATTTGACATAGTTTGATAAATATACTCACTTATGAAAGGCATAAACGGATGAAGCAGTTTCATAGCTTCTTTATAAATGCTTCCAAGCTCATTGATACTCTCTTTTGAAGCTTTGGAAAATTCTATTCCCCAGTCGCAAAACTCTCCCCATAAAAATCTGTACAATACCGTAGCCGCATCATTAAATCTGTAAACATTTAAAAATTCTCTTGTTTCTTTGACGGCAAATGCAAATCTGCTTTTCATATACTTTCCAAGATCAGTTTGAAATTTTATCTCGTTCATATCTTTAAAACTATCCTGATACATTAAAAAATATCTTGAAGCATTGTAAAGTTTATTGGTAAAATTTCTAATTTGTTCGGTTTTTTCTTTTGATAATTTTATATCTCTTCCTTGAACAGCCAAAATGGCAAGTGTAAATCTTAGAGTATCGGCACTGTATTCTTCTATCATATCAAGCGGGTCTATAACATTCCCTTTTGATTTGCTCATTTTCTGACCATGCTCGTCTTTGACAAGTGCATGAAGATATATATCTTTAAAAGGAAGCTCTTTTAGGAAATGTTCACCACTAAACATCATCCTTGCTACCCAGAAAAAGAGTATATCAAATCCTGTTATAAGTATGGAATTCGGATAAAACTCTTTTAAATCATTTTCAAACCATTTTATGCCTTTAAATTCTTCACCATTGCCCCAACCAAGAGTAGAAAAAGGCCATAGACCACTGCTAAACCATGTATCAAGTACATCGGGATCTTGATGAAAGTTTTTAGAACCGCATTTCGGACAAGCATTTGGTTTGTCTTCTTCGCTTGCCCATTCATGTCCGCATTCATCACAGTAAAATACAGGTATTCTATGTCCCCACCAAAGCTGTCTTGAAATGCACCAATCTCTTAAATCTTTCATCCAAGCATTATACGAATTTATCCAATGAGAGGGATAAAATGAAGCTTCTCCTTCATTTGTTTTCTTAATTGCTCTATCAGCTATCTCTTTTTTTACAAACCACTGTTTTGATATATACGGTTCAACTATATTTTTGCATCTGTAACAGTGGCCAACTTGATTGGTATAATCTTCAATTTTTTCTATAAAACCTTCTTGTTCGAGTTTTTTGACTATTTTGTCTCTGGATTGGAGTCTTTCTATTCCTTGAAATTCACCTGCATATTCATTTAAGATACCCTTTTCATCAAATACGGTTATAAAGTCCAAATTATGTCTTTTTCCTACTTCATAGTCATTTATGTCGTGTGCGGGGGTAACTTTTACCGCACCCGTTCCAAAATCCATATCAACATGTTCATCGGCAATGATAGGTATTTCTTTATTTATCAGAGGAAGTATTGCCTTTTTGCCAACAAGTTTTTCGTATTTTTTATCATTTGGATTTACCATGACCGCAGTATCGCCAAAGTATGTTTCAGGTCTTGTGGTAGCTACTGTTATAAAATCATTACTATCTTTTAAGGGATATTTTATATAATAAAGTTTTTGATGGTTTTCTTCATATTCAACTTCTATATCACTTAAAGCACCATCATGGGTACACCAATTGACCATATAGTTTCCTCTTACGATTAAACCCTCATTGTAAAGTTGGACAAAAGCTTTTTTAACTGCTTTTTTAAGTCCTTCATCCATAGTAAATCTTTCTCTGCTCCAAGCAGGAGAAATACCAAGTTTTCTCATTTGGTGCACAATGGTTCCGCCACTAAATTTTTTCCACTCCCAAACTCGTTTTAAAAACTCTTCTCTTCCGAGTTCTTCTTTTGTTTTTCCCTCTTTTAGGATTTGTTTTTCTACCACATTCTGGGTTGCAATTCCTGCATGATCGGTTCCGGGTTGCCAAAGAGTTTTGTAACCGTCCATTCTTTTGTATCTTGTTAGTATATCTTGAAGAGTAAAAGTCAGTGCATGTCCTATATGCAGACTTCCTGTAACATTAGGAGGAGGCATCATGATACAAAAGTTTTTATCTTTTTCTTGTATCTGCTTGTTGCCGTCTATCTCAAAATAGCCTCTTTCTTCCCAAATACTGTAAAATTTATCCTCTATCTCTTTTGGATTGTAAATTGTGTTTTTTTTATCACTCATAGCTATAACTCTTTATATAAAAATTTTGTGCATTTTACCAAAATATCACTTAAAATATTATCTTAAGTTAAATTTTTGATTGATTGTGTATAATTTTCTAAAATTTTAAACTACTGCCACTGTTACCGGGGGTGCTGTTTTAAAACGGCTGAGAATATACCCTTTTAACCTGATCCGGATAATGCCGGCGTAGGAAGGAGAAATACTATGAAAACTGATCTGTTACAGACTTTAAGAGATGTTGACCCCTTGCTTTTGAAGAATTTTCCAAGTTCACAAAAAGTTTATAAAAACGGCTCAAGAGATGATATAAAAGTTCCGTTTAGGAAAATTACGCTTGAAGATACAAGAAAAAGTGATGGTACTTTTGAGAAAAATCCTCCTTTGTATGTATATGATACCATGGGAGCATATACTGATCCCAAAGTCAAGATAGACTTAACCCGCGGTATAAAACCCGTAAGAGAATCCTGGATTAGCGAAAGAGATGATATAGAAGAATCAGATGACTTTAGCTCATCATATTTTCACGAAAGATACGGTAATGAAAATTTAAAAAGTATAAGATTTCCAAATATAAGAAAACCGAAAAAATCCAAACCGGGATGCAATGTCACTCAAATGCATTTGGCTAGAAAAGGTATTATAACACCGGAGATGGAATTTGTTGCCATAAGAGAAAATCAAATGCTTGAGTATGTCAAAGAGAATAGATTGCTAAATACTCATCATAAAGGTGAGAGTTTTGGTGCAAATATACCTGAAGTTTATACCCCCGAATTTGTAAGAGATGAGATAGCCGCAGGCAGAGCTGTGCTTCCGGCCAATATAAATCATCCGGAAATTGAACCTATGATAATAGGCAGAAATTTTATGGTAAAAATAAATGCCAATATAGGAAATTCGGCAACAACATCTTCGATTGCTGAAGAAGTGGAAAAAATGATATGGTCGATAAGATGGGGCGGGGATACCGTTATGGATCTTTCAACCGGAGCAAACATACATGAAACAAGAGAATGGATAGTAAGAAATTCTCCTGTTCCTATAGGAACAGTTCCTATATATCAGGCACTTGAGAAAGTAAACGGAATTGCTGAAAATTTAACTTGGGAAATCTTTAGAGATACTCTTATAGAACAGGCCGAACAAGGAGTGGATTATTTTACCATTCATGCTGGAGTCAGGCTCAAATATATACCTATGACTGCCAAAAGACTTACGGGAATTGTTTCAAGAGGAGGTTCTATTATGGCAAAATGGTGCCTGTTTCATCATAAAGAGAGTTTTTTGTATGAACATTTTGAAGATATATGTGATATTATGAAAACTTATGATGTGGCTTTTTCATTGGGAGACGGTTTAAGACCGGGATCAATTTATGATGCAAATGATGAAGCACAATTTGCCGAACTTGAAACATTGGGAGAGTTAACCAAAATTGCTTGGAAACATGATGTACAAGTAATGATAGAGGGTCCCGGACATGTACCTATGCATATGATAAAAGAAAATATGACCAAAGAGTTAAAAGAGTGTCATGAAGCTCCTTTTTACACTTTGGGGCCATTGGTAAGTGATGTGGCTCCCGGATATGATCATATAACCTCAGCTATAGGTGCGGCACAAATAGGATGGTACGGAACTGCAATGCTTTGCTATGTTACACCAAAAGAACATCTTGGACTTCCAAACAAAGAAGATGTCAGAGAAGGAATTGTAACTTATAAAATTGCAGCACATGCTGCAGATTTGGCCAAAGGATATCCTGCGGCCCAGATAAGAGACAATGCTATGAGCAAAGCAAGATTTGAGTTTAGGTGGTATGACCAGTTCAATATAGGATTTGATCCGGATCGTGCAAGAGAATTTCATGATGATACACTTCCGAAAGAGAGTGCCAAAGTAGCTCATTTCTGCTCAATGTGCGGACCAAAGTTTTGCTCTATGAAAATAACCGAAGAAGTTAGAGAATATGCAAAAGAGAAGGAGATAAATGATGTTGATAAAGCTTTGGAAGAAGGATTAAAAGAGCAGGCGGAGTATTTTAGGGAAAAAGGCAATAAAATATATCTTTGATAATTTTGTGATTATGTGCTTATATTTGCATCTAAAGAGTATCGGTATGATATAAGAAATTTTACGAAGTATTTGCAGGGAAATTTTCACCTTAAAATCTCCTTTTTGCCGGAAATGAATTCCGGCAAAAATTCCTATCACTTTGGGGTCCCCACAAAATTTTAAAATTTTGTGGGGTAAAACTTATGCTACGCCTGTCGGCGAGAGAAACAATCATGATTTTATTTTTGTTTGTGTTTTTTTTAAAACATGATTGTTTTATTTA
>CAZKWE010000061.1:0-1928 GCA_964556545.1 uncultured Campylobacteraceae bacterium | reverse complement strand
CGAACTTGATTATATACCTGATGAGTATGGATTGGATTAAAAAAATCAAAGAGGATCTTTCCTCTTTGATTCTAAACTCTTACATCTTTTACGGCTTCAACCAGTATTTTAAAAGCTTCGTCACTATAATGTTCAACCTGCTCTATATCAGATAAAACCGCATCCATATCTTGATCTTTAAAATATTCATCTAAAGCTTTTTTAAGAAGTTGGTGAACACCTTTGTGTTCTTGGTCTATTTTTTGTAAAATCTGTTGATTTTTACTTAAAAGTTTTCTTACTTCACTTCCGAACCATTTTCCAAATCTACAACTATTCTCATCAATAATATCAATTTTTTTATTATCTATTATTGCCCTGTAGGTTTGCAACTTTAATTTTATATGATCAATCTTGCCGTTACTTATATACATCTCTCTTGTGATATTTGTTGTAAGATTTTGAATTTGTCTTGAATTATCTCTTGCTTTGTCAGCCGCTTCTTTAAACTCTTCGAGTATGGAGGTACCCTTGTTGGCTTCTTCCCTAAAAGTTTCCGTTGCAGACAGTATGGTTGAAGTGCTTTGTTTTAAAGTGCTGATATTTATCTCAACTTCCTGAGTTGCCTTTTGGGTTCTCTCTGCCAACTTTCTGACTTCATCTGCAACAACAGCAAATCCTCTTCCGTGCTCTCCCGCTCTTGCAGCTTCTATGGCGGCATTCAAAGCTAAAAGATTTGTTTGGTCACTTATATCTTTTATAAGATTTATGATATCCGATATGGAATTTACATGATCATTTAAAGCATTTGAATCATCCTGCAGTCCCACAGTCATCTCTTCAATTTTTTGCATAGATTCTACAACTTTATCGGTATTGTTTTCTATAGTATCCATCTCTATGGCATTTTCCGAATTTAATTTATCGGCAGATTCCAACATAGTAAGATTTTCTTCTATGGTGTCTTGTAAAAATTCAGCTCCGTTGCCATAACTTTTTATGATAACATCAAGAAGTTTTATCTTGGCTTCATCATTATCCGTGCAAATCATACTGTTTTCATTGAGATTTATAGATGATTTTTCTCTTTGACACTCCTCAAGTTGATTTTTCAATCTTTCGTTTTCGGATTTAAGATTTTTTATCTCTTCTTCAAGCTCTTTTATTTTTCTGCTTGAAAACATTATTTCTCCTTTTGTAAAAATATTTTAAAAATTATTATATCATATTTAAAATAATATTGATATAATTTTAAAAAAAATTAAGATTTTACAAAGGTTGGCATATATGAAAATAAAAACTACTCCCTCGGTTGTTATAAGAGTACTTCTTTGGATATTTATTTTAACGGGGGGTATATATTTTGGATTTTATTTTGATGCAAAATATTTCAAAGAATATATAACAAATCCTCTGTTTCACATCTTCTCGTTTACGGTAGGATTTTTTTTGATGAAATTATCTTTTCATGCTGCCAAAGTCGGAGGAAGAGAACTTAAAAGATATGGCAGAGAAGGAAATATTCCTCGGCTGGAAACAAACAAACTTGTTACAAGCGGTATATTTTCCTGTTTCAGACATCCTATGCTTTTTGGACTCTCATTCATACCGCTTGCCTTGGCTTTTATGGTTGGTTCGGTTACTTTTATATTGTTTATTGCACCACTTGAAATGATATTTATATTGATTATGGTATTGGTATTTGAAGAGATGGAGTGTTATAAAAAATTTGGCAAAGATTATGAAACATACAAGAAAAAAGTTCCTATTTTCAGCAAAGACCCCTCTTGCTATAAAAAACTATTTTTTAAATAAAACAATCATGTTTTAAAAAAAACACAAACAAAAATAAAATCATGATTGTTTCTCTCGCCGACAGGCGTAGCATAAGTTTTACCCCACAAAATTTTAAAATTTTGTGGGGACCCCAAAGTGATAGGAATTTTTGC
>CAZKWE010000060.1:0-36120 GCA_964556545.1 uncultured Campylobacteraceae bacterium | reverse complement strand
AAATTTACATGTATTCTTTGTTTTTCTGACACTTATATTTGCTTTTGTCAATCTTTTTGTCGTTAAAAGATGCAGTGATTATATAGATATGACAAAAAAATACGAACTCTTTTCTCCTCTTTACTATCTTAGCCTAAGTATCGTTATATTTACAGGTTCGGTTGTATTGGCAGTTTTTAAATTTGCCATCAGTTATACTGTATATCTTATGATATTTACTTCGATTATTGTTATCGCAGGAGCTTTTAAAAACCATAGGCTTTTTAAGCTGACAAGAGTAAGAGATGTAAACTCACAGGAAGTTTTTAGAAAATTTGCCGTTAAAAAATATATACTTGATATAGTACTTATAGTTATAAGTATAATTTTGGCTTTTATGTTTGCTTGATTTTAAAAGTTTATTTTGATATAATTTCAGTTCCCCTCCCCTATATAGCAGCAGGCTCTTTTTTTGGGAGTCTGTTGCGTTTTTTACCTACGGGATTAGGAAAAATATCAAATTTTATAAGGAAATAAAAATGAAAAAGGGTATCCATCCTGAATATGTAGAGTGTAGTGTTACTTGTGCTTGCGGCAATCATTTTATGACTAAAAGGGCCAGGGGTCAGGGCTTGACTTTTGACTTTTTACAATAATTAAAAGGAAAATAGCAAACAATCTTGCTTTTCCTCTTTTTTTTGTATTTTTGAGTTATAAACAAAAAAAAGGGGGGATCAGTTGCCACCTGACTCCCTTGATTACCTAAACTTTCCTAACCTTTTAAAATTCAAAATCGCTAATTAAATTTTCAAGTTCGACTATATTTCTTGCCATAGAGTCGAATTTATCAATAATCTCCTTTAAAGATATTGTAAGTTGTCTAACCTCGTTTTGATTGTGTGTGATATCTTCGTTCATATTGTGAACATTGGCTTTGATTAAATTTATGACGGCAGTTATTTCGTTGGCACTTTTTTGAGATTTTTCCGCAAGCTTTCTAACCTCATCGGCCACTACGGCAAAACCCCTTCCATGTTCACCAGCTCTTGCAGCCTCAATAGCGGCGTTGAGGGCTAACAGATTGGTTTGGTCGGCAATATCCTTAATCATATCAACCATCTTCTCAATATCGTTCATAGAGTCGTTAAGCTCGCTAGCTTTATCGCTTGCCTCCATTTGGGACGGTAGAAATTTCGTTTCATTCCACTCGAGTAAACGGTTTAGTTTATCGGAAGCATCTTCGTAAACCTCTTTTACGAGATCGGAGGATTTTTTCAACCCCTTTACCAAATTGACAAGAGTGGCTTGAATCTCTTTTATAGGCTTTTCAATAATTTTAAAGTCATTTTTATCGGATATTTCAAACGAAGTATTTATCTTGTGTTGAGAGATGTTCTCTAAAACTTTTACGATTTCGTTTGCCTCTTGCTGAAAAAAGTCCTTTCTAAGTTCAGCCTCTTTGGCTCTTTCCGCAAGTAGATTTCTTAATGTAACATAGGTTTTTATAACGACGCCATCTTTTACGATAGGCTCGACATATACATAAACCGGTATAATTTCTCCGTTTTTAGTTGTTATTTCGGCAATGCCTATACCGCTCTCTTTTTTAGCGTCATACTCTCCGACAAGTTTGCAAACTTTACAAGCGCTCGGGTTGTCCGGCCATAATATTTTAGGGGCTTGAGGAGAGGATAGGGATTTGATCTCGTAAGGGGAGAAGCCTGTTAAATCTTCAAATTTTTTATTCCATGTAAGCATCTTTCTATTTGTATCTATAGCAAACATGGCTACGGGAAAATTCATAACAAAAAAGTTCATCTCCCAATTGAGATTTAAAAGATGGCTAATGATGAAGTCCACCTTATCCTTCAAACTCTCTTTCGAATCAATTTTCTCTAAAAAACTCTCGTCTATTTGTCCCTTTTTGAGAGTCTCTACACACTCTTTTATGTTACTTTTTAAATCATCATCAATCTTGCTATTTTTTTCCGAAAAAAACATATATTATCCTTTGTAAGCTTTTTCTAAAAATGGAACGACTTGCTTCTTTCTACTTAATACTCCCGGAAGATATATCGAGGAGTTTTTCAGTTTTTTACCGAAAGCTTTTTCGATAATCGTATCATCTTCGCATACGGCAAGAAGCTCGGATCCTTCATTTATAATATCGGTTAAGAGTAGCAAAACACAATCTCTTTCGCCCTCATTTTTATATCTGCTCATCTCTTGAAGTAGTTCCTCTTTTCTCTCTTTGAAAATGGAGAGATCAACGCTTTCAAGCTGTCCGATTCCAACTTTGCAACTGCTCATGTTAAAATCTTTATAATCCCTTGTTATGAGCTCTTTGGCACTTGCTCCCTTAATGGATGATTTTACCATAAACATCTCCATTCCAAGAGCCTTAATATCATTAATTTTAGCAATTTTTGCCAATTCTTTAGAAATTTTTATATCTAAAGAGGTACAAGTGGGTGATTTGTATATAACGGTATCGCTAAGTATGGCGCACAGCATAATTGCGGATAGCTTTTCGGGAATATTTATGCCGTAATAGTCAAACATCTCCTTTATTATCGTATTGGTACATCCAACCGGTCTGATCCAGCACTCAAGGGGTACGGGAGTGGTGATATCTCCCAGCTTATGGTGATCGACAATGCCCAAAATATTGGCTTTATCTATATCCGCCGGTGCTTGATTGAGATCCGAAAAATCAACCAAAAACAAATCTTCCCCCGCATACGATTTTTTTAACAAAGGCTCTTCGAAGCCGAATTTTTCAAGTATAAATTTTGTTTCGTCCGAACATTCTCCTTGTCTTGAAGCGATAGAGTTTTTGCCAATTTGTTTTAAAAGATAGGATAGCGATATGGCTGCACAAATGGAGTCCGAATCGGGATTGGTGTGTCCTAAAACATATATGGGCATAACTCTCCTTTTGATATTTTTGCATTATTATACCATATAGATATAAAAAGATAGTGGGAAATTGACAAATTGGAGGGCAGGGCTTTGCTTTTAACTTTTTGCAATAATTAAAAGGAAAATAACAAACAATCTTACTTTTCCTCTTTTTTGTATTTTTGAGTTATGCTATAACAAGAAAAAAATCAAAAAAGTATATTTGTAAGATAGAGTCTTAGATATTGTTTTTATGCCAAAAGGTATTTGGATGATTTGGATTTTACAAATGATTCACAAGATAGACAAACCCTAAAGAAGTCGGTCGCCGCATTAAAAAAGATCGCAAAAAAAGGATCGTGAATCAATTGATATTTACTATTTCTTGATAGCTTCGTAATTTTTTTTCCATTTCTCTCTAAATTTCTTATTTTCTCCTCTTCTATCATTTTCAAATCTAATATCAATCCATGGTAAAATTCTAGTCTCATAGAGTTTAATTGCCTCTCTTTTTTTACCGTGATCTTTCAAAACCCAGGCAATGGTATCAAGCATTGCAATATCATCAAATCCGGAAGCATCAATCTGTGCCAATAGCCACTTTTTATAAAACTTATATGACGGCTCGTATTTCCCGGTTTCATGCATATGCCAAAGATATGAATTAACCCTATCCATTCTCTTTTTTAATCTACTCATATAGATACCTTTTGATCCGTTTCCTTGAACAATCGCCGAACCTATCGCACTGGAGACGATACTGCCGAAAAAACCGGCATTTAACTGAGTAACAACAGATAAAACTAAAATTATTGAAAAGATATTTTTTCTCATACGGTTTTCCTTAAAAAATTTTATAATTATACACTAAATAATTTTTCACACCAAATATCACTTTGCTAAACATTTAGTTAAAGCTTTATGCTTTAGCAAATAAATAAACTAAAATATATCTTGAAAAATATAGACAGAAGAAAACTACTGCCGAAAAACTATGTCAATAAAAGTTGATTTTGAGAACAAAATTTCTATTTGACTTACTGGAAGTATAAATGGTGGAGCATAGCGGGCTCGAACCGCTGACCCCGACGCTGCCAGCGTCGTGCTCTCCCAGCTGAGCTAATGCCCCATATTCTAAGGAGGTGATTATACCATAGTTTTTATAAATAATATTTTAAAACTTTATCTCTGCTGTCAAAAGGTGTCTCTTTTATAATTTCATTATCAAAAATTACTTCATAAAATATATCTTTTTTTGTTTTTGTAAAAGTAAGAATGATTTTGGCTGCAAGGTGTTTGTCTTCATCTGTTGCTGTTTTTGTTATCTTTGAAAATGGTGATGGAATATCTACAACATCAACAGATATCATTTTCGAATTTTCTGCCTCTTTTATCTTCTTGTTTTCCTGTTCATTTCTTCCTATTATAAGTTTGATGCCGTCTCTTAGCCTTAAATGCCTTCCCACTTTTAAAAGTTCTATATCCTGCGCTTCAAGCTTTTCGTATTTTATAAAGTCTCTAAGTTTGTTTGAAAATCTCTCATCAGTCAAAAGACATCCGCCTCCGGGACTTTCATAGTCTTCAAAACCATACTCTTTTGCAAGCCTGAGTTGAATTTCTCTGTTTCTTCCGCTGATACATAAAAGCTTTTCTCTATCTACCCATCCCTCAAGCTCAGGTTTTGTAGGCTCAAGAAGTTTGGCAGACAATGGTCTTAAAAGAAGATTTTCTTCCAAATCATTTGCCAGTTTTTTAACTTGCATCAATGCATCTTTTCTTTGGCTCATAGGCCTTTGTGCCAAAACTTCACCCGTTATGATAAAACTTGCATCAAATTCGGGCATCAAGGCTTTTGCAACTCTTATCATATTTGCATGACAGTCGATACAGGGATTGAAATTTTTTCCGTATCCATATTTTGGTGAAAACAGTATCTCTTTTATAAAACTGTCTCTTATGTTTATTATCTCAAAATCAGCACCTACTATATCGGCTCTTTTTTTTAAAATATCTCTGTTGTCCTTGGTCGAACCAAAACCGGTATCAATAAAAAGTGCCGTTACATCTATATTTTGTTCTTTTATCAATTTTACCGAAATCATACTGTCAAGTCCGCCACTAAAAAGCGAAATACATCTCATATCAGATTTGCTCATACTCAACTATCTCTCCCCTTTTTAATCTATATATTTTATCCTGTATTTTTCTTATAAAAAAACTTTTTTTCTCAAATGGTAAATTTAAACTTTTTACATTGTCAAGTTTTATCTTGTAAAATCCCAGCAAAAGCAATCTCAACTGCTGTTTAAGCTCCTCTTCGTTAAGCTCATTTATATCATCTCTGACCAAAAGCCCCTCAAATCCGTTTTTATTGTCTCCTCCGACAAGTTTTACAAATAAATCTTTATGAGTTCTGAAAACTTCTTCTCCTATATTATCAAGTACGGTGTTAAAAAACTCAGGTTTTAAAAGAAGTGTTTTTATGATGGATAGTTCAGCCAAATCCTCTTTTTGATAATTTGTATGATGGGGTTGTTTTTTTCTGTTTTGCAACCGAATAATTCTTTTATCCACATTCAAAACAGTTGAAAGATAATTTTTGTAACTTTCTTGCAAAACAGGAGAGAGCATTTTTAAAAAATCCACCCCTTCATTCAGAGCCTTCTCTTTTTCTAAAGGATTGTGCAAATTGTATTTGGATGCTATATGCTCTATAACAAAATGTGCAAAAGATTTAGGCTCATTAAACAAAGCTTTTAATGTTCCTATGTCTCCTTCTTTAACCATATCGGCGGGATCTTTCCCTTCGTCAAATATGACGACCCCTCCGTCTATGGAAGAAGATGCAAGCATTTTGCCGGCCTTAAAAGCTGCTTCGATACCCGCTTTGTCTCCGTCATACGAAAGTATCACTTTTGGTTCACCTCGTCTAAGAAGTGGTAAATGTTCACTTGTCAATGCAGTTCCCAAAGTCGCAACACATTCATTAAAACCAGCCTGATGCAGCATAATCACATCAAGATAACCTTCCGTTATGATAATTCTTTCTTTTTTCATAACGGCTTCTCTTGCCAAATTGTATCCGTATAAAAGTTTGGACTTGTTAAAAAGATAAGTCTGGGGAGAATTTATGTATTTTGCCGGATGGTTTGATATGGTTCTTCCGCCAAATCCTACTATTTTTCCGTTTGAAGCATATATGGGAAATGTTATCCTTTCGCTCAGTCTTGCATACACTTTTCCTCTCTCATCTTTACCAAGAACTCCGGTTTTCACGGCATCATCCACAGATAAAAAATTATCTTTTAAAAATTTTATGGTGTCAAATGATGAAGAAGCATATCCAAGTTCAAATTTTTCTACCGATGAAGCATAAATACCTCTGTTTTGTATATACTCTTGTGCTTTTTTATTGGCTAAAAGATTTCTTTTGTAAAATTGATTGATTTGCTCGAGTACCCTTCTGTCATCTTTTTTTTCAAAACTTCCCTTTGTATAACTAAGCGGTATGTTAAAATCACTTGCAAGCTTTTCTATAGCTTCAGGATAATTAAGCTTGTCATAGTTCATTACAAAACTTATGGCATCTCCGCCTGCTCCGCAGCCAAAACAGTGATATATCTGTTTTGAAGGACTAACGACAAAACTCGGAGTATCTTCAGAATGAAAAGGGCATTTTGCTTTAAAATTTGCTCCGCTTTTTTTAAGTTCTATATATGAGCCTATAACTTCAACAATATCAAGTCTGTTTTTGAGATTTTCTATGGAATTTTGCTCTATCATAAAAATATTATATAATATTTGATATAATAAAAGCATAAATAATTAATGTTAGGGAACAATGGATAATTTTTATATAGGTTACAGAGATCCTCTTTTTGGTATTATTATCTTTTTTTTACTCATCTTCATAATCTCCTTTGCCAACTATTGGTGGAGTATATATAAAAACAAAAATGAAGAGAGCAATATCCAAAGATTTATAGATAAATTTCAGATTGATGATAGCAAAAATGAATACAAAATTATATTTGAAGATAAAAATCTTACACTTGAAAGCATTATACTCCTCGCAAAAAGCTATAAAAAAATTGGTGAATATGAAAAAAGTATAGGCATTTATCTCTATGCTCTTAAAAAATATACCAAAAGAGCCCAAAAACAGCAAATTCTTTTTTTGCTTGGAAAAGTGTATCTAAAAGCAGGATTTATAGAAAGAGCAAGAGAAGTTTTCATAGAATCTCTTAAAATTTCGCCAAGGCATGAAGAATCATTAAAATATTTGACAATAACCTATGATATTTTAAAAAGATATGACAAAGCATTGGAAGTTTTAGATGCTTTAGAAGAGCTTGGAAGCGAAATAAAAAAAGAAAAAACTTATCTGCAGGCACTTTATATCTCTTCTTTGGAAACAAGCTATATAAAAAAAGAGAAATTACTTTATGATTTTGCATCATTAAAATCAACTCAAAGAATATATATAGAGTTTTTACTCAAATACAACAAGCCGATAAATTTTTACAAAATAAAAAATTTTGACTTTTTAAATATCTTTGATATTTTATGGAGAATGGATATATCCGGATTTGATATGGATTTTGCAAAAAATCATCCGTTTTTAAGTGATATACTTAGTGCAAGAGGAGTATTTTATACCGAAAAAAAGAGTGATATATTTGAGCTTGATATACTAAAATCGCTGGTTAATGCAGGATATAAAAGAGCTGATATAAATTTTGAATACTTTTGTTCAAAATGTAAAAATTCGTATCCGTTTTATTTTTCAAGATGTCCGAACTGTCACAGTATAGACAGTGTAAAAATCATACCCAAACTCACCCAAAAGGTAACACAGAGTGAAATTAGTACATATATTTAGTGACGGATCAAGTCTTGGCAATCCCGGCAAAGGAGGCTATTGTGCCATACTCAAATATAAAAACAGTAAAAAAATTGTAAAAGGTGCCAAACCGAATGCCACAAATAATCAAATGGAACTTTTAGCTGTCATAAAAGCTCTTGAAAACTTAAAAGAACCATGTGAGATAGAGCTTGTAAGCGATTCAAGCTATGTAGTAAAGGGTATCAACGAATGGCTTAAAAACTGGATAAAAAAGGATTTTAAAGGTATCAAAAATCCTGATCTTTGGAAAAGATATGTCAAGGCGGCCAAGCCTCACAAAATAAAAGCTGTTTGGGTTAAAGGACACAACGGACATAAGGAAAACGAAGAGTGTGATAAAATAGCAAAAAGCGAAGCTAACAAGTTAGAGGAGTAAAATTTGGATAAATTAGAAGAATTGCAAAAGTGTTTGGGGTATCGTTTTAAAAATAAAACCTTGATACTCGAGGCACTTACACACAAAAGCTACAAAAAAGCAAAAAATAATGAAAGATTGGAATTTTTAGGTGATGCAGTACTTGACCTTGTTGTAGGAGAGTATCTTTTTCATAAGTTTCCAAATATTGACGAAGGAAAACTCTCGAAAATGAGAGCCTCACTGGTAAACGAAGAGGGGTTTAAAAAACTCTCTTTGAAAATAAATCTTGGCAAATATCTTTTTTTATCCGTAGCAGAAGAACACAACAGAGGAAGAGAAAAACCTTCTTTGCTGTCAAATGCCTATGAAGCTTTAATGGGTGCAATTTACCTTGAAGAAGGACTTGATAAAGTTAAAGAGATAACCTATAGATTACTTGAGGAAGTATATCCCAAAATAGATCTTGAGAGTATTTTTAAAGACTATAAAACAACTCTGCAGGAATTTACCCAGGAACATTTCGGTATCATTCCCGAATACAAAATGATAAGCTCAAGAGGACCGGATCACAAAAAAGAGTTTGAAATGGCGGTATATATCGCAGATAAAGAGATAGCAAGAGCAAATGGCAAGAGTAAAAAATCTGCCCATCAGAAAGTCGCACAAATGGCACTTGAGAAGTTTAAAAAGGATAAAACATTATGAGCTTTAACAGTTTTGGCAATATTTTCAACTTTACAACTTTCGGCGAATCGCACGGAGCCGCAATCGGATGTATAGTTGACGGAATTCCGGCAGGTTTGAAAATAAGTGAAGATTTTATCCAAAAGGAGCTTGATAGAAGAAAACCCGGGCAAAACATATATCAAACACAAAGAAAAGAAGATGACAAAGTAAAAATTTTAAGCGGAGTTTTTGAGGGTGTAAGCACGGGTACTCCCATAGCTCTAACAATAGAAAATACCAATCAAAAAAGCAAAGACTATTCAAATATAAAAGATCTTTTCAGACCGGGACATGCGGATATAACCTATTATTACAAATACGGCATCAGAGACTACAGAGGAGGAGGAAGAAGCAGTGCAAGAGAGACTGCTGCAAGAGTAGCCGCGGGTGCTTTGGCAAAACTGCTTTTAAAAGAGCTTGATATCAAAGTTCAAAGCGGTATTTATGCCGTGGGGGATATTGTCGGTGAAAATATCGACTTTGATTTTGCAAAAAACAGTATCATTTATTCATTGGATAAAAACAAAGAGCAATACCAAAAAGAACTCATAGAAAAAGCAAGAAGTGAGCATGATTCCATAGGCGGAATTTCTTTGGTGGAGATAAAAAATGCTCCTATAGGACTTGGGGAGCCGATATATCAAAAATTTGACGGACTTTTGGCAAATGCAATGATGAGTATAAACGGTGTAAAAGCCGTAGAGATAGGTGACGGAGTAAAATCAAGCAAAAAAAGAGGTTCTCAAAATAATGACGAAATTACGAAAGAGGGATTTGCAAGCAACCACAGCGGCGGGATATTGGGCGGTATTTCCAACGCGGACAATATTATTATCAAAGTTCATTTTAAGCCGACTCCTTCCATTTTTCAACCTCAAAATACTATAGATATAAATACTCAAGAGAAAATTTGCGAATTAAAAGGTAGACATGACCCCTGTATAGCGATAAGAGGATCGGTAGTGGCTGAAGCTATGGCGGCTTTGGTGTGTGCAGATCTTTTGCTTTTAAATATGGGACGAAGAATTGACAATATAAAAAAGGTATACAAAAAATGAAAATACTTATAACAGGCACGGCAGGTTTTATAGGAAGCCATTTGGCTTTAAAAATGATTTCAAGAGGCGATGAAATTGTAGGAATTGACAATATAAATGACTATTATGATCAAAAAGTAAAGTATGGGAGACTGCAAAGAGCGGGCATTGTAGATAGTTTAACGGATGCGGAAAAAATTTCTTACAACAAACCGATATCAAGCAAAAAATATATCAATTACAAATTTATCAAACTCAATCTTGAAGATAGAGAAAATATAGATAACCTTTTTAAAAAAGAAAAATTTGACAAAGTTATCAACCTTGCCGCACAGGCTGGAGTTAGATACTCATTGAAAAATCCTTATGCATATGTTGACAGCAACATAGTAGGTTTTATAAATCTTTTGGAGGCTTGCAGACATAACGATATAAAGCATTTTACATACGCAAGTAGTTCTAGTGTTTACGGACTCAATGAAGTACAGCCTTTTTCAACCCATGATAATGTCGATCATCCTATCAGTCTTTATGCCGCAAGCAAAAAATCTAACGAACTGATGGCTCATACATACAGCCATCTTTTCGGACTTCCAACTACAGGATTAAGATTTTTTACAGTTTATGGTCCCTGGGGAAGACCGGATATGGCTTTATATCTTTTTACAGAAGCTATCATACAGGATAAACCTATAAATGTTTTTAATTATGGAAAAATGCAAAGAGATTTTACCTATATAGATGATATAGTCGAAGGAATTATAAGAGTAAATGACAATCCTCCAAAAGGCAATCCCTTCTGGGATGGCAAAGCTCCTGACCCATCAAGTTCAAAAGCACCGTACAAAATATACAATATAGGCAACAACAATCCTGTAAAATTGATGGATTTCATAGAAGCAATAGAAAAGAAACTTGGAAAAACTGCCAAAAAAAATATGCTCCCCTTACAAGCAGGAGATGTGCCGAGTACTTATGCCGATGTAAGTGATCTTGTGGAAGACCTTGGGTACAAACCCAAAACCTCCATACAGGAAGGAGTTAATAATTTTATACAATGGTATATTGATTTTTTTAAGATAGATACAAAAAAATAACAGAAAAATCTATTGCCTTCTATGGACTGTATAGGTTATATACCCTTAAGTCATCATTGAATAGTTAATTTATATCCTATTGCTTTGATATTTTCTATCATATCTTTATCAAGCAATTTTTTTATCTTTGCTATATAAACCCTTATGGCACCTTCGCTGTATTCGCTTGAACTGCTCCAAAGCCTGTTTATAATTTGCTCTTTTGTTACTATCTGTCCTTCGTTTTCTATAAAAAGTTCTAAAAGTTTTATAGTTTTCAGAGGTAATTTTACCGGCTTGTTTTCACATACCACAACTCTATTTTTATAATCATAATAACAATTTTTAGTCAGAGAAATGGTTGTTTTTGTATTTCTTCTTTTTTTAATAAGTACTTGAATACGATAAAGAAGCTCTTCCAAATCTATAGGCTTTTTCATATAGTCATCACAGCCACTTTCGTATCCTTTTTTAAGAGTTTCTATATCCTGGTGTGATGTGATAAATATAGTAGGCCTTTCATCTCCGCTTCTTCTTATCATTTTTAAAAAATCAACGCCATTTATATACGGAACATTGACATCAAGAAGATATATGTCATAATTATTGTAGTAGCATTTTTGAACAGCTTCTTCTCCATCGCATGCTATATCAACATCAAACCCATGCTCTTCCAAAAAATCCGTTATGGTTTCGGCAAAAAGGGTATTGTCTTCCAAAAGTAAAGTTTTCCACTGCTTTTTCATACCCGAAAGCATATCATCCATATGTTAAATATTTGTTAATGTTTTTGTGTGTTAAATTTGTTGTAGCCGCTTAATGAAAATTTACTAAAATAAACTCCTATTTTTAAAACGGCTCTTAACTTTGGCTTAAAATCATAACTATCTCTAAATATTACTCCGGGACTAAATTCATAGTAAGCAAAATTATGATAAAAAAATCTTTTATATGAAGTTTGTACAAGATAATAATGCAATTTAAAATTATTTGTATTGTCTTTTGAACTATAAAGTGAAAAAGAGCTGCTGATTCCCTCTTTAGGACTGATATATTTATCAAGTATCAAGGCATTGAGTGTTTCGTTTAAGCAATTGCCTTCTTCTTTATAGTGATAATCATTTAAGAAAGTAAATTTGTAATTTTCATTTATAACTTTATATACAAGAAACTGCATTGTATTATCAAAATGCTTCCTGATAAAATATTTGGCATTATTGTTTATCTCAACTTCCCAATTACCTCTTTGATAAAATGTCTTGGAAAGATACAACGAAATATAGCCATCAGGAGCAATACCGCTAAAATGCACTCCTGAGCCAAATTTTACTTTTGCAAATTTGGTATCTTTTTTATCAAGTTCTATCCCGAGTATATAACTGTTGTCTGCTACCGTATTGGCAATACTTGAACTTGTTTGTTGATCTGCAGAGATATTGTTTTTAAAATCTTCCAAAACAAGATGAAGACTTTTTTGTGTTTTTGGGAGTTTTATTCTAAGTTTTGCATTAAATTTATAGGCGGATTTGGCATGCTCTTGGGTATACATATCAAATGAAAGATTGAAGTATGACCTATTTTTGGTATGAAACTCCATATCTTTTCTTGAAAAAAAAGTATCTATTTTATTGGAAGTATCATATATCCAATCACTTAAAAGTCGGTGAGTCTTATCTATATATCCCGATTTATCATCTGCATTTAAAATAATCGGATTATATAAAATTAATGCCAAAAATATAATATTTTTTTTCACTTAAGTATCTGTCTTTCTATAGGCAACTTGGTACATGATTTTTTATACGGGAAAAATCCTGATGCCTTCGTCAATTTTTTCTTTTAAAATTGCCTTTATAGCATACAAAGTTCCTGTCGCACTACTTGCACATCCACTGCATGCTCCAAGATATCTTATGTAAATATCGGTATAATCTTCATTCTCTTTTATATCAAGAATTTCAAGATTTCCTCCATCCATTACAAGCATAGGTCTTATATATTCATCTATAATTTCTTCAATAGCTTTTAATTTTTGCACGACTGTCATATCTTTAAATGATATCTCTTCTGCTGTTTTTTCACTCATTTGCAATTTCTCAGCCTCCATTTCAGCCCTTGTTTGAGCCAGTATATCTACTAAATAATATTTTCTTTTCTCATGTCCCCCGGGTTTTATGCAACTCTTGCAAAATGCTCCGGCTTTTGTATAATCCGTTATCTCTTCGACTGTTTTTAAGTCATTTATTTTGATAACTTCTTTTATAGTACCAAGGCTTACTCTGGCACATTCACAAACAATTATTTCATCTTCAAAACTCTCTTCATCTACACCTTTATATTGTGCGGCAGCTCTTTTTATGACATCATAAGCCATAACGGAGCAATGCATCTTTTGAGGTGGAACTGCAGGAGTTTCAGGAGTATCTCGCATAGCTTTTTCAACATCAATATTGGTTATCTTTACCGCTTCATCTACTGTTTTACCTTTACAAAGTTCTACCATAGTATCACTACTTGCTATGGCGGTTCCGCATCCAAAACTTTTAAATTTGGCATTTATAATCTTGTCTGTTTTCGGATCAACCACCCAATAAAGCCTTACCGCATCACCGCAACTCTCGGCTCCAAAGTCAGCCACTATAAGTTTACCGCCCATTTTTTTGGCTTCTTCTTCGGTTATTTCACCCATATTTTTAGGATTATTCATTCTCTCTTGCACTACTTGAGAATACTCTTCCCATATACTTCCGCTTATCAAATCATTTTTTGCCATATCTATTCCTTTTACAATCCGCTTTTATGATTTTTAGGTGCATAAGAGTAAGTGCTGGAAATCGCTCTTAATCTTGCAACTGCCTGTTTTATCTGTTTTATTGCATAATCTATCTCTTCTTCAGTTGTAAATCTACTTAAACTTAGTCTTAATGCCGTATGAGCAAGATCTGCTTCAGCCCCTATGGCTTGCATTACCGGATTTGATTCAAGATCTTCACTCGCACATGCACTTCCCGTACTTGCCGCTATGCCATATCTGTTAAGATCCCAAAGCATACCCTCTCCTTCTACTCCTTTTATACTGACAAGTATAGTATTTGGAACACGATGCTCTTTTTTTCCTACTACAAAAACATCAGGTATCTCCAAAATGGCATTTTCAAGTTTATCTCTTAGTCTTCTTACTTCCGTATACTCATAATCCATATACTTATCGGCCAATTCCATAGCCTTGCCCATTGCTACAATTCCTGCCACATTAAGAGTGCCGCTTCTTCTACCACCCATATGCTCACCGCCATGAAGTAAAGGAGTTAATTTTTTACTGTTTTTTATATACAATCCGCCAACCCCTTTAGGTCCGTGAAACTTATGAGCCGAAAAGCTTAAAAAATCAACCTCAACTTCCTGTACATCAACTTTTATCTTCCCGATAGCCTGAACACCGTCACTATGAAACAAAATTCCATTTTCCTTGCATATCTTAGCTATCTCTTTAACAGGGAAAATCATACCTGTTTCATTATTTGCCCACATAATGGAAACAAGTGCTGTTTTGTCATTAATAGCATTTTTAAGATCTTCCACTTCCACAACACCCTCGTTGTTTACGGGAAGATAAGTTACCTTAACTCCCTGGGTTTCAAGAAATTTACAAGTAGCTGTAACAGAGGGGTGTTCTACCGAACTTGTTATGATATGATCTTTTTTACCATTTTTTATAAGATCAAAATAGACACCTTTTAAGACCCAATTATTACTTTCGGTTGCACAAGAAGTAACAATAACATCATCATTATCATTTGCATTTATTCCTGAGTATAGCTGATCCATAGCAATTCTAAGAGCGGGATGACTCTCACTTCCAAACTGATGAAGTGAATTCGGATTACCGTACATTTGGCAAAAAAACGGATCCATTGCCTCTTTTACCGCAGGATCAACCATGGTAGTTGCATTATTATCAAGATATACTCTCATATATACTTCCTTATACTAATTTCAAAGGCTTTTTCTAAATAAGCAGTTTAAAGATACTATGATACTTATCGTTAAACATTACTTAAAAATCCTCTTGATTTCTTTTGCTTCTTCTTCTTTCAACTATGGAACTCAGCAATTGCATCATCTCTTCAAACTTGATATGTTCATTTGGAGATTGTTTTAAAAACTCTTCCATATTTCTTTTTTTATCTATAGCAAAATCAAGCTCCTTGTCTGTGCCTTTTTGATATGCTCCGATTCTTATCAAAACTTCATTTTCTTTCAAAAGAGAATATAATTTTTTAAATGTAATTGATGCATATTTGTGTTTATCATCAACTATATCACTCATCACTCTTGAAGCACTTTTCAATATATCAATAGGAGGATATATGCCAAAATCTGTCATTTCTCTGCTTAAAACTATATGTCCGTCAAGAATACTTCTGCTTTGATCCGATATAGGATCACTCAAATCATCACCCTCAACCAAAACAGTAAAAAAAGCCGTAATTGAGCCTTTGCCTTCCTCTTTGCCTGCTCTCTCCATAAGCTGAGGCAAAAGAGAAAGAACCGAGGGAGGATATCCTTTTGAAGTGGGAGGCTCGCCAAGAGACAACCCGATTTCTCTTTGAGCCATTGCAAATCTTGTTATGGAATCCATCATAAAAAGAACATCTTTCCCCTGCTCCTTAAAATATTCTGCAACACTCATAGCTGCAAAAGCCCCGTATTTTCTCATCAATGGAGAATCATCACTGGTTGCGACTATGATAACCGTATTGCTTAAGTCATTGTCAAGATTTTTTTGTATAAACTCGGGAACTTCTCTTCCTCTTTCGCCTATCAAAGCTATAACTTTTATAGGTGCCTGACTTCCCTTCACTATCATTCCCATTAGTGTCGACTTGCCCACCCCGCTTCCGGCAAAAATACCCATTTTTTGCCCTTTTCCGCATGTCAAAAGACCATCAATACTTTTTACCCCGACTGGAAAAATCGTATCTATCATTCCTCTTTTCATTGCTTCGATAGGAGGCTTCATTATAGGAGTAAACTTTTGTGCTCTTATGTCACCTTTTCCATCTTTTGGCCTCATAAAAGGATCCACCACTCTTCCTAAAAGTTTATCTCCCACAGGAATACTAAGACCGCTTTCATTCATAAAAACTTTATCGCCTATTTTAAAACCTTCTATAAATCCAAAAGGAGATACAAAAAATTTTTCTCCTCTGATTTCCGTTACCATTCCAAGTTCACTGCTTGCATTTTCTCTTTTTACAAGCTTAACGATATCACCGATACTAGGATTTAACCCTTGAACTTCTATGACAGTAGAGCTTACTTTTGTTATAAGCCCAAAAAGTGGTGACAAATCATTTTTTTTTAATTTGGAAACAATATTTTTCAATCTTAAAACCTGTTTGTCTGTGGTGCATTTATAATATCAAAAAACTCTTTTCTGGTTTTATCTTTTAAAAAAATCCCTCTCAATGCCGAAGTCGTAGTAGAACTATAAACCTTTTCCACTCCTCTCATCTCCATACACATATGGCGTGCCTGCAAAACTACTCCTACACCTTTTGGCTCTATAACTTCACTGATAGCTTCCGCTATTTGTTCCGTTAACTGCTCCTGTATTTGAAGTCTTCTGGCATAAACTTCTATAAGTCTTGGTATTTTTGAGAGTCCGACAACTTTTCCGTTTGGAATATATGCAACATGAGCTCTTCCGATTATCGGCAAAAGGTGATGCTCGCACAGTGAATAAAATTCTATATCTCTTACAATCACCATTTCATTATTGCTGCTTTCAAAAAGTGCCTGATTTAAAACTTCTTTCGGATCCTGGCTGTATCCTTTTGTCATATATTCAAATGCTTTATAAACTCTCTGCGGTGTTTTTTTAAGACCTTCTCTTGTCGGGTCTTCTCCTATGGTTTCAAGTATAATTTCAACCGCTTTTTCAAATCTTATCTTATCATCCATCATTATATTCCTAAAAAAATTAATTTAAGCATAACTCATTTTTGCTTTTTAAATGATAAAAAAGCAAAATTTTGGTATATTATCAAAATATTATTAATAAGGAAAAGGAATTAAATGGAAATTGAAGCAAAAAAAGTTGATTCGGCGAATGCAAAAGTTGAAGCAAAAGTTTCAAAGCAAAAAGTTGAAGAACAAGAAAATAAAATAGCAAAAAAAATTGCTAAAGATGCTAAAATTGATGGCTTTAGAAAAGGCAAAGCCCCTGCGACAGTAGTTAAAAAACTCTATAAAGACAATATTGAGCAAGATAGCATTGCTCAAATTTTTCAAGAATTGCTTAACGGCAGTATTGAAAAACTCGGCGAAGATAAAAACAATTTAATGGGAGAGCCAAAAGTTACAAAATATGAAAAAAATGATAATGGCGGCATAGACATAGAGTTTGAGATATCTTTCAGACCAAAAGTTGACACTTCAAAAGTACAAGAGTGCATTCCGCAGTTAAAAACTCCGAGAGTTACCAAAAAAGAGATTGAAGAAAGAATAAAAGAATTGATGAAAGCAGCTTCTAAAACAAAAGATGCCGATGAGAACAAAGTGCTTGAAGAAGGAGATATAGCTATAATAGACTTTGAGGGATTTGTTGACGGCAAAGCATTTGAAGGCGGAAAAGCAAAAGAGTATGCTTTGGAAATAGGAAGCAAAAGTTTTATACCCGGCTTTGAAGATGCATTGATTGGTATGAAAAAAGGTGAAACAAAAGAGATAAATGTTACTTTTCCAAAAGAATACGGTTCATCTGATTTGGCAGGAAAAGATGCAATGTTTAAAGTAACCCTGAAAAAAATCCAAGAAAGAGTACTTCCCGACATATCCGACGAAGCATTTTTAAAGAGATTTTTACCGGATATAGAGCATCCTACAAAAGAAGATTTGGAAAAAAATGTCAAAAAACAGATCAAAAGAGAAAAATTAAACAAACTCTATCTTGAAGAATTAAAGCCAAAATTTACCGAAGAACTTATACAAAAGATAGAATTTGATCTTCCAAAAAGTGTGGTTGAGCAAGAAATTGATATAAGTTTTAGAAATTCACTGCAAAGCAAAAGTGAAGATGAGATAAAGGAACTTCAAAATAATCCTGACAAAGTGGAAGAACTTAGAAAAGAGTTTGAAAATGAAGCTAAAGAGAGTGTGAAATTAACTTTTATAGTTGACGAACTTGCCAAAGAAAAAGATATAAAAGTAGACGACAATGAAGTTGTCCAGGCAATTTACTATGAAGCGATGCAACAAGGGCAAGATCCTAAAAAATACCTTGAATATTACCAAAAACAGGGTCTTTTACCGGCTATAAAAATGGCAATGGTAGAAGATAAACTTTTTTCAAAACTTTTAAATCTTGAAGAGCAAGAGAAATAAATGAGCTATATACCTTATGTTGTAGAAAAAACAGGCAGAGGCGAAAGAAGCTATGATATATATTCAAGACTGCTAAAAGACAGGATTATCATGTTAAGCGGGGAGATTAATGATCAGGTTGCCTCTTCCATAGTAGCTCAGCTTCTTTTTTTGGAAGCTGAAGATCCCGAAAAAGATATATATCTATATATCAATTCCCCCGGCGGTGTAATAACAAGCGGCTTTAGCATATATGACACAATGAATTATATAAAACCTGATATTTGTACTATTTGTATAGGTCAGGCTGCATCTATGGGAGCATTTTTACTAAGCTGCGGTGAAAAAGGCAAAAGATTTGCTCTTCCCAATTCAAGGATTATGATACACCAGCCTTTGGGCGGAGCACAGGGACAGGCAACAGATATAGAAATTCAAGCCAGGGAAATTCTAAGATTAAAAAGCATACTTAATAAAATCTTGTCTCAAAACACAAACCAGACTTTAAAAAAGATAGAAAAAGATACCGAAAGGGATTTTTTTATGAGTTCAAACGAAGCCAAAGAGTATGGACTTATAGATAAAGTTTTAGAAAAAAATATAAAATAACCAAAACAAAAGGAGGAGTTGGTGGCTCTACTAAGCAAGAGAGTAATACAAGAAACAAAAGACAAAAAACCTAAAAAAGTAGAGTCAAGAGCTCACTCCAAAGTTTCCATTAAATTTGACATAAACTCATCTGCAAATGAAGTAGAAAGATTTGCCATAGTAGTGCTTAAAAAACTTATAGAAGACTCAATACCGCCTACTCCGGATAATTACAGAATATATTTTGAAAAACTTTTAGATGAAAAAAGTATAGATTTTCAAAAAAAAATACAGGAACTTTTGGAATTTGAAGAAAACAGTTACAGTGAAAACAGAGTAGAAATTGAAAAAGATGTCAAAGAAATCTTTATAAATATCAACAGCATCATAAAAGTTGTCAATGTAATTTATAAAAATATAAAAATTATAAAGCAAATAACCCAAGAGACTCACAAAGAACTTGAAACCAATGAAAATCCTCTGATTATAAAAAACAGTGCGGCAAATTTAAATGCCAAAATTAACCAATTTGTATCAAGCATAGACAAACAGCTTGAAATATTGCAGGAAAAATACATAAAAGCCGGTGAAACATTTAAAAGTATTGAAAACAGTACTATTTTTGATACAAGATTTGGAGTATACAACAAGAGGTATTTTATACAACAGGCAAAAAAAGAGAGGGAAAAGATAAAAAAATTTAATTATGAAAGTTCCATAGTTACCATTCAGGTAAAAAAGAGTGTTCTTAAAAAACTTCCTCTTTCAAAAGATAAAATTTTTCTTCTTAGAATTATAGCAAAAATGCTACTGAAAACCTCAAGAAGAAATGATATCATCTCATATTTTGGAGAAAACAGTTTTATCATGCTTTTAAGGCATACCGATTTAGATAGCACGAAAAAAGCATGTGAAAGAATGTTTGAAATGCTAAGCAATGCCAATATCATTTTAAACGATATGGAAATAGATATAGACATAGGCATAGGTGTTGCTCCCGTTAATAAAGAGGTTGAAATCGAAGAGAGCATCAACTGTGCTTTGGAAGCTATGCAAAAAAGCGGCAAGGGTAAAGATATATATAAGGCATGCAAACAATTATAAGGAACAAAATGATAAGAGAAATTATAACTTATCCGGACAAGAGACTAAAATTAAAATCAGAAGATATAAAAGTATTTGATGAAAAACTTCACTCACTGCTTGATGATATGTATGAAACAATGATAGCAAAAAACGGTATAGGGTTGGCCGCAATACAAATAGCTATACCCCTTAATGCACTATTGATACTTTTACCGGATGAAAAGGACGAACAAAACAAAGAAAATCTTATAGAAGTGATAAATCCGAAAATTCTTGAAAAAGAAGGATCTATCGTTTATCAGGAAGGTTGTTTAAGTGTACCGGAATATTATGATGAAGTTGAAAGAGCCAAATGGATAAAAGTCGAATATTTTGATAGATACGGCAACAAAATAACAAAAGAGTGTGACGGGCTTTTGGCAGTTGCTTTTCAGCATGAAACGGATCATTTAAAAGGGCATCTTTTTATAGAAAAACTCTCGTATTTAAAAAGAAAAAAATTTGAAAAAGAGTGGAAAAAGAGAAAAAGAGCTAAGAAACTGTGAAAATTATCAAATGTGCAACTTTAGATATAAGTGAAGCAAAGGTTGTAGAGGTAGAAAGCAGTTTTGTAAGAGCATTACCCGGATTTAGCATAGTCGGTCTTGCAAATACTTCCATTCAAGAATCAAGAGATAGAGTCAAATCAGCTCTTTTGGCTTTAAAATATAAATTTCCTCCTCAAAAAATCACCATAAATCTTTCTCCGTCAGATTTAAAAAAAGAAGGAAGTCATTTTGATCTTAGTTTTGCACTCTCTATCGCTTTGCAAAATGAAAATATCGACTTTGGCGATATTTTTGTTTTCGGAGAACTGGGATTAAACGGAAAAGTTAAAGATACAACTTATCTTTTTCCTATTATTTTGTCTTTGGTAAAGCAAAATAAAATCAAAAAGGTACTGATTCCCCGGGAAAGTTTTGAAAAAATTTCTAAAATTCCGGGTATCAAGATAGCGACATGTAACCACTTAGAAGAAGCCCTCAACTTTTTTAAATCAAAAGAAAAAACTTTTTCCGATCCTAATGATATAGAGTTTGATCATCTTGAGATAAATAAAAAAAAGTACTATTTTCAAAATGAATTTCCGCTTGATTTCAAAGATGTAAAAGGTCAAACTATTGCAAAAAGAGCTTCTCTTATCGCGGCATGCGGTATGCACAATATATTGTACGAGGGAAGTCCGGGATGTGGCAAAAGCATGTGTGCAAAAAGACTAAGATACATACTGCCTCCAATGAGCCTTGAAGAGATACTTGAAAATGCAAGGCTTAGCTCTATCAATGACGAAAATATTACTTTCAAACCTTTAAGAAATATGCGCTCTCCTCATCATACTTCAAGCCGTCCGAGTATATTTGGCGGAGGAAGTGCAAAAGCAATGATGGGAGAAGTTGCACTTGCCAATAACGGAATTTTGTTTTTTGATGAATTTCCGCATTTTCAAAAAAGTGTACTTGAAAGCCTGAGAGAGCCGCTTGAGGATCATAAAGTTCTTATCTCAAGAGTAAATTCCAAAGTGGAATATCATACAAAATTCTTATTTGTTGCTGCACAAAACCCCTGTCCTTGCGGCAATCTTTTAAGCTCTGAAAAAGAGTGCAGATGCACGGAACTTGAAATCCAAAGATATAAAAACCGACTTTCCGAACCCTTGCTTGATAGAATTGATCTTTATGTGCAAATGGATGAAATCAGAAGTACGGACAAATCCGATATAACTTCAAAAGAGATGTTTAAAATTGTTAAAAAAACTTTTTCTTTCCAACTTCAAAGAGGGCAAAAAGAGTTAAACGGAAAAATGGATGAAAAAGATATAGAAAAATTTTGTATTCTTCATAATGATGCAAAAATACTCATAGATAGTGCCGTTTCAAAATTTGCTCTTACCCAAAGAGGCATAAATAAAGTTTTAAAAATTGCCAGGACCATAGCAGACATAGACGAATCGGACTTAATAAAAAAATCTCATTTGTTAGAAGCTTTGAGCTACAGAAGAAGATAAATTCATTTATACAAAAAATGGTATAATTTTGCAATTGGATATACAAAAGGATATTTGATGCAAAAAGTTTTTGATGAAGTTTACTCATTGGATAAAAGATGTTATGATGAGTTCGGGCTAAATGAAGATATTCTTATGGAAAATGCCGCCCAATCCATAAGCAGAGAAATTCATAAAAAATTCAAAAAAGGCAGTTCGGTTTTTATAGCTTCGGGTCCGGGAAACAATGGGGCTGACGGAATTACACTTGCAAGAATACTTTATGGAGATTTTAAAGTTTTTTTATATCTGCCTTTTGGTGCCAAATCAAATATGTGTAAAATCCAGCTTGAAAGAGCAAAAAAAGTGGGTGTCGAGATAATAAACGATTTAAAAGAAACTGATATAATTGTAGATGCTCTTTTTGGCTCGGGATTAAATAAGTCTTTAAATAATGATATTATAAAAATCATAAATGAATTAAACAAACTCAAAGCTTATAAAATAGCTTGCGATATACCAACCGGCATCAATACAAACGGCAATCCTGCTCCCATAGCTTTTTGTGCCGACATAACTATCAGTATGGGAGCTTATAAAACTCCGCTTTTTAATGACAATGCAAAAGATTTTACAGGAAAAATAAAGATGGCAAATCTCGGAATAAGCAAAACTGTTTATGAAAATAAAACAGATACATATTTACTTGAAAAACAGGATATGTGTTTGCCCTACAGAAATAAAAAAACTTCCAACAAGGGTGATTTTGGACACTCTGTAATGATTCTCGGAGAGAAAAAAGGAGCCTGCATCATAGCCGCCAAAGCATCTTTCGCATTTGGGTGCGGATTATGCAGTGTTTATTCCAAAAAAGCCGTTAAACTGCCGGATGAAATCATGCTCTCAAGACAAATACCAAAAAAAACAACTTCCATAGCTATAGGAATGGGATTGGGAGAAAAATTTACTCTTGAATTGATAGAAAATATTATAGAAAAAAGAGATATACCACTTATACTTGATGCCGACATACTCAAAAACAAAATAATACTCTCATTTTTAAACAAGCGTACCAATATAGTTTTATCTCCTCATCCAAAAGAGTTTGCCATGCTTTTGCAAATTTGCGGTTTTGGAGAAATAAATGCAAAAGAGGTACAACAAAAAAGATTTGCACTATCAAGAGAATTTACCCAAAAATACAAAAATATAGTTTTACTTTTAAAAGGCAGCAATACACTTATAGCTCAAAACGGTATAGTTTATATAAATTCTTTAGGCACAAATGCTCTTTCAAAAGGTGGCAGCGGGGATGTGCTTACCGGTCTTATAGCATCTTTGCTTGCACAGGGTTATACTCTTTTAGATGCAGCTCTAACAGCTTCGCTTGCTCATTCGCTTGCATCAAAAAAATATAAAAAAGCAAACTATTCTTTAACTCCGAACGACTTGATTGAAGGTATAAAATGCCTCTGAAAAAAATAGTCGTTCTTTTTAGCGGCAAAGGTACAAACTTAAAAAATATCATAAAAAAACTTCACAAAAAAGAGATTGGCGGTTGCTTGTATGAAATTTCGGGAGCTATATGCAACAAAAAAGAAGCCCAGGGTATAGATATATGTAAAAATTACCATATTCCTTTCGGCATAATTGAACATAAAAATTTCAATTCTCGTGAAGAGTTTGATAGAAAATTGGTACAATCTATAAACTTTTATAAACCGGATTTGACGGTTTTGGCGGGCTTTATGAGGATCTTAACTCCCATTTTCACCGATAATATAAAAGCTATAAATCTTCATCCGTCATTACTGCCTCTTTTTAAAGGAGCAAATGCTATAGAAAAAAGTTTCTACTCAGATATGAAGATAGGCGGGGTTAGTGTACACTATGTAAGCAGCGAACTTGATGGTGGCAAAATAATTTTGCAAGAATGTTTCAAAAAAGAAGAGGATGAAACTTTGGATAGTTTTACCAAAAAGATCAAAGAGATAGAATATCGCCTTTTACCCAACGCAATAATCAAAATATTAGGAGTTTAAAATGCAAGAGAAAGATACAAAAGTTATCATAAGTGGTATAAACATACCTTTTTGGGATATGGTCGTTTTTATAGTTAAGTTTGCACTTGCATCCATTCCCGCACTCTTTATCATATGGTTCGTATTTATGCTATTCGGTTTGATTTTTGGAGGAACATTTGGTATGCTTATGCATCCGGGAGGCGGTTTTTAAGCACTCGTACCCAACTATTGGTTGGGTACTTATTTACAAAATCTTCTGTTCAATAAAGAAAAATTATTTTAGATAAATTCAAATCTTGTAACTTCATTTGCTTTTGCAAGCATATAGGAAGCATCATTGGATATATCTATATATTTATACTGTATAAACAATTCCTTTTACCATTTATCATATGCAAGTTTTATAATGGTTGCCGCTACTGCGAAAAGAAATACATATCTTACAAATTTTACCTCTTTTTTTGCCACCATGGTTGAGCCGCCATAAGCACCTACAATCTGGCCTATTCCCATAATAATACCGACTTTCAGCAGAACAAAACCTGAAAAAGCAAAAATACTCAGCGAAACTATATTGCTTGTAAAATTAAATATTTTCGTTTGTGCAGTTGCAGACTTTAAGTCAAGTCCTAAAAGAAGTATAAGAGCTATCGTCCAAAACGAACCTGTACCCGGACCAAAAAATCCGTCATAAAATCCTATCAAAAGTCCAAATATGATATAAAACAAAAGAGGCTTTATCTTATGCACTTTTGTTTGAAATCCAAGATTTTTATTAAAAAGTGTAAAAAAGAAAAGCACTATCAACATAAAAATGATAAAGTTTACCAAAAAATCTGCCGAAAAAAATCGTACCGTATAAGAACCTAAAGCCGCTCCTATAAAAGTAAAAAACACTCCCTCCAAAACTTTTTTCGGATCATACAATCCTCTCTTTGCATAATTTACGGTAGCTGTAAAACTGCCGAAACTGCTTTGAAGTTTATTTGTTCCAAGTGCAAGATGAGGAGGAATACCGACAGCCAAAAGTGCAGGAAGAGTTATGATGCCCCCGCCGCCGGCAATCGAGTCAATAAAACCGGCTCCAAAGCCGGATAGAAAAAGCAAAAACAAACTCAGTATATCAAGGTCCACAATTATTTCCTAAAGGGTACCTCTAATACCCTAAATTTTATAAAAGTATAGCAAAAATTAGTAAAAATTACTTTTTACATCAATGAATAAGCCATTTTTGCTGCCAATATGTATAAAAGCATAGCTATAATTTTTTTAATATGTTTGGCTTCTAATTTAAAATGCATAACAGCATTGCCCGTATAACCGCCTATAATTGCGGCAATTGCCGTAACAGCAAGCAAAACCCAATCAATCTTTACAAAAGAGATATAGGATAAAAAAGCACTAAATGTAGAAAACGGTATCATAAAACTAACGGCTATTGCCATTTTTTTGGCATCATAACCTAAAAGTATCATAAGAGGCAATACCAAAGCCCCGCCGCCTATACCAAGAAGTCCCGATATATATCCTACTACCGCACCCACAATATAAAGTACCCACTTTTTTTCATATTTGAATTTGGCTTCTTTTTTAGCAAACATCATCATCGTGGCACTAAAAATCAAAAAAGATAAAAATCCCCACTTTACATAATGAATATTGATATATTTTGAACTGTATGCACCAAGCGGAGATAAAAGCATAGAAGCAATCACTAATGGAAATGCAAACTTTACATCAAGAACTTTTCTTTTTATATTCATAATACTTGCGGTTATGGTAGTAGAGGTATTGATAAAAAGTGCTATAGTTTTAGCCAAATTAAAACTAAGTCCCATCATATCAAAAACAGGTACCAGTGCCACGGCACTGCCTACCCCGCCAAGAGCAAAAAATGATGAAACCGTTAAGGTTATCAAAAAATACTCCATATAGTCAACTATATTCATTTTATCTCCGATATTATTTTATTGTTTTACTCCTGCATATTTGCCAAATACGATACTTATATTTTTATATCTTTTGCTTTTGAGCCTTTAAGCCTTTGCATAAGACTTATCAATCCACCGCTTAAAGTTTTGGCATTAAAGCCCTTGTATCTAAGATACTCTTTTGCCATATCCGCTCTATACTCTGCAGGACAGGTGCAAACTATAATCTTATCTTCGGGAAGTTCATCAAGTCTATCAGGAAGTTCATTGTACGGTATCTCAACTGCAAACTTAACACTCCAAACTTTTGTTTCAAAAGGATATCTTATATCTAAAAGTATAGCTTTATCTTCATTTATAAGCTCTATAAGTTCCTCGATATCCACTTTCATTTGCGTAACATCTTTCATCATAGTATTTCTAACCATATTGTCCATTATCAATTCCTTTTTAAATTATTTTTTCTATCTTTTCTTCTACAATATTTATAGGGTTGCTTGTCTTGTTTGCCTTATCAAATATATATGCATACATAGGAACATATATCAAAGTCAGTAAAGTTCCCACCAAAAGTCCGCCTATGGCAACATCAGCCAATGGACTTAGCCTTTCAAGCCCTATAGCTTGTTCCAATGCTATAGGCACCATTCCCGCAATCGTGCCGAAAGCAGTCATCATAACAGGTCTAAATCTTACACTGACACTTTTTATAGCACTTTCAAACGGAGGATTGTTTTTTCTGTATTGCTGATAAAAATCTATCAGTAAAACCGCATTTTTTATTATAATTCCAAAAAGCAGAAGTATTCCCATAAGCGAAGGCATACAACTCGGCTTATCAAACAGCATCATACCCCATGCCGCACCAATGAGCGACAAAGGAAGAACAAGTATCATTATAAAAGCCATCCTGACGGATTTGTAAATAGCTATCAAACTCATTGTCAATATGATAATTCCTATAGCGATAGCTTTTAGCATTCTTGAGAAGCTATCATGGATTTGGGCAATATCTCCGGTTTGTCTAATATGAAAATTATCCGACTTTACATTTTTCAAGAATTTGACAGCATCATCAGTCAAATGCGTAACCGGTCTTTTTGCTCTGTATCCGTTTATATCTATACTATAAAGCATATTGTCTCTTTCAATTTTTGCATAAGTTAAATTTTTCTTGATAGTTGCAATTTGACTTAGAGGAATTTCTCCAAATTTTGTACTTATAGGGAAAAGCTTTAAAGTTTCAAGATTTTTGGTAAATTTATCTTTTAGATAAAGCCTTACAAACTGAGTATTCATTGATTCTAAATTTGCATTGAGTGAAACTATTTGACCTTTTATAGGAAGCTGCATGGCAATTTGAAGCGGATTGATACCGTATCTTAAGGCTTTATTTCTATCAACATCTATAATATATTCTGT
Organism: uncultured Campylobacteraceae bacterium; assembly: GCA_964556545.1. Taxonomy (GTDB): domain Bacteria; phylum Campylobacterota; class Campylobacteria; order Campylobacterales; family JALSKU01; genus JALSKU01. The sequence goes on along the minus strand of CAZKWE010000060.1, from coordinate 8,695 downwards.
AAAATCTTTATCCCAGCTTTGAGAAACCGAAGTTAAACCTTTTACTTTTTTCATAGCTTCGGCTGCTTTTTTTGCATATTCATTCATACCTTCTATATTTGCTCCGCTAATCCTTGCATCAACCGTTGCTTTTATACTTGAAACGGGAGTAGCCCCAAAATCATATACATCATCTCTTTTTATAGCTTCCAATGTGGAAAGTTTTTTTCGTATTATGTTTTCCAACTGCCAAATAGTTAATTTTCTCTCAAATCTATTAACCGCATCAATGGTGATACTTGCTTCAGTAGGAAGGTTTCCGCTTCCAAGACTAAGCACTCCCGGTTCACTTCCAAAAGATATGGAACTTCTAAGAACCCACGGTTGTGAATTCAGCCATTTTAAAAACGGTTTTAACTTTTTTTCTGCACTGTCAACAGTTTCATTTGTGCTAAATGCGATTTTAGCCTCTATAATACCCGTATCCATCGGAGGCATTGTATCTTTTCCGATTGTTGGCATTACATTTTTCAGACTAAAAATTAAAAATGCTATAACACCAAGTGTTAGCACAAGTCTTCTAAGATATTTGAAAATTCCTCCGCTGTTTGAAAACATTATAATACTCTCATAGGGTTTTACAAGTCCTCCTATGGTATGTTGATAAAACCACTCAAAACCTTTTTCTATTTTTGTTTTTCCCGTTCCGTTTTTATACAGCCAGGCTGAGAGAAGCGGTATGAATGTGATAGATAAAAAGTAACTAACCAAAAGTGCTATGATTAAAGTTTCTATAAGGGGTTTAAAAATCTTTTGAGGAAATCCTCCGACAAACATAAGAGGAAAAAGTATGGCAATAGTAGCAAAAGTTCCGGCAAATACCGGTGCTAAAACTTCTTTTGTTCCGTTTTTTATAGCTTCCTGAAGATTTTCAGTTGTTTCGTTTAAGTGTCTTTCTATATTTTCAAGCACAACAACCGCATCATCTGTCAGCATACCAAGAGCCAAAATTATAGCGGTATAAATAACTATATTTAATTGCCCTCCGCTTACCCATATGATGGCAATTGTCGAGAAAAAAACCATTGGAATAGAAAGCCCTGCGGCAATGATAGCTCTAAAATTACCCAAAAATATCATAATTACCAAAAGAGTATAAATAATCGCATCTCTTAATGCCTCAAGCATATTTGTATTGGATTGCTCTATAAGATCTCTTTGGGTATTGCTTATGGAAAAGTTTATATTTTTATACTTTTTAGCCAACATAGCCATTTCAGCTCTTGCTGCTTTGCTTACATCAAGCACACTGCCTCCCGGTGCTCTTTGGATAGAAAGTGCGATAGACTGTTTTGAATTGCCTATATATCCGCTTGTTCTTTTTTGGTATCCCCATTTAACATCAGCTATATCTTTTAGTCTGACATTTGGTTTTATAAGAAGATTTTGAAGATTTAAAACATTATCTTTTTCACCATATATTGTTACCGTAAAGAAACTGTTTTTACCTTTTATAAAACCGACCGGAATATCTTTATTGTTTGCCATAATGATTTTTACAATAGTATCAAAGCTAACTCCGTATTTTTTGGCTTTAAACGGGTCTATTTCAATATTGATAGCACTTTGATATCCGCCAAAAACTTCAACATTTCCTATGTTTTTATTGCTTAAAAGGTGGGGCTTTATAAAACTGTCGGCAATTTTTCTGATTTCACCTAATGTAATGGAACTGTTTTTCGGACTTAGTGCGATTACATCTACAGGGAGTGTAAAATCACCTGCGGTATAAATAGCAGGGTTGAGGCCTGCCGGGATTTTTGCTTTTGCGATATTAAGTGCATTTGCCACATCAACCGCAGCGGCATTTAAACTTTTTTTATATCCGAACTCTGCACTTACTATAGACATATTGGCAACATTTACGCTGCTTACATCCGTTATCAAACCAAGACGGGACAACTCTTGTTCTATTGGCTTGGATACCGTTGAAGCAACCACTTTGGCTGTAGCCCCAGGAACTTTTGTGATAACCACTATCTTGGGAGGATTTGCATCCGGAAAAAGATTTTTAGGAAGTGTTTTAAGCCCGATAATACCCATGATAAAAAAACCGGCTATAAGACTGTATAGCAGATACGGTCTTTTATAAAAATATTCAAATATCATAGTCTATCCTTACTTGATCGCTCTTGCTTTTATACCGCCAAGTAGCTTTAAAAGCACATCTTGTTTTTCAACAACTATATTTTCATCAGGATTTACTCCATCTACCACAACACCTTGTTCTGCGTTTGCTATAATTTTTACTTTTTTTGCTTTTGCAAGATTGTCGGACAATACAACAACACTACTCTGTCCGTCTCTGTCAAGTATGGCATCATGTGGCATATAGTATCCTTTGCCCTCATATACAACAACATTTATATTTACTGTTTGATTGCTTGCAAGATTTGCATTTATATTGGCTATATATTCTAAAAGTCCGTTATAAGTAGAGCCAAGAGGAGTTATAGGATATTTTTTGCCCTGATAAATTATCTCTTTTGATTTTACATTGGCAGGAAGCCTCACAAGCAAATAACTGCTACTTTGGGTATTTATGCTAACAAGAGGTTTACCCATAAGAGCTATATCTCCTGCATTTGCAAGCCTTTGAGCAATCCCGTCTATCGGAGCTTTTATAATGGCATATGAGAGTGTATTTGCTATAGCTTTTTTGCTTGATTTAATTTCTTTGATTTTTAATTCAAGTGTTTTTATACCGGCCTTAACCGCTTCTATAAGAGTTTGCTCTTTTTCATACTGTTCTTTTGAGGCACCTTTTACCGCCAAAAGATCTTTTGTTCTTTGGTGAGTTCTTAAAAGATTTTTCAATGCTGTTAATTTGGATTTGATTTGAGACTTTAAAGAAGCTATGGAAAGGTTCAGTGATTCAAGCTTGGTTTTTAAATCTTTATCATCAATTTTAGCTACAATTTCACCTTTTTTTACCATTTTTCCATTTTTTACCATATATAAAATTCTTCCATTCATTCTTGAGCTTATTTTAACATTGTCATTACTTTTCGTAACAGCAAGATAAGGGAGAGTAAGCATAGAGGTTGACAACTTCGGTTTCATAGTTTTTACTCTCATATCATAAACTACCGGTCTATGCAATTTCTCTTCAGATGCTCTTTTTTTCTTTACAAGCACCAATCCGCCTTTTACGGCACCGACGACAATCAGCACAACCAATAAAAATATCAATAAACTCTTTAATTTTTTCATTTTATAACTCCTTCCAAATCATTTCCGTATATAACGGCAAGTTTTGCTATAGTCTGCCATTTTTGAGATACTGCTTCATAATAGTTTGATTTACTGCTTATTAGAGCATCTTCGTACCTTAGATAATCTTCTTCTGTCATTCTTCCCTCCTTATATGCAACTTTGGCATATGTAAGTAAATTTTCCTCTTTTTTGATAGTATTTTTTTTCAATTCTTCAGAATTGAGCAAAAGTTTTAACTGTTTCCAAAGAGTATCTGCCTCACTTGCAAGCTCGTTTTTTGTTTTTTGCAGTTTCATTTTATCTTTCATAATAATTATCTTTTTTAACTGCATATCGCTATCAAGTGTTTTATCAAATAAAGGCATGGATATACCCAAACTATAATACCCATATCCTCTGTGGACATCTTTGTCATACTTTACATCATGCTGGGCATAATTTTCACTCCATAAAAGAGAAAGTGCAACTTTTGGATAATATCTTTTCTCTTTTGCGGCTTTATAATCGCTCATAGAAGCCTTAACAACCTCTTCAAGCGGTTTTAAGGCAAAAAAATTATCTTTTTTTATCTTTTTATTTAAAAACATATCAACCGGGGCTTTAAGTTTTATCCCTGTTAATTTGACTATATTGGACAACAAAGCGGTTCGTTTGATATTGACATTGTTGATAGTTATATCTATTTGATTAACTTTTTCATCTATTTTATCAAGTGCAATAGCCGGGGTTCTGCCACTCTTAACCGATATTTTTAAATTGCTTTCGGTTTTAATGAGTGATTTTCTTGTTACTCTCAAGGCTGTAAGCAAACTATCAATATATTTTAAAGAAGCATTTGAAGCAACTATTATCGCTTCGTTTTGTAAAAAATTAAGTCTTTTTTTAAATTGGGCACTTTTAGCCAAATATTTAACTTTTTGACTCAAAGATGCAAGCTCTTTTATAAAAATCGGTACGGTTGCTTTTATACCTATCTTTTGTATGGTTTGAGAAAAAGGCAGAGGATCGCCGTTAGAGTTTAATTTTGCCGTTGCCAAAGGATCAAGCGGTCTTAGATTGGTCGGTGAATTATAGTGTGTATAATTCGCAAAAATATCTATTGACGGATAATATGCGGCATTTACTTTTTTTTCAGCCGCCTTGGCAATTTTGCTGATTTCCGTATCAACTTTTGTAACAGGCTGTTTTTTTAAAGCCGTAAATAAATCTTTCATAGAAGTTGCACTTAAATCAACAGTAGCTATTGCAAAAACTATTATCAAGCTGATTGTTTTTAACATTACTTATCCTCCTCTTTTTTTAACATTTTTACTATTTTATTGTAAAGATATAAAGAAAACTCCTCTATATTGCACTCATTGCATACATCATATTTGAACTCATCGGCAACTCTTTGCCTTAACTCTTTGGTTGTAACAAAAAGATTTATAGCTCCTGTTATCATAAAATGCACAATAATAGGCTTTGCATTGCAAAAACATCCTCTTTTTTCACCTCTTTGAAGTATATCGCAAAGCAAAGCAAATATCTTTTTAAGCCCTACAAACATATCATCAGGTAAATTTTTGGCTCCATTTCCAAGTTCTGCAAGCATTAGTGATGAAAGATGAGGATTTTCCCATGCAAATTTTGAAAAAGTATATATAAAGATTTTAAGTTCATCTTTGGGCCGTTTTTCATCTTTTATGTCATTATTTATCTTTTTATAAATCTTATCTAAAATATCGGCTATTACCGTTTCATACAATTTAGCTTTATTTTTAAAATAATAATAAATCATAGCTTTATTGATCCCTGCTTCTTTAGCTATAAGATCAACACTCACTCCGTCAAAACCATTTTTTGCAAAAAGCACCATAGCAGTATCAACAATACTCTTTTGGGTTCTTTTGCTATCTCTGATAGATCCCATTCGGTATCCTTTAACTAACTGTTTAGTTAATTTTAACAGATTAATTATAATTATATTCTTAAAATGGTAGAATTTTTATTGGAAGTATCGATAAATTTCAAGGTGTCTTTTGTGATTAGATATATTATTTTACTTTTTTTGCTTTTTTTTAATCTTTTGGCATACGATATAACATCAAAAAGTGACAGTACCGCTTTATTGCCTTATGCAAAAATTTATATTGCCAAAAAAGATATTTCATTTAATTTGATAAAAAACAAACATTTTAAACAAATCGGAAAACATCATATCAATTTTGGTTTCAATCCCGATGATAGGGTCTGGGTTAAGTTTGCTTTATGCAATAAAACAGACAATAATATTTCAAAGGTTCTGTTATTGGATAATCCGCTATTGGAAAAAGTTATATTTTACAGTGATAAAAACGGATATATTGCTACCAAAGGATTGCTCGGCACACACAATGTCAAAGTTATAATGCCCTCAGTCACATTAAATCTAAAACCACATGAGAAAATAACTTTTTACATAAACATTGTCAACAAAACTACCACTTTGGAATTTGGACTCTATTTAAAATCAAAAAAACTTTTTTTAAAACAGGATAAATTCGAACAGAATTTTATACTTTTTTTCTTAGGTTTACTGTGTGCATTTATAGTTTATTCTCTTTTTTTGTTTTTATATACTAAAAATAAAAGCTATGCTTTATATTCATTTTATCTGTTTATGCTTCTGTTTCAACAAATGACATATATAGGATATTTGCCTATGTATGCTCCTTCATGGTTTACCCGTCTTGACAATCTTATGGTCGTTCCAAAAATTTCTCTTATGATTATAGCTGCAGCTCTTTTTGCAAAAAGTTTTCTAAAAACATATAAATTTAAAATTATAGACAATATATACAATATCTTTATATACACACTTATAGTCCTTATGCCCATAGTTGGGGCTCCCTACTTTTACAAGCCCGTACCGGTAATCATAATAGGTTTTTTATTTGTTTTATTCAATACATACTCCGGTATCTACATATACAAGCACGGAAATAAGCAGGCAAGATTTTTTATACTCGGTTGGATTTTTTTAATCATAGGGTATGTTGTTATGATTTTTGATTCTCTTGGACTTTTTTCCGCAATGTACAAGTTTCCCGAACTTATAATGTTTTTAACATTTTTAGAAGCCCTGTTTTTGCTTTTGGCTTTTGTTGACGAGATAAATATACTCACAGACCAAAAAAACTTACTTACAAAAAAACTTATTGATGAAATGTACAGACGGCATGAATTGGTTGAAGAAGAAGTCAAAATAAAAACAAAAGAGTTAAAAAACGCATTAGAAGACAAGGTAATACTTTTAAGAGAAGTAAACCATCGTGTTAAAAACAATCTTCAAATGATTCTATCCATTCTCAGACTACAAAAAAATGATATTGATGATACAAACAGTCTCATGCAATTAACAAAATTGGAAAACAGGATAAATGCCATCTCGAAGACACATCAAATACTTTGTCAAAACAGTGAATTTAACAGTATTGAAATGTATGATTATATTTACACTCTATGTAATGATATTAAAAAAAGTTATGACATGGAAAATATCAGCATTGAAATATCAACCAATGTTTCCATGTCTTTAAAAAAGGCTGTTTATGTTGGACTGGTTATTAACGAACTTATATCAAATTCCTTAAAACATGCATTTAAACAAAAAAACGGTAAAATTATGTTAGAGTTAAGTATAAAAAATGATTCTTTTTTATTGGAAGTGCATGACAACGGTACCAAAAAGAGTCGTAGCCGTCATAGAGATTCTTTAGGATTAAGTCTTATACAGGCTTTAGTAGAAAAACAGTTAGCAGGAGAGCTAAAATACAAAATAGGTCAAGATTTTTGGTATATCATAGAATTTCCAAAGGAGCAAACAGGTGAATAAAATCCTGATAGTTGAAGATGAGAGTCTTGTTGTTATGGATTTGACAGTAAGCCTTAGAAAAATAGGATATGAAGTTATAGGATCCGCTTCAAATTATCAAGATACTTTTTTATCAATAAAAGAAAAAAAACCGGATCTTATACTTATGGATATATGTTTAAACGGTGAAAAAGACGGTATCGAAACAGCAAAACAGATAAATCAATACCATAATATTCCAATAATTTATCTAACGGCATTAGATGATACGGAGGTGCTTGAAAAAGCCTTAAAAACAAATCCGCATGCATACCTTACAAAGCCTTTTAGTCTTCAGTCTCTCAAGGCTGCCATAGAAATAGCATTAAAAAAGACAGAAAACAAAATGGATCTGGGAGATATTATTTTTGATGAGGAATTCAGCTATAATTCCAGCACAAAAGAGTTGATATGCAATGATATACATATTTCTCTTACAAAAAAAGAGAGAGAACTTTTATCCTTGCTTGTTGAAAATAAAAGCAAAGTAGTAACTTTCAATGAAATGGAAAATTCAATCTGGCCGGACAAGCCTCCAAATGACAATACAAGAAGAGCACTTGTAAGCAGGCTAAGAGCAAAATTAAAATACAAATTTATAAAAACCATACCGTCATTAGGATATAAAATTATTATTTCACATTAAAATTATGATTAAAATCTATCTCCCGTTATCACTCTTGGACAAATGCAATGCTTTTGCAATGTAATTGTGTTACAATTATTTAAAGATCGTAAAAAAGGGGTTCAAAATGTTTAAAAATATATTTATTGTTGCTTTTTTACTTTTTGGCAGTGCATCATATGCAATGGGAAATAAAAAAAACAATATATCACAAAATATCAATCAAAATATCGAAATAACTTTTAGACAACTTATGAAATATTACAAAGAAGAAAATGAAGATAGTTTTTTTGCATTGGTAGACAAGGATAATTTTTTACAAGACTATATGCTCTTTAGACAAGCTGTTGAAAAAGATTTCAGAACTTATGAAATACTTGATTTTGATTATTGGATAGACAAGATAACAAGTGACGGATCAAAAAGATATCTGTATGTAAAATGGAAAAAGCTCGTCCAAAATATTTCAAACTCGAATGCTTATACTCAAAAAGGAAATTCAAGACTGCTATTTGAGAAAATAAATGGCAAATATAAACTTATAGAGTTGGGTGGCGATGCTCTGTGGGGCGGAAGCCTTAAAGAATGGAAAATGCGATTGCCACAAATCTCCGATCAATAAACTTCTAATTAACTCTTGATGATTATTTTTAAAGATTAATTAAATTTTTTAATTTTGCAATGCTTTTGCAATATAATTGTGTTACAATTATTTAAACTGAAAAAAAGGAGACAAAATGCTTAAAAATATACTTTTGGTTTTTATTTTGGTTTTTGCAACATTCTCTTATGCTGCAGGAGAATTTGACAAAAATATCATTATTCACAACCAGACAAGAGATGATAAAGTAAAATCCGTATTTAAAAAGCTTATGAGTAATTATGAGGAAGAAGATGAGGATGGATTTTTCTCTTTGGTTAGTGAAGATAGATTTTTACAG
>CAZKWE010000059.1:0-107344 GCA_964556545.1 uncultured Campylobacteraceae bacterium | reverse complement strand
AATTGGTTGCGGGAGGAGGATTTGAACCTCCGACCTTCGGGTTATGAGCCCGACGAGCTACCAAACTGCTCTATCCCGCGATATGTGGTATAACATGGATGGGGTGGAGGGATTCGAACCCCCGCATGACTGGACCAAAACCAGTTGCCTTACCGCTTGGCGACACCCCATCAATGTAATTGAGGTGAAATTATAGTCAGATTTTCCTTAATTGTCAAGAGTTCCTGATAAAGATAGTTTTTATCTATTTTTTTATATTTTTTAAGTATAATTTAGCAAGAGGAGATATTTTGAAAAAAGCAACAAAAGATGAGATAACTTTTATAAAAGAGCAATTTATAAATCATTACAAAGATGCAAAAACCGAACTTAAGTATACATCTCTTTATGAATTGCTTGTATCAGTTATACTTTCGGCACAATGTACAGACAAAAGGGTCAATATCATTACACCTGATCTTTTTAAAAAATATCCTACTATAAACGAACTCTCAAAAGCAAAACTTGATGAAGTAAAAGAATTGATAAAAAGCTGTTCATTTTTCAACAATAAAGCTAAAAATCTTATAAAAATGGCAAAACAGGTTGAAGAAGAGTACAATGGAGAAATACCGCTTGATGAGAAAAAACTTATAAAACTTGCCGGAGTCGGCCAAAAAACTGCCCATGTGGTGCTGATAGAATTTACAAATGCAAATTTGATGGCAGTTGACACACATGTATTTAGAGTTTCTCACAGACTTGGTCTTAGCTATGCAAAAACTGTTAAAAAAACAGAGGACGATTTGGTTAGAATTCTTAAAGACGACTTACACATTTTCCACCAAGCCATGGTATTGTTTGGCAGATATATTTGTACAGCCAAAAATCCAAAATGTGATACAGAATGTTTTTTGACAAAAGTCTGCAAAAGCAAAAAAAGTTTCAAACCAATCTAAAACAGTTGCTACCTATATAGCCGCACTACCCTACTACAGTATCAAGCCATTTTATTGAGCATCCCATAGACGGATACTGTGGCATTGGTGGTTTTTTACCGGTAAAAAGCAATATCAATGCATCTTTTAAATCTTCTTTTTCTACTTTGAGCTTATCTTGCCAATTGTCATCAAGACGCCCGTGATAATACAGCTTGGCATTTTTATCAAAAAGATATATATCAGGAGTACAAACAGCATCAAGTAGTTTTGAAAACTCCTGCGTTTCATCTACAAGATAAGGAAAATCCAATTTTTCATCCTCAATCTTCTCTTTCATTTTTGCAGGTGAATCATCAGGATAGTTTGGATGTATATTCGGATTTACCGCAATAGCATTGACTTCAAGCTTTTTGGCAAAACGGATAATCTCTTTTACTCTTTCCCAAACAGCCCGGGCATAAGGACAGTGATTGCATGTTATAAACACAAGCAGTCCGTTCTTGGCTATTTGTTTTTTTATATCATAATCTTTGCCATAGGGGTCTTTCAACACAAACTCAGGTAATTTACTTCCCAATGGTATATTTTTTGACTCCAACAGTGACATCTCTTATCCTTATAATTTTATAATTTTTGTAATAGTTTTTTTATAATCTTTTCAATTTTTAAAACCGAACTTATTTCACATCTCTCATAAACGGAGTGTGGATTGTATATGTTTGGACCTATGGATGCGATATATTTTTTATCTATGAATTTTTCAAGCAAAACACCACATTCAAGACCGGCATGTATGGCTGCATATGAAATATCCTGAAATTCTTCCTTGTATATTCTATAAACATCTTTCGTGAAATTACTGATTATAGGTTCCCAGCTACCATACTGATTTGAAATATTTATTTCACACCCTAAAGTAACAAAATATGAAATTATCTCATTTTTTAGCCTCTCAAGCAAAAAATCATTATTGGCTCTTGGAAATATATTTAAAACAATAGTATCATTTATAGTTTGAATTTTTGATAAATTAACACTTTTAGTCGGTATTTGCAACTCTTTATCATATCCTCTTACACCATTTGCAAATCCGCATATCATATCTATAATCTCTTTTGAATCACTAAAACAACTATCAAAATCAGAGTGAATTTTTTCTATAGTTACGAACTTATATACAGGTGGGGTTTCTCCTTTTTTCAAAGCTATAAAAGCTTTCGCATTTCTTGGTATGGAGTTTATGGCCTCTCCTGCATTGAGTGTTATAATTTTCGGATAAAATTCTCTAAGATAAAAACCTATCTCTTTTATAGCATTTGGTATATGTTTATCTATATCAACTCCGCTATGGCCTCCCGGCAATCCTGATATGCTTATCTTGTAAATATCACAATCCAATAGCATTTCTTTTTTGTATTCTTTTTTTATTGTGATATCAACCCCGCCCGCACAACCTATAAATACTTTACCAAACTCCTCCGTATCAAGATTTAAAACTTTATTCGACTTTGGTGCAAGCTGTAAATTGTTAGCACCAATCATTCCAACTTCTTCATCATTTGTAAAAAGTAATTCAACATTGTTACAACTTTGTGCGGCATTTAGCATCAAGGCAACTCCGATACCGTTATCGGCACCAAGCGATGAATCTTTTGCTTTTAAATATCCGTTTTCTTCATAGAGTTCAAGCTTCGGCGCTTTTCCTACACATACCATATCATAGTGGGCTTGCAGGCAAATTTCAGGATATCCTTTTTTAGCAAGTATATTGCCGGCTGTATCAATCTCTACAAAACAACCCTCTTTCAAACAAAACTCTTCTATAAAATCTCTAAGTTTTTCAGTATTATGTGAGCAATGCGGAATTGTACAAATTTTTTTAAATATTTCCAATGTATTCATTACAAGCAACCTGATTTTAATTTTTAATATGTTATCATTTGTTTTATGAAATATTTGTTAATGATTGTTATACTTTTTTTATTTACCGGTTGTTTATATATCAATGAAAGAGGTATATCAACAAGATATTACAATGACTGTAAAGAGTATTATGACGGTATGGGGATATATCACAAAACTTGCGATAAAAATCTTATAGATTTTAACAACAAAAAATGAACTTGCTGCAAGAGATAAGGCAACAAAGAGAAAAAACTCTTAATTTCAAAAATTTAGCCCCCTTAAGAGAAGAACTTTTAAACCTTCCTGATATACCGGAATGTAAAATTACTTTTGAAGATATTATAACTGTCAAATCGGATAATGTAACCCAAACTCAAAAAGAGATAATAAATTCTTATGCAAAAAAATTAAAGCCATGGAGAAAAGGACCTTTTGAGATTTTTGATACTTTTATAGATTCCGAATGGCAAAGTTACATTAAATACAATCTGATAGAACCGTATTTTGATTTGAAAGACAAAATTGTGGCGGACATAGGATGCAATAACGGTTACTATATGTTTAGAATGCTAAAACACAAGCCGAAAAATATCATAGGTTTTGACCCGTCACCACTTTTTAAAACTCAGTTTGATTTTTTAAACAGATATATAAAAAGCAATATAATCTATGAGCTTCTCGGGGTAGAACATCTTGATATATATGATATTAAATTTGATATTATTTTTTGTCTTGGAGTTCTTTATCACAGAAGCGACCCTATATCTACATTAAAGTCACTAAAAAAGGGATTGAAGAAAAATGGAGAGTTGATACTTGATACTTTTATGATCGATGGGGAAAGCCATACGGCTCTTACTCCAAAAGAAAGATATTCCAAAATACCAAATATTTACTTCATACCCACTATACCGGCATTGAAAAACTGGCTTTACAGAGCCGGTTTTAAAAGTGTAAAAGTATTGCATATTAAAAAAACAGATGCTTTGGAGCAGAGAAAAACCAAATGGATAGATTCCCAAAGTTTGGAGGATTTTCTTGATAAAAACAATCCAAACCTAACCATAGAGGGATACCCTGCTCCAAAAAGAGTGTATATAAAAGCTATCTTATAGATCTTATCTCTTCTATAAATTCAAAGATATCATCATGTAATGCCTGAAGATCTTCTTCGTGTTCTACTTCATCAGCTAAAATTTCACTTACCAAGTCATAAGTAATTATATCTTTTCCTTTTACGGCTTCAGCTAAATTTGAATATGTCTTTATAGCACACTGCTCGCCTTTGATAGAATCTTTAAGTATTGCAACAACATCAAAATTTTCCGGCTCTTCATATCCGCAATTTGTATGCACAAACCACTCTTTGGGATTTAGAAGAGGAGTTCCCCCAAGCTGTGCTATCCTGTCAGCAACCATATTTGCATGTCTTAGCTCATCTGTTGCATGTTGATCCAACTCTGCAATTGCCGCATCTTTCATGATGCCTTTTATAACTTTTGCTTCTATAAAATACTGATAATATGCCAACCACTCATCTGCATATGCTTTGTTTAACAATCCGATTATCTCATCAATTTCTATACCTTTTATGATAGAATTTCCAACTCTTGCCATAATAAACTCCTTATATTATCTAAAGAAAAATATTTTCTTTAGATAATTGTATAATTTTAATCCTTAAACCCAAATTATGCATTAAACTTTTGCAAAGTGGTATAAATTTATAATACATAATTAAATATATTGTTATCTAATCCGATATACAAATAACACAGACGGTACAGGAGAAAAAAGTGGATAAAAACGAAGAGCCGGTTTTGCTTGATAATTATATTGAAGATGATGAATCAATCAATTTAAAAACCCATACCAAAATAAAAAAGTATTTAAGCGGAGATATAGTTAGCTTAAAAGAAAATTATGCACAAGTAAAATTAAGATGCACAAAAGAGATGGCTGTAGATGATATGGGTCTCATACATGGAGGTTTTACTTTTTGTGCCGCTGATTTTGCGGCAATGGCTGCGGTAAACGATCCTTATGTTGTGCTTATAGGTGCGGTAAGTAAATTTCTCGCTCCTGTAAAAGTCGGGGATACAGTTATTTTTGAAGCACATGCAAAATTTGAAGATGCAAGAAAAAGGGAGGTTGATGTAATCGGGAGCATCAATGATATAAAAGTTTTTGAAGGAAAATTTGATGCGGTAATACTTCCTGAACATGTACTAAAACTTAAATTGAAAAAGACAAGAAGCAATCGTAAAAATAAAGATCACAAATAATTCAGCCAATACGGTACATTTTTTTGCTCATTTTTTATAGTGGTTGCATTACCGTGGCCTGTATAAACTTTCCTGTCATATGTTATTTTTAAAAATTTTTCAAGACTATTTTTCATATCATGAGGATTGGAATACGGAAAATCAACTCTTCCTATGGAACCTTCAAAGATAAAATCTCCGCTAAACCAGTATTTATCTATCTCTATAACGGAACAACCGGGTGTATGTCCCGGGAAAAAGATATATTTTACAATAATTCCGTTTATATCAAAAACTTCATCTTTTTCAACCAATACATTTGCATCGCAAACCGGTTGAGACTGGTTAAAGATATCCTTTTCAAGCATAAAAGCATCATCTTTTGGTATATACACAGGAACATTTAAATCTTTTTTTAACTCACAGTCACTCCATATATGATCAAAGTGTCCATGGGTGTTAAGTATGGCCAAGGGATTCGTTACATTTTCCTTAACCCATTTTGTTGCTCCGACTCCCGGATCGATAATAATATCGCTCTTTGTATCACTTACGATATAGCAATTCGTCTGATATGCTCCGAAAGCTCTGTGTTTTATCTTCATATTTAAATCCCGTTTACTTTTTAAGTATATAATTTCAAAAAAAGCATTATATCTAAAAGTTCTCGTTAAGTAAAATTTTAGTAAAATAGTTAGATTTTAACTGAAGGCAGGTGATGCTAAAAAGATTTGAACTGTTGGAAGATTTTTTAGTAAATTTTTTAAAAGATGAAGTTTTAAAAACTTCTTTGCATAATGCCGTAGTCGGCTTAAGTGGCGGTATTGATTCCGCAGTAGTAGCGGTTTTGGCAAAAAAAGCTTTCAATTCAAATCTTCTTTGCATTTTGATGCCGTCTCAGTTTTCCAGCAAAGAAAGCATTGAAGATGCCAAAGAGCTTTGTGATAAATTTGATATAAGATATGAAATCAAATCCATAGAACCTATGCTTAAAGCTTATATAGACAAAGATATGAACAATCTTAGAATCGGCAATTTAAGTGCCAGACTGAGAATGTGCATACTTTATGATATAAGTGCAAGAGAGAATGCTTTAGTTATAGGCACCAGTAACAAAAGTGAGCTTCTTTTGGGTTACGGTACTTTATTTGGTGATTTAGCAAGTGCAATAAATCCTATAGGAGATATTTACAAAAGTGATATATTTGAATTTGCAAGCTACCTTGGAATTCCAAAGAGCATTATCTCAAAACCTCCTTCGGCCGACTTGTGGGAAAACCAAAAAGATGAAGATGATTTGGGATATACTTATGCCCAAATAGACAAAGTTTTGGAAAAATATGTAGACGAGAGATTGAGTTTTGATGAATTGCTCCGGCTTGGATTTGAAAAAGATTTATGTAATTTGGTTATACAAAAAATATACAAAAACCAATTCAAAAGAAAACCTCCTGTGATAGCAAAAGTCAGTGCAAGAAGTATAGGGCATGACTTTTTATACCCAAGAGATGCAAAACTATAAAAAGGATAAAATATGCAACAAATTGCGTTTTTTAAACCATCTATTGATGATAGCGAATTAAAACAGATAAAAGATGTACTAAATCAAACCAGTACAAACAAAACCAAAGTTTTGGAAGAAAATTTTTCCGACTATGCAAAAAGTTCATATGCGATAACCACTTCCAGCGGAACTGCGGCAATGCATCTATCAATGATGAGTATAGAATTAAAAAGAGGTGACAAAATCGTCTGCTCAGTCAATGCCTTTCCTTCGGTTGCGGAGGTTATCAGACATTTTGATGCAGAGCCTATTTTTGTAGATATCGATAAAGATGATTTCAATATCGATCCTTTAAAATTAGATGAAGTTCTTACAAAATCCAAACACAAAAAATTAAAAGCGGTTTTTGTTACACATGTTGCCGGCCAGCCAGCTGCAATGGATGAAATATATGATATTGCACAAAAACATGGTGTAATGGTTTTGGAGGATGCATCAAACGCAATGGGAGCAACCTATAACGGTAAAATAATAGGCTCACTTCCGAAAACAACACTGACAACTTTCAGTTTTAGTCCCCACAGTGTAAACAATGTCGTAAACGGCGGTATAATTACCACGAATGATGAAGAGTTGGATAAAAGAGCCAGACTTTTAAGAAACCATGCGATTGTAAGTGAGGGTTGGGAAAAATACGGAGATCTTGATTATGTGTATGATGTTGTAGATATCGGAGTTAAATATGACTTGTCACAGCTTGATGCAGCTTTTTGCATAGCACAGCTTAAAAAAAATAATGCTTTTATAAAAAGAAGAAAAGAGATAGCTGCCATTTATGACAAAGAGCTTGCAGATACTGCACATATATCTTTACCTGTTAAAAAAAGGGATCATGTATATGCAAGATATATTATAAAAGTTGACAAAAACAGAGATTCTTTTGCCAGAGAATTAGCCCTTAAAAATATAAGAACAGGACTGAATTACATACCTATTCATTTATTGAGTTATTATAAAAGCAAGTACAACCTAAGAATCAATGATTTTCCGACAGCTTTAACAAATTATCAACAGATACTCTCTCTTCCGATATATCCCAGTCTTAGCAATGAAGAAGTCATGTATATATGTGAATCAGTTAAAAATATAGCCAAAACAAGAGTTTAAATATATGCGAAAACTTTTTTTTTGGGTAGAAGAGTATCTTTTCTACCCAAAAAAAACTTCTCAAAAAATTCTTTCATTTTTACTCATACCATTTACTGCAATTTACTGTATAATTGTCTTATCCAAAAGAGCTTTTTCAAAACCGAAAGAGTTTGGATTGCCTGTTATCAGCATAGGAAATCTTACAGTTGGAGGAAACGGTAAAACTCCTTTTACTTTGGCACTTTTAAAAAATCAAAAAAACAGTGCCGTAATTTTGAGAGGATACAAAAGAAAAGGTACAAAACTACTAAATGTAACTGAACATACTCCTGTCAAATCGTGTGGTGATGAAGCTTTACTTTATAAAAATTATCTTAAGGATACAATGGTTTTAGTCTCGAAAAACAGAGAAGATGCCATTGTATATGCCAAAAAACATGGTATTAAAAGTGTATTTTTAGATGATGCCTTTCACAAACACAATATCAAAAAATTTGATATTCTCTTAAAACCTGCACAAGAACCGACAAACAACTTTTGTTTGCCAAGCGGAGGATACAGAGAGCCAAAGAGTTTATACAAAAAAGCCGATATAGTTGCAGTTGAAGAAAAAGATTTTACAAGAAAAGTTACCATTATAAACCCGACAGATAAAATGGTGCTTGTTACTGCCATAGCAAAGCCTGAAAGGTTAGAGACATATTTGCCCAAAGACGGCACGCTAATAGCCAAAGAGTATTTTGAAGATCATCATTTTTTTACTCAAAAAGAGTTAAAAGATATATTTTTAAAATATAATGCTTCTTCACTGCTTGTTACTGCAAAAGATATGGTAAAGATAAAAAACTTTGATTTGCCACTTTCGGTTATGGAACTTGAAGTAATCATAGATAAAAAGATTATTCGAAAGATAAAGAGTTTTATAGATAATTATGGCAATATTTGATAAAATTGCACAAGCAAAGATTTGCTTTGCAAAAAGGAGATTTTAAGGTGAAAACCAGGATAGAAAAAGCCCAAATACTTTTAGATGCTCTTCCTTATATACGAGAGCATTCGGGTAAAACATTTGTGATAAAATACGGCGGATCCGCCCAGATAAATGAAGTTCTAAAAGATAAATTTGCTCAGGATATTGCTCTTTTTCATTTAGTAGGTATTAAACTTATCATAGTACACGGTGGCGGAAAAAAGATAACCTCCTTGCTTGACAAGCTTAAAATCGAGAGTGAATTTATCAATGGACTAAGAGTAACCGACAAAGAAAGTATGGAAGTAGTTGAAATGGTGCTTAGCGGCAATATCAACAAAGAGATAACCACTATGCTAAACCACCATGGTGCAAAAGCAATAGGAATTACCGGAAAAGATGCAAACTTTTTTTTCGCAAAACCACTTGACAACGGCAAATACGGACTTGTAGGCGATATAACAAAAGTTGACACCACTGTTATACAAAAACTTATGGATGATGGTTTTGTACCGGTTGTTGCACCGATTGCAGCAAGTTATGACGGAACAGGATTGAATATAAATGCTGATTTGGTTGCAAGTAAATTGGCCGCAAGTTTAAAAGCTGAAAAAATTATATTTTTAACTGATACACTTGGAGTATTGGATGAAAATAAAAATCTCATATCAACACTCAATAAAAATGAAATATCAAATCTTATAGAAAAAAATGTTATAAGCGGCGGTATGCTTCCAAAAGTCAATGCTTCTGTTGAAGCTGTTGAAGCAGGCTGTAAAAAAGCTCATATAATTGATGGGCGAATTGAGCACTCACTCTTGCTTGAAGTATTTACAAGCGAGGGAATCGGAACGGTAATAAAGGAGTAAAATGAATTTTATAGAAACAAGAGGAAATGATGGAAAAAAACCCAAAAGTGTAACTTTTTCACAAGCCATAAAAAATCCGAGTGCAAGTTTCGGCGGGCTTTATATACCTGAAACTCTTCCAAAAATTGATAATAATTTTTTAAAAAACTGTATAGGACTTTCATACAAAGAATTTAGTAAAAAAATCATAAATCTCTTTGAAATTGATATAGAAAGCAAAATAGTTGAGAATGCATTAAACTTATATGATAAATGGGATGACAAAGAAAATGTCGTACCTGTCAAACAGGTAGAAGATATACTGTTTGTCAGTGAATTATACCATGGTCCAACGAGAGCTTTTAAAGATATGGCCCTTCAGCCGTTCGGATATATACTTTCTCATTTGGCAAAAGAGGAAAATGAGAATTATCTTATACTTGCAGCTACAAGCGGAGATACCGGACCGGCTACACTAAACAGTTTTGCAGACAAAGAAAATATAAAAGTGGTATGTATATATCCCGAAGGCGGCACAAGTGATGTGCAAAAACTTCAAATGATTACACAAAAAGGCAACAATTTAAAAGTTATAGGAATTCACGGCAATTTTGATGATGCTCAAAGTGCACTCAAATCTCTGCTTTCGTCAGATGAATTCAAATCCGAACTGCAAAAAAAAGATATCAAACTAAGTGCGGCAAATTCGGTAAATTTTGGAAGAATTATTTTTCAGATAATTTATCATATCTACTCTTATATCAAACTTGTCGAATCAAACAACATAACTTTAGGCGAAGAGATATATATAGCGGTTCCAAGCGGAAATTTTGGTGATGCCCTGGGTGCTTACTATGCAAAAAAAATGGGTGTAAACATAAGAAAGATACTCATATCAGCCAATATAAACAATATACTAAGCGACCTTATCAATAAGGGTGTTTATGACATAAGAGACAGAAAACTTAAAAAAACAATCTCTCCTGCTATGGATATACTCATATCTTCCAATGTTGAGAGACTTCTTTTTGACAAGTTTGGAGCGCACAGATGCAAAGAATTAATGGATTCATTAAAACAAAACGGTTTTTACAAATTGACAAAAGACGAGCATGAAAGCATAAAAAAAGACTTTAGAGGATACTACTGCAATGACGATGAAACCAAACACTATATATCCGAGTACTCTTCAGTCAAAGAGTATCTTATGGATCCTCATACCGCAACCTGTATAAAAGCATATGACGACATAAAATGTTCAAGAAGAAAAACAGTTATCTGTTCAACTGCAGAATGGACAAAATTTGCTCCTGCCGTTATGAATGCCATAAGCTGTGAGAATCAAACCAGATTTTCCGATCTTGAAGCTCTAAAAAGTATCTCAAATACAATGCAGACCGAAATTCCCAAAAGCATATCCGATCTGTTTAAATCTCCCGTGTTACACAACACGGTGATTGAAAAAGATAAGCTAAAAAATGAAATTATAAGATTTTTAGAGGAATAATCCTCTAAAATTCTTCATGAAATCTATATCCATGTTTTTTCAAAGCTTCTCTTATGTTGCCTTGATGCTCTTCACCTTTAGTCTCAAGAGCTATAGTAACATTTGCATCACCATAAGACAATGTGGTTGATGTTCTGTCGTAATCAATCTGTATAATATTTGCACTCAATTCTTCAAATATATCTGTCAGGCGTCTTAATGCTCCGGGCTTATCTATCAAAGTTATAAGCAGTTTCATTTTTCTGTGAGCTTTTATCTGGCCTTTTTCTATGATTACCGAAAGCATCCCTACATCTATATTTCCGCCGCTTATAACTACACCTACTTTTTTACCTTCTTCTTTGATTTTTGAATGCATTAAGGCGGCTACTCCTACCGCTCCCGCACCCTCAACCACTATCTTTTGTTTCTCAAGCAAAAATAAAACCGCATTTGCTATCTCATCATCACTGACTTGAATAATATCATCAACACATTCAAGTATAATTTTTAAATTTTTTTCATTGGCATCTCTTACGGCAATTCCATCTGCAATTGTTCTTACATTTTTTGTACTGAGAGCTTTTTTCTCCTTGTAAGATTCATACATGGCAGGAGCTCCTTTTGCGGTTACTCCTATAACTTTTATATGCGGATCAAGCTGTTTGATAGCAGATCCTATACCGCTTATAAGTCCGCCTCCGCCTATGGGAACGAGTATCATATCAAGGTCATCAACTTCATCATACATTTCAAGTGCAACCGTACCCTGCCCTGCCATAATCTTGTCATCTTTAAAAGGGTGTATAAAAGTTAAACCGTTTTCTTTTGCATACTGCAAAGCATATTCGTATGCTTCATCATAATTCTCCCCTTTTAGCACAACTTTAGCTCCCAATGCCTTAGTTCCTACAACTTTTAAAAGAGGAGTTGCTTCTGGCATGATAATTGTTGCCGGAACATTAAAAGCCTTTGCACTGTATGCAACTCCTTGGGCATGGTTTCCTGCACTTGCAGCTATAACACCTCTTTTTTTCTCTTCTTTGCTTAAAGATGATATTTTATTGTAAGCACCTCTTATCTTGTAAGCACCGGTTATCTGAAGGTTTTCTTTCTTTAAAAAAACTTCATAACCCACTCTTTGACTAAGCAAAGGTGCATTTGCAAAAGGTGTTTTATTGACAACCCCATTTATTCTCTTTTTTGCTTCTATTATCTCACTTAACGGTATCATTTTTAACCTTATGAAAAATTTATTCTGTGTTCTACCATAGAACATTTGTTTTGTACAACTTTCAAACCCATATCTTTTGCTTTTTGTGCAGCATTATTATTAACTATGCCTTTTTGAAGCCACAGTACTTTTACATCATCTCTTTTTGCAATTTCATCTACTATTGTATCGGCAATGGCAGGTTTTCTAAACATATCTACCATATCAACACCATGAGGTATCTCACTTAAAGATCTATAAACCTTTTCTCCAAGAATTTTCTCCTCTTTGGGATAAACCGGTATAATCTTATAACCTACCGATTGAAGATATTTGGCAACTTGATGACTGTCTTTTTCAGGCTTGGGAGACAGCCCGATAACAGCTATGGTTTTTACCTCTTCAAATATCTTTCTAATTTCGTCATTTTTTTCATTGACGGTGGGAAATTCACATTCCATAACAATTCCTTAGATAAATTTAATATTCAGGATAAAAATAATCGTGCATTATACCATTTTTGAAAGTATTATTCCACACTCCAAATGCTCCGTGTAAACAAATTGATCAAATATCGCAAATTTTTCAACTTGGTGGGTTGTTTTTAAAATCTCCAAATCTCTTTTTAAAGTTAGAGGATTGCATGATATATAGATAATATTGCTAAATCTTTGCAACAGTTGAATAGTTTTTTTATCTATACCTGCTCTTGGCGGATCAACAAAAACTGTGTCAAAACTATAATCCTCAAGATTTATATCTTTTAATCTTCTAAAATCTCTTTCCTTGTTTAAAGCCTGTGTTAACTCTTCACTGGATAATCTTACAAAAGATATATTTTTTATATCATTTAACTTGACATTTTCAAGAGCTGATCTTATGGAGTTTTTAGACACTTCTGTGGCTAAAACCTTATCAAAGTTTTCACTTAAAGGCAGTGTAAAGTTACCGTGTCCGCAGTATAATTCAAGAAAATCTCCACCAAATTTTGATGAATTATCTTTAACCCACGATATCATTTTTTCATTTACTTTTGTATTTGGCTGCAAAAATGAATTTTCATATATCTTGTAAATATATTTTTTATTTAATACTTGCAACTTTTGGTATATAAAATCCTGACTAAGTATCAATTTTATACCACGACATCTGCCTATAATATGGATATTAAAGTATTTTTCCATATTTTTTGCTTCATTAAACCATATTTCGTCTATTTTTTTATGATATATCAGGGTTAATAATATATTTTCACCATTGATATATTCTACGGCAAAAAGCTTTTCTCTTAAAACGGGTATATTTTGGATATATGAAATGATATCGGGCATTAAATTCAATATCTTTTTTTGGACAATTTGGCATTTTTTTATCAAAACTGTATCTTTTTTGCCAAATCCGTTCATGGCATAGCTGATTTTATCGCCACTATGCCATATGCGAAATTCTGCTCTGTTTCTAAAATTTTCTTTTTCAGATATGAAAATTTCAATTTCTTTGTCATAAAAATTTTTAAATTGATCTTTTACTTTTTTAATTTTTATCTTCAATTGTTCATTATAGTCATATCTCCACAGAGTACAACTGCCGCATTTTCCAAAATAATCGCAATTCAATTTATATATTTGCCTTTTATTGTTTATTTGAAGCTCTCTACAAGATTTCCCACCAAAAGATTCCAACCGTCAACCAATACAAATATAAGTAATTTAAAAGGCAGTGAAATCATAACGGGGGGAAGCATCATCATACCCATACTCATCAAAACGGAACTTACAACCATATCTATAACCAAAAACGGCATATAGATAAGAAATCCGATCTCAAAAGCAGTTTTAAGTTCACTTATCATAAAAGCAGGAATTGCAACCATCAATGGAACATCATCAATATTTTTTGGATTTTTCAAATGTCTTATTCTAAAAAAAAGAGCCAAATCTTTTTCCCTCGTATTTCTTATCATAAAAGATTTAAACGGTTTAACAGCTTTTGTAAAAGCTTCTTCATATCCTATCTTTTTTTGTATATAAGGCTTTATTGCACTATTATAAGCTTTTTCTCCAACTGGCTGCATAATAAAAAATGTAAGTATCATTGCAAGTGCCACCATAAGTTGTGAGGGAGGCATTTGCTGGGTTCCCAAAGCTTGTCTTAAAAAAGAAAATACCACTACAAGTCTGATAAAACTTGTCATAACCATAACAATACTCGGAGCCAATACAAGTATTGTTAAAACAACCAAAACATTTAGGCTTGCTACAAGCTGTTGCGGGGTATTTGGCGCAGAAAGAGACAGATTTACTGTCGGAACGGTAATTTTATCTGCTCCAAAAAGTGTAATTGAAAAAAATAAAGCTATAAAATATCTCATTTACTGTTTTTACTCATATCAAGTATACTTTTTTGAGCTTTATTTTCACCGTTTGTTCCCGCTGAAAAAAAGTAGAGTTCCACTCTACTGTTTTTTGCTCTTCCTTCTTGGGTGGAATTGGATGCGACCGGATTGTTTGAAGCTCTTCCTGAAGCCTTTAGTCTTTTTGAATCCACTCCGTCTTTTATAAGTTCTTTTACTACCGATACCCCTCTTGCGGCAGAAAGTTCCCAATTATCCTTATAGGGGCTGTTTATAGGCGGAGGAGTGTTGTCGGTATATCCAATGGCATCAATTGTTATATTTTTGGGTAATTTTTGCACGATAAGAGCTATTCGTTTTAAAAACAAAATAGCATCATCATTGACAATCCTTGCATCTGCCGGTGCAAAAAGCAAAGTTGCGGGCAATCTTAAAAGAAAACCTTTTTCGGCTTCTTCAAGAACTATATCGGGACTGCCCGTAGTTTTTAACATTTCATTTACTTCGGTCAGTGTTTTTTGAAATTGTTCTATTATATCTTTTTGCTGCATTTTTTCTTTGCTTATCTTAATCTGCTGAACCGAGGGAAGTTCTACTTTTTCCCTGCTTATTTCCATTTTCGTTCCGCCTTCAAGCACACTAAGAGCTCCCGCAAGTGAGCCAACCGCTTCTTGAATCTTTTTGGCATCCATACTGGACATAGAAAGCAATAAAACAAAAAAGGTCAAAAGCAGTGACATCAAATCGCCAAATGCCGCCAGCCATCCGGGCAAACATTTCGGACAATCCGGTTCAGGACATTTTTTTGCCATTATTTTACCTTATCATTTGTCAAATTGACTAACTCTGTCTTTCGGAGGCAGGAATGCCAATAGTTTTGCCTCAAGATTTCTCGGATTATCCCCTGCTTGTATAGACATAATACCCTCTATAATAAGTGTTTTTAGCAATATTTCATCAGCATCTCTTATAAGAAGTATATTTGCCACAGGAGCACCCACGATATTTCCGAGCATTGCTCCGTACATTGTTGTAAGCAAGGCAACTGCCATAGCAGGACCAATAGCAGAAGGATCACTCATATTTAAAAGCATGGCAACAAGACCTATAAGTGTTCCTATCATACCCATAGCACCCGCAAATCCGGCAATCTGATCAAAAAGTGAAGCATTTGATTTGTGTCTTCCGCTTGCTTGATCCATATCTATCTCAAGAAGTTCTCTTATAGTATCTGGCTCACTACCGTCAACTGCCATAGAAAGGCCTTTTTTCAAAAATTCATTTTCTTCATTGTTTGCATCTGCTTCAAGTGCCAAAATACCATCTTTTCTGGCTTTTGTAGAGTATTCGACCATTTTGGTAATGGTTGCTTGCAAATCAATCTGCGGAGGCTTTATGGCTATTTTAAAAACTTTCGCGGCCGCTTTGATCTGCTCCATTTTGAAACCTATCATCAAAACGCCGGTTGTTCCACCAAAAACTATAAGTATGGAAGGGATATCAATATATGGCCCTAATCCGACACCCATTGCCATTGCACCAAATAGTAGTGCTAAAGTTAACACCAAACCTATAACGGTTCCCAAATCCATATATCTACACCTTGCATAAGAGTTTTAATATTTATTTTAATGACTTTTGCGTTAAAAGTTGATTAAATCTTTTATAATATCGTCATTTTATGTAATTAGATGAGATTTTAATCATTTTTTTGCTAAAATTCATATATTTTTACCACAAAAGGAAATATATGAAGGATATATCCATAGTTATTTTGGCAGCCGGTTTCGGCACCAGAATGAAATCAACTCTTCCAAAAGTATTGCATACCATAAGTGGCCATGCGATGATTTATTACTCTATAAAAGAATCAAAAAAGATAAGCAACGATATAAAAGTAATACTCTATAACCAATCGGAATTAGTCCGAAAAGAGATAGAAAAATATTTTGATGATATAGAGTTTGTTTTACAGGATGTCAAAAATTATCCCGGTACAGGCGGGGCTTTGAGAAATATAGATTTTAAGCACGACAAGGTTTTGATTTTAAACGGAGATATGCCTCTTATCAAAAGTGACGAATTGGAAAAGTTTGGTAAAATTGATGCTGATATAGTTATGAGTGTTATCCGACTTGAAGACCCCAGCGGATACGGAAGAGTTTTTATCAAAAACAATGAAGTTTTAAAAATTATAGAACAAAAAGATGCAACCGAAGATGAACTTGATATCAAAAGTGTGAATGCGGGTGTATATCTGATAAAAAAAGATATACTCAAAAATTACATTCCTTTACTAAAAAACAATAATCAATCAAAAGAGTATTATTTAACCGATATTATAGAGTTGGCAAAAAAAGATGGAAAAATTATAAAACCCATATATGTAAAAGAGGAAAATTTCAAAGGGGTTAATTCTAAAAAAGATCTCTGCGGTGCCGAAGAGATAATGCAAAAGAGAATTAAAGAGACTCTTATGTCAAGCGGAATTACACTCAGGCTTCCCGATACGATATATATCGAAGAAGGAGTAAAATTTGAAGGAGAGTGTATAATTGAAAGCTGTGTATCCATACTTAAAAACAGTAAAATTACAAATTCTCATATCAAATCAAGCTCAATTATTGAAGATAGTGTCATTATCAACTCTTCAATAGGACCTTTAGCTCACATAAGACCAAAGTCATACATAGAAAATTCCCGCATCGGAAATTTTACGGAAATCAAAAAATCAACTCTCAAAGGGGTTAAAGCAGGACACTTAAGTTATCTTGGAGACAGCGATATAAATGAAGGAACAAACATAGGTGCCGGAACGATTACTTGCAACTATGACGGCAAAGCAAAATATAAAACGAAAATAGGTAAAAATGTTTTCATAGGAAGCGATACACAAATTATAGCTCCGGTAAATATAGAAGATGATGTTATGATTGCCGCAGGTACTACCGTAACAAAAGATATAAAAAAAGGATCACTTGCCATAAGCAGAAGTAAACTAAAAACCATAGAAAACTTTTTTTATAAATTTTTCGGGAAACACTCATGAATACAAAATTGTTAAAAAATAAACAAATTGCGGTAGGGATAACCGGCAGTATAGCTATATACAAATCTTTGGAGCTTATAAGACTTTTTATAAAAAGCGGAGCTAAAGTTAAAGTTGTTATGAGTGAGAGTGCCAAAGAGTTTATCACTCCTTTGACTTTTGAAGCAATCAGTCAAAATGTTGTACTGACAAAGGAAAGTGAAAGCTGGGCAAATGACAATAATCATATAGGTATATCAAAATGGGCGGATATATTTGTTATCGCTCCTGCAAGTGCCAATACCATCAACAAAATAGGAGCCGGCATATCGGACAATCTTTTGCTGGAATCGGTTTTGGCTTTTAACAAACCTATTTTGATAGCTCCCGCAGCCAATACAAATATGTATCTAAATCCTCACACTCAGGGAAATTTAAAAAAATTAAAAGTATTTGGCAATATCATCATAGAGCCTCAAAACAAACTTCTTGCATGCAATGATGAGGGTGTGGGAGCTATGGCTGAGCCTACGGAAATTTTTTATAAATGTGCCAGAGAACTTTTAAAAGATGACTTTTGGCAGGACAGAAGAGTTGTCGTAACAGGTGGCGGAACTGTAGAAAAAATTGATGATGTCAGATATATATCAAATTTTTCAAGCGGTAAAATGGCCTCATCAATTGCACTTGCGCTTTATCTGAAAGGAAGTGATGTATGTCTTGTAACTACACGCGAAAACGGTATATTGCCACAGGATATACATATCATAAATGTCGAAGACTCACAAGAGATGCTTGAAATGAGTCAAAAAGCTATCGAAGTAGCCAAAAAAGGTATAATAAGAAAACCGAATATCAATGAAAAAGAATCGCCAAAACTTATCAAAAAAATGCCATATCTCTTTATGGCTGCGGCAGTCAGTGACTTTGTGCCGATTTCAAAACAGACCGGAAAGATAAAAAAAGAACAGATAAAAGAAAATTTTGATTTGAAGCTCAAAAAAAATATTGATATTTTAAAAAGCCTTGACAAAAAAAATATAAAAAGTATAGGTTTTAAGCTTGAAACCAATATATCTGATGCTAAAAAAAGTGCAAAAGAGATAATTAAAAACAAAGATATTGATGCAGTGTGTCTCAATATTGTTTCCAAAGAGAACAGTTTTGGCTCAGATACCAATGAGATAGACTTTATAGATAAAAAAGGGAATGAAACAAAGCTGAAAAAAGATACAAAATTATCCATATCTTTTAAAATTATCGAATTGGCAAAAAAGATATAAGGATAAAATTTTTGAATATTGAAGAGTTTTTAAATCTTTTTTTCAATTTACTTTTCAAAGCAGGGACGAACAGACATATTACACTAAAAAATTCTCCTTTGGTATCTATAAAAATAGATAAAAAAATTGACCGAAAAAGATATGAACTTTTTATCAATTCAAAAAAAAATATCTGCATATCGCACAAAGAGCTTGAAGTATCAAAAAATTACTGGTGCATAATATCTAAAGATACTGATGGAGTTATTATACTCTCAAATTTACACAAGCAACCTGATTTTTTTCAAAACAATACTTTTTTTTCTTTTGACATACCGTTTAAAAGAATTATTGAAAACCTAAAGATTAAAAATTTTAAACAATACTATACGGACATACTTTATTCACAAAAAAATATCAATAAAAATATGATAAATAAATTTATATTTTGCCTTCAAAAGAATATACTCTCATATCCTCTTTTTTTTAACGGCGAAAAAATGCTGTTGCAGTTTAAAATTATAAATCAAAATTTAAATGAAAAAAGTGTACAATATTATTTTGCATTTAAAAATTATGGCGGTTTTGAAGGAGAGATACGAAAAAACTCTCAAATACTGCTTGTATCAAATTATAACAATATTATTGATATCAAAATATATAGTGATATTATTTTTATCAAAAAAAACAAAATAGAACCGCTGTGTGAAATATCGGAAAATATACTTGACTTGAAAGGTTAAAAGTGAATGACATAAAACACATTGCTATCATAATGGATGGCAACGGAAGGTGGGCAAATCTTAAAGGTAAAAAAAGAATTTTCGGACATGAAAAAGGTGCAAATACCGTTAAAAACATAACTATACATGCCTCAAAAAAAAATATCGGTTATTTGACACTTTATGCCTTTAGTACAGAAAATTGGAAAAGACCAAAAGTTGAAATTGATTTTCTAATGAAATTACTGGATAATTATCTCAAAAAAGAGTTGCCGACATATCTTAAACATAATGTCAAATTTAACATTATAGGCGATATAAGCAAATTTTCTTCAAAACTGCAAAAAAGAGTTTCGCAAACCATAGAAAAAACAAAACACTGTACAGGACTTACTCAGTGTCTTGCTATAAACTACGGCTCTAAAGACGAGATAAAAAGAGCAGTAGAAAAAATATGCAAAAACAAAGAAAAAATAAGTATTGAAACAATTGAAAAAAACCTTGACACAAAAGATATGCCCCCTGTTGACATACTGATAAGAACAGGAGGAAAACAAAGACTGTCAAATTTTCTTTTATGGCAATGCTCATATAGTGAACTTTTTTTTACCAATACTCTTTGGCCGGATTTTTCAACTGAAGAGCTTGATGGTATCATTAGAAAATTTAAAACTATAAAAAGAAATTTTGGCGGCATTTGATGAATTATGCTTATATGCTTATAACGGCACTTTTGGGTTTGGCAATAGGATCATTTTTAAATGTGGTGATTTTTAGAATACCAAAAGAAGAAAATATAGCATTTCCGGCCTCTCATTGCACTCACTGCAATAAACCTTTAAAATGGTGGCACAATATACCTTTGATATCTTATATCATACTGAAAGGCAAATGCCATTACTGCAAGAAAAATATCTCTATACAGTACCCTTTGGTAGAGCTTGCGAGTACGGTTATATTTATTATTTCTTATGCAAAAACTATTTCATTTACAGAGGGTTTGATTGTAGCATTAGTATTTGATCTGCTTTTGGCACTATCTTTGATAGATTTTAGATACAAAGCGGTACCGGATAGTTTAAATCTTTTGGCACTGAGTTTATCAGTTTTCACAGGGAATATTATTGTCTCTTTGACAAATGCTCTTTTGTTTGCCGGAGGTTTTACACTTTTAAGATTTTATGTGTCATTTATTATCAAAAAAGAAGCTTTGGGTGAAGCCGATATCATGATAGCCGCAACCATAGGAGCCATGGTAGGAATCAAACTTGGACTTTTTACAATATTTTTATCTGCCGTTATAGCACTGCCGGTTTTTATCATAGTAGGCAAAAAAGATATTCAGCTCCCCTTTATACCATTTTTGGCACTTGCTCTTTTCATTACATATATGCTTGACGGATATGTTTTAAAACTTTTTGAATGGTTATATAGATGAATAAAATAAGCAAATATATTTTAAAAAATTTTACCGAATCATTTAATCCTATATTTTTCACTCTTTTTTTTATGGTGTCAATAATATATTTTATAAAAATTGCTCAGATAACAGCCGTCATAAAAGTAACATTTTTGGAGCTTGGTGAGCTTTACCTGTTTATACTACCAAGGATAATTATATATACATTTCCGATAGTATTTTTTATAGCTATTGCAATCACCCTGACAAAAATGTCTAAAGACAATGAAATAAGTGTAATATTTTCTTTCGGGGTATCGCCCAAAAAAATTGTAAAAATATTTTTTGTACTCTCTCTTGCAACTTCACTTTCTTTACTGATAAATGCTGTTTTTTTGATACCTATTTCCAAACAACTTTACAGAAGTTTCGTAGATGTTAAAAAAGCTGAAGCAAAATTGAATATATCAGCCATGGAATTTGGTCAAAAATTTTCAAATTGGCTTGTTTTTATCAACAAATCAAAAAAACAAAATAACTTTCAAGATATTATTATGTATTCAAAAGATAAAAACAAAGAGGATTTTATTATAGCTAAAAATGCTTCTATAAAAAATTCCAAAGGTGTATTGAGTTTACATTTGCAAAACGGAAAAGCCTTCGTGATTGAAAAAGAGAGTATAAAACAAACAGATTATAAAACAATGGATATATACAATAGTAAAAACCTTGAAATATCAGGCAGTAAAGGGGTGTTGTCATATTGGCTTAAGGGGATTAAAGATAAAGGAAGAGCAAAAGATTTTGCAACTTTCATACTTGTCTCATTATTTCCTCTTTTTGCATTTTTACTCTCTGTTACCATAGGCATATTTAACCCCAGATATGAAAAAAGCAATGCATATACCTATATATTTTTAACAATTTTTTCTTATTATGTACTAATGTATTATCTTATATCAATAAACCCTCTTTTGAGTATTGTGCTGGTTCCTGCAATAACACTTGCATTTTCAATTATATTTTTTAAGAGAAAAATTTTAAAAAGATACTAAATGAGAGTAAAAATAACTCTTGAATATGACGGAAGCAAATTTTACGGATATCAAATACAAAAAAAAATTAAAAATACCGTTGCCAAGAGGATACAAAATTCCTTAAAAATTTTAAATATATCAGATATACCCATTGCCAGCGGCAGAACTGATAAAGGAGTTCATGCGACCGGTCAGGTCATACATATAAATCTTCCAAGTTTTTGGAATGATTTTGATAAATTGGCATACTCTTTAAACAAAATACTCTACCCTGAAATTCGTATAAAAAGGATAGAAAAAGTCAATAAAAATTTTCATGCCAGATATGATGCAAAAAAAAGAGTTTACAGATATATCGTATCAGCTCAAAAACCTACTGTATTTTTTAATTCATATGTAACTTTTGTTAAAAGTATTGATTTTAAAAGTATTAAAGAATCTATAAAACTGTTTGAAGGAAAACATGATTTTGAATATTTTAAAAAAACAGGAAGCGATACAAAAAACTATATAAGACATATCTATAAAGCGGATTTTTATAAATATAAAGATTTATACATTTTTTATTTTGAGGCAAATGGTTTTTTAAGATCACAGATAAGAATGATGGTTAGTTTTTTACTTCAAATATCTGATGGAAAATTAAGTAAAAATGAGTTAAAATTACAACTTGAAAAAAAAGATATATTCTCAACCACTTTGGCACCTCCAAATGGTTTATATCTGACAAAAATAAAATACTAATCGGAGCGTAGCGCAGCCTGGTAGCGCGCACCCTTGGGGTGGGTGAGGTCGCTGGTTCAAGTCCAGTCGTTCCGACCATTTTTTAAAAGGAAACAAATGTCATTAAAAACTTATGATTATACAAAAGATGAATTAGAAAAATTTAAGTATGCGATCATACATACAGAAAAAGGAGATATAAAACTAAGACTCTATCCTGAAGAGGCACCAAATACCGTAGCTAATTTTGCCACTTTGGCAAATGAAGGCTTTTATGACAATCTAAATTTTCACAGGGTAATTCCCGGTTTTGTAGCTCAGGGCGGATGCCCACACGGAACAGGCATGGGAGGCCCCGGTTGGAATATAGCATGCGAATGCGACAACAATATCCATAAACATGAAAAAGGCACACTTTCTATGGCACATGCCGGAAGAGATACCGGAGGAAGCCAGTTTTTTATCTGCTTTGCTCCCCAACCACATCTTGACGGAGTGCATACGGTTTTTGGCGGTATAGAAAAAGATGACAAAAAGAGTTTTGAAGTTTTGGATTCTTTAAAGCAGGGAGACAAAATAAACTCTATAGATATTAAAAAAAATATATAATAACTATTATAAAGTAGAAATATGCATTTATCGATAGATTTTACCTAAGAAATTTTTTCTTACAAGAAATAATATTTATAATTAATTATTACAATATCAACTTGGGATATTACTGCAAATAGTCATATAAAACTTACTTTTATGACTAAAGACTAACAATAATCCCAAATAATTCCATAAGATTCAACCTGTATCCAAATTCATAAAAATTCCATCTTTCTTTGACTTTGGAAGCACCTATCTTAGACATAAAATCCTTTTTACATATTTTTAACTCCATAAGTATTAAATTTTGTGCTTTTGGTGTCATATTTATATTTTTTGGACAATATTTTTCTATTGTAATAAACTTCAAGATGCTAATATATGGCTTTTTCAGGTTTAGATTTTTTATCATTGTAAACTCTCTTCGTAAGCTCTTTGCCGTATTGTTTGCGATAGTTTTATAAACTCATCATTGACTTTAAGTATAGTCTCTCTTGCATGAGAGATAACCTTACCAGCGATATTATATAGTTTATATCCGATAGTCTTAACAGTATGCTTTTGAAGATTCTTGTCAAGTATTTGTTTAAAAAGTAAAAATAGATTATAAGCCACTGTACCTATGTAAAAGTAAAAAGCATTAGCATCAAAATTTGATGATGGCAGATAGCTCATATTGAAACCATTTTTCAGTTCTTTGATTTTATTTTACACTACCCATTGTATGGATAAACTCTGCTATCTTTTCTCTTTTTGAGAAAGGTTGCCACTCTTCATCTTTAATACTTTTGATAGAATCAAACACATTTTTGTTCTTTTTGGCTGTAACTGTAAAAAGTATATTTTTCTCTTCACAATAGTTAAATATATCAGCTTGATAGGATGCACTGTCTGCTCTGAATCTATCAAAGTGTTTTCCTAATGGCAATTGTAATACACACTGCTTGATAAACTCTAAGTTCTTTGATGCCGGTGCTTCATTACCTTCTTTAAAATCTACATCAATTACATAGCCTCCATTGATATGTCCCACCATGGGCATATATCCGGGAGCATCTTTATATGACCATTTAGCTGTGTTTTTATGAGCTTCTATAAATGTTGCATCTATATCAAGAATCAGTTCTTCATTCTCAATACTTTTTAGAAATCGTTTAAAATATTTCTTGTTTATTTTTCTCATCCCTTCTTCACCATTAGTTCCATGTTTACGAAGATACTTTGAGAAGGCATTTGCTGTAGGTATATTTTTTATTTTTAGAAGTGCAGAGAGTGCTTTATCTGCTTTTATCTCTTTGATATCATCAAGAAAACGACCACCACTGTGAAGCATTAAGATAAGAGGGTAAATAAACTCAAATGCCAAGTAACCATTATTGTGTTTAGCTTTTGGAAGATTCTCATTACATAATCTCTCAAGCTTCATACCTTTAAGGTATTCACCTAATATTGCCACACCTGTTCTTGGTGTTAATTTCTCATTTGTGGATTGTAGTTTGAAATTTAAGATAGTTTGTGTTATAATTCTTACCTGTTGTAATTGAAAAAGTCGTACCAAATAGGTGAAAGTTTTAGGTGTGACTTTTTCGTTTTAAAGTACCTAATTATAGAGTAAATTGGCTTATTGTTTAATTTGGTATGGAATTATTGGGGATAAAAGTATTTTTTAAGAAATAAACTGATATAATAATATGATAAGTGTTTTATGCAAAAAATACATATAAAATATTTTTAAATTGAATGGTGCAAAATGAAATTTTTGAGATTTTTATTGCTTTTTTTTATGATAACTTTACTTCAAGCAAAACAATATAACATTATACTTTTTTCAACAAAAGTCGTTTATGATAAGGACAAAGAAAAATTCTTTAAAATCATACCGAACGGAATTATTGAAAAACAAAAAAAATATTATACTTTTAAAATCAATCATATCAAAAACTATACAGAAGCTAAAAAAATATTGAAAAATATAAAAAAATATTATCATGATTCGTTTATAGTTTTTGATAAAGATAATAAAAAAAATATATCTTTGAGTAAAAATAAAAAAAAAATAGAAATTATAAAATTTCAACAGATAAAAACACCCCCTTTAATACCTGTAAAATTAAATAAGAAAAACAATATATCTAAAACTAAAAAAGAGCTTATTCAAGAAAATATTGAAGAGAAAAGCCCTATAAATCCCATATCTATAAAAAATGAACCTAAAATTAATATAAATGATTTTCATATACCTCTTACTTCAAAAAAAATTTCTTATATAAATAACAAACCTAAACTCAACGAACCTAAAATATTGGAATCTTATCAAATTCCGGATAAATATAAAACATCAGATACCAACATATATGATATATTGAATTTAAGAAAATATATAGATGCACTTTTTAATTATAATGATTCTGCAAAAGAGGCATACTATCAAAAAAAGATTGATTATGTTTTATCTGAAATAAAAAAAGACAAATACGGTTTTGATATCTATGTGGATGGCTATCTTAGAACCGGTACAAGTGTCTCGACAAATGGAAATAATATCGAGGGAAACGGTGATTATACCAATGCCGGAGTTTCTTTAAATGCAAACAAACTTTTATATGACGGGCGGTATTGGCTAACAAAACATACTTATGATATTTTATACAAAAGACTCGCTCAAATCAAAGAGATAAATGCGAAAGAGAAACTATTGATTCTCGGTACATCAATATATACTGATCTTTATACTGCTCAAGAAGAGTTAAAAATGTATAGTAAGATTTTGAAACAACAGAAGATTTTAACAAAGATTATTGATGAAAGCTATAAAAAAGGTGCAAATTCCATACTTGATCATATAAGCTCACATGATGATCTTATCAATATACAAAGAAATGTTTTGGATGCAAAATACAGATATAAATATAATGACTATATATTGAGACAGAGCATAAAATCAAGAAGCAAAAAACCTTTTAAGCTCTATCCCGCAAAAATAGAACTAAACACAAACTCTTTAAAAATATTACAAAAAGAGGCTATTAAGCAAAGTAGCGATATCGCC
Source organism: uncultured Campylobacteraceae bacterium (assembly GCA_964556545.1). GTDB lineage: Bacteria > Campylobacterota > Campylobacteria > Campylobacterales > JALSKU01 > JALSKU01. The sequence goes on along the minus strand of CAZKWE010000059.1, from coordinate 80,918 downwards.
ATACAGTCAAATATTCTTAAGATCAAAGAAACGGATCTGCAAAACGATCAAAGAAGGTACTATCCGAAAATTAATTTTACTTCCAATATAGGATACGGATTAAACAAAGATGATATTTTTACTCTCTCAGGAGCCGGTAGAGGTACATTCTGGTCTCTTGGATTGAACTTTAAAATACCGATATACCAAAGAAAAGATATCATTTTATCCAAAGAAAGAGATAGATATAATATACTAAAACAAAAAAGGATTTTATCAGCGAAACAAAGAGCAATCTTATCTCAAGTTGAAAAATCATACAATGAAATAAAAAGAATAAAAAAACAAAAACTGTATTTATTTGAACTTGTAAAGCTTTCTTCAAAAAAATTAAAAATTTTAACTGAGAGATATTTGAGTGGAGTATCTCCATACAAGAACTATTCTGATGCACTATCCAAATTTTTAAATTATAAAAATCAATTAATAAAAATGGATCAAAACTATATAAAAGAGATTTCCCTTTTGTCTATATTGGTCGGAAAGAAAAAATTCTATGAGCAGAATTAAAGTAGCATGGACCGGAGAGGGAACATATCCGTATGTTACCGGAGGAGTTAGCACTTGGGCGGATATTTTAGTACATGAACTAAAAAATATAGACTTTACACTTATTCCGATTCAAATGCATCCGTATGTAAAACTCAAATTTGAAATACCACCTAATGTAACCAATATTATAAATGTACCCCTTTGGGGAACGGAAGAGCCTATTGAGTATATAAGACAGGTGGATTTTGCAAGAATTTACGAAGCCAAAATAAGAACACAAACCACAAAATCAATCGAAAAAATAAAACCGATAATGATTTTGATTCTTGATCACATCTTTAGAAAAAAAGAAGATCTTGATCTTCTTGGCGATGCAATATATGATTTTTACGAATATTTTCATAAATATGACTATTATGAAACATTTAGAGATGAAGAACTATGGAATATATATAGAGAATATATACTTGAACATTACAAAGACATAGAAGAAGATATACCTACGGTATTTGATATGGTGGAGGGATTAAGATATCTGTATAGATTTTTTATAGCCCTTTTGCCGGATCTGCCAAAAGCTCACATATATCATTCATCTGCTGCGGCTTTTTGTGGATTATCTTGTATCATTGCTAAGAAAAAATATAAAAGTAAATTTTTATTGACTGAACATGGTGTATATATAAGAGAACAATATCTCGCGGCTTCAAGAAATCTTATGCCTTATAGAACAAAAGAATTTATGATGGGACTTATTACACTCGTATCAAAACTAAATTTTCATTTTGCCGATATCGTATCACCTGTTTGCAACTACAATTCAAGATGGGAAAAAAAATGGGGTGTAAAAAAATCTAAAATACATACGATATACAATGGAATAGACACCAGTAAATTCAAAAAAATTGATGTTGAAAAATCTGATAGACCGACGGTAGTTATGGTTGCAAGAATTGATCCGTTAAAAGATATAGAAACTTTTATAAAAACTGCCCAACTTGTTGCAAAAGAGATACCTAATGTTTTGTTTAGGCTTTACGGTCCGATTATAGACAGAAAGTATTATAACACTTGTGCTGAGTTGGTCGATAAATTGAATTTGCAAAACAATTTTGAATTTGCCGGTCTTACAAATAGTCCGGAAACTGCATACAATAGTGGAGATGTTGTTATGCTTACCAGTATATCCGAAGCATTTCCTTTTGTTGTTATAGAGGCTATGGCCTGTGAAAAAGTTGTTGTTTCTTCAGATGTTGGAGGCACCAAAGAAGTATTGGAAAATTTCGGATATGTAATAAAACCTAAAGATTATCAAGCATTTGCCGATAAAGTTATATATGTTTTAAAAAATCCAAAAATTGCAAAAGAGATGGGTGCGGAAGCAAGAGAATTCGTATTGAATGGTTTTACTATTGAAGATATGGTAGATAATTATCATAATGTATATAAAAATCTATATACCGAATATTTACAAGCAGAGGAAAAAGAATGGCAACAAGCAGAGATGGTCAAGATTTAAGCATTCTTTATGACAAAATAACAAAAGACAAAGGAAAGCCGCTTGATCATTGGGAGATTGCGGCACTACTTGAAATATACGGCATCAGAGATATAGATGCAAAAAAAGATTATAATTTTGATAATGTTTTTGAAATGGCAAAATATATGCAAAAATATGTGGATTTTAAAACTTACCCCTCCAAATCCCTTGTCAAATGGGAAGAATTGCCCTCTTTTGCAATAAGAATCTTTAAAAATTATATAAGGGGTTTGGCTTTTGCAATGCCTATGTTTGTCCAAATATTTTTCACCCTTTCCATAGGTTATGCAATTTGGTCGGGAATAAATATGGATAAGACAAAAGCTACCGTTATTGCTCTTGGCACTTTTCTTGCCTTGATAGTTACAGGAGCATCTGCTCAAGCTATAGGCAGAAAAGGTCTTTTTTACCTTAAGCAAGAAGAAATGATACTGGCATCGAATGTTACAAAAGTTTTATTTAATACCGGAATAGTCTTTGTTTTATCCATAGGATTTATCCTCATAGTTTTAAATTTTTTCTTTGAAATTTTACCACCATATTACTTCTTTATTATAATAATGTTTTATTTTTTGTTATCTTTTTTATTTTTAAACATTTCTATATACTATATGTTTGAGGAGTACACTAAAATATTATATTTTTTTCTCATAGGTATTGTCTTTGTCTATATAACACACAGTATTTTAAAGATAAAACTACCGGAAGCACAATTTGCAGCTTTGGTTATTTTGAATATAATCATTTCAATTTTCGCATATATAAAAATTAGAAATTTAAAAAAGAAAAATATATCTTCCGAAGGTGAAGGAACACCAAGAGCTTCTATACTTTTTTACTCTTTGATACCTTTTTATATGTATGGCTTTTTATATTTTATTTTTTTATTAACCGATAGAATCGTAGCTTGGAGTAGCAATGTAGTGGCAAAACCATATTTTATTTGGTTTGATGTTCCTTATGAACTCGGTTTGGATTGGGCTCTTGTGACATTAGTTTTACTTATGGGTTTAACGGAAATTAGCATACATGAATTTATGTACAGGATAAATGATACCATATTACAGTACAAATATAGAGATTATCAAAAATTTAATAATTCAATATATGCTTTTTTTAAAAAATTTAATTTAATATATCTCATACTCTCTGTTGTTATTATATTCGTAGTTTATTTTACAGTATTTTTTATGTATAAATTTTTTAATTTTACTTATATACAAAACTTTTTTACAAGTTATACTCCATTTGTTTATTGGGTTGGAGCAATCTCTTATGCTTTTATGATAAATGGACTAATGAATGTTTTATTTATATTTTCTTTTTCCAGACAAAACTTTTCGGTTAAAGCTATACTTATTGCTACATTTGTAAATATAACAATAGGTATGATTTTAAGCAGAATGTTTGGACTTGAGTATGCAGTTTTCGGCCTTTTTGTCGGAAGCATACTATTTTGGGTACTTAGTTTCAGATATACTGTAAATATGCTTAAAAAATTAGATTTTTATTACTATTCATCATTTTAGAAAGGATTTTCAATGAAAAAATATATATTTGGTTTTTCTTTAGCTCTTCTTCTTTTGAGCGGATGTGCTACAAAAAGCGATAGAGTATTTGAAAAAAAGGTATTGACCCCGGAGCAAGTGGAGATATACGATGTATCAGTTGATAATATTTGGCCGGATATCAACAATGGTAGAAAATTATTGAAAGGGTTTCCGTTTATCTCATATAGACCAATTATTGACTTTAGGGGAAAATTTTCAAATCAATTTTATAACAAGATAGATTATAGATATAAATATGACAATATAAAAGATGTGGATTTTTGGAAACTTAGAACAAATCCGTTTGCTGAAGATTTTATATATGTTTTACCTACTTGGGTAAATGAGTTTAAAAGAGTATCCGATGATTTGTTTGAAGATATCGGATATACATATAATCTTTCGACAAAAGAGCAAGAGATTCTGAAATGGTGGATAGGAGAAGGGGGTATTTTATGGATAGAGGGCGGTATATATTCAACAAGATACGATACTTTTAAAAAGAGTGGGGAAATCGACGAAAAAGCTATAAATTCTAAAATGATAAGAAAAAGTAGAAATTTGAAATTTTTTGATAGAAAGGTAAAAACCTATATATACAAAAGTAAAAAACTTGATTTTATAAATTATAAACCTTTGAAATTAAAATATAAAACAAAAAGTGATATCGAATATTTTAAAGATATAAAAAATTTACAAATTATCACTAAAAATTTTATGAGTGTGGATTTTATACCAGATGGAACATATCTTTTAAAATCAAAAAGCGGAAAACCGCTGGTATCTTTTGTAAGATACGGAAAGGGTGGAGTTGTATTTTTAAGACCGTTTGAATTTCAAGACACTATGTATGATGGTGAACTTTTAAGATGGAAATTGATATTTTTTCTACTAAATAGAATGTATCTTGATACAAACAACAAATACCAAACCGTAAAAGATAGATTTGATAATGGCTTGACACTCAGTCTTCACAATCTTCACTTTGCATATAACTCTTATCAACTGACACCTGAGAGTATAAAACTTTTAAAACCGATCGCAAAATATTTAAAAGAGCATCCAAGCTATAAAATACGAATTGAAGGCAATACCGATAGTATTGCTTCGAGAAAATATAACCAAAAACTATCAAAAAACAGAGCCGATTCCGTTAAAAAAGAATTGGTAAAAATGGGTATCTATCCATTAAGAATTATGACTATAGGCTATGGAGAAGATAAACCGATAGCAACCAATAAAACAGACAAAGGAAGAGCATTAAATAGACGAGTTGATTTTGTAATTATTAGGAAATAATTTTTATGTTTTCACATGCTTACGATTTTTATTTTATAGATTTAAATATCATATATCAAATATTTGCTAAAAATATCTGGTATACATCTAAAATATTAATCGTAGCATATACTTTATTTTATTGGCTACCGACTAAAATTTTTCCTCAAGAATATACCGGAGAGGGAATGCAAAAAATCATTTATAATTTTATATATATGGTTGCCTATGTTGAAATAATTGTACCTTTTTTAATTTTTATTAAAATTTTTTCTATACTTTTATTTATATTTATAATTATTCTTACAAAACTTGCTTTTTTACAATGGTACTATAAAAAAGATACGATTTTATTGTTAAATCGCATAAGAATCAGCATAATGCTTTACTCTTTAGATATACTTGACAATCCAAAAGAACTCAAAAATAAATTTTGGAGTTTTATAAAAAGAAAAAGTTTAGAGTTACAAAGATCTTTAACATTATATACACTATCACAAAAAATACTCTTTTTTGTAGTATTTTTTTATATTATTTCCATTCTTATCGCAAGAGGAATATATAGCTATAGCGATCCTGTTTCCGATACCTCTCAATTTATAGAATGGGTGGATTTTTTACAAAAAAATATGCTTTACCCGATAAATAAAACATTTGGTGCTGATTTTTACGGTATGTCTATAATGATATTTTTTATCAATCTTTTTACAAATATCAATCAAATCATTCTTTTTAGTCTATATCCGGTATTACTTCTTATAGCATTATATTTCACTATTTACTATATCATAAAAGATTTTAGCGATTCAAAATATGTTGCACTATTTGCCGTAATAATACATGGATTGGTGCTTATGACTCCTCTGGCAAATGACATACTTGGAAAAATTGTTACAACATCCAACCCTATGCTTGTGCATTGGTACGGATTAAACTTTTATATCCCTACAACATATAGTTTGCAACATAGTGGTTTTTTAAATGGATATATCCCATATATGAGATATATAAGCGGTATGGCATATGAGCATGCTTCGATTTTCGTATTTTTAAATATCTATTTTCTTATCAAAATATTTCAAACACATTTAGACAGATATTTGCTTCTTTATTCATTGACACTTATGCTTGTTTTTACTTTTCATGGAGGTGGAGCGATTATATTGGTTATTATGAGTATTTTAGTAACCATAAATGCTATTATCTTTGGTAAATTAAATTTACATTTACTTAAAAAAGGATTGTTAGGAATTTTCTTAGCTTCCATTGTAGGAAATATGTGGTTGTTATCTATGATTAGATATGGAGTTCCACAACGAATAGGTGCGGCTGCACCTATTATAGATAAACTTCTTAAAACAAGAAACAATACCGATACCATTACAACACCGAATATAGAATTTATCTCAATATCTCAGATAAATAATTTTCATATTATGTTATTTGCACTATTGGCATTTGCTTTTATTTTCTCTTTTTTTACCAAGAAAAGATTTTTAAATAGTTCATATATTATGATTGTCATTGCTATATTTATTACATATTTTGGAACAAATTTAGGTTTTCCTCTTTTAACAAAACAAAGCAGGCTTGCAGAATATCTATTGTTTGGCATTACACTTCTGTTTTCTTTTTATTACAGTTATTTTTTTTACAAACCTATATCAATGTTACTAAAAAAATATACTAAGATTATAATGTTGATAATAAGCTTTATACTTTTTACAATATTATCTTTAACTATGCCCAAATGGCTAAATTCAAATTTGTTTTGGAAAAATTTAAACGAGATCGAATATACCTCCATCCCGGATATTATTTTGAAGATAAATCAACAAAATAGACCTTTTACTTGGACAGTTATTTCATATATACAAGAGTATGCAAAAGTCAAAAATATAGGTTACCATATCAATACACAAAACTTTCTTCTTAAATATAACCCGAAAGATAAATATCTTAGAGTTCCCACTTCTAAAGTTTTTATTTTTATAGAGAATTTTCCAAATCCCTACAAAGGAATGAATGAATGGTATTATAGATGGAGAGGAGATATACAAAATAGTCTAAAAAGTTGGATTGCCATATACAATCAAACACATAAAAATATATCAATATATTATAAAACAAAAACAGTTACCGTTTACGAAATCAACAACAATGATTATTTGAACTATTTAAAAGAAAAAATGAAAAATGAAAAAAAATAATATTGTTTATGGTTCCATTATAGCAACATGATGTCACAAAATATATACTTTATCGATATTGATATAATTTATCAAATATTTTTAAAAAATTTATGGTATTTATTTAAATTACTTATAGTGGCTTATCTATTTTTTTACTGGGTTCCTATCAAGATATTTCCTCAAAAATATACAGGTAAAGGAATTGAAAAGATAGTTATCAACTTTATCTATATGGTTTCATATATCGAAATTGTAGTCACTTTTTTGATATTTATAAAAGCTTTTAGCATATTGCTATTTATTTTTTCATTAATTTTTACAAAATTACTATTTTTAAAATTTTATTATCACAAAGATATTTTACCGATTTTTGACGATTTAAAAAACTCCATTATGAATAAACTTTTTATACTGATGGATAGAACAAAAGAGGTTAAGAAATCTAAAATTGAATATCTTGAAAATAGATTGATAAATTATATAAAATCCATCACCTTTTACAATGCTTTACAAAATATACTTTTTTTTCCATATTTTTTTATATCATATCCGTTCTAATGGCAAGAGGACTCTCAAGCTATGGCAATCCGATCCCGGATACATCACAATTTATAGAATGGGTAAACAATCTTCAAAATAATATTTTATATGCGGATTTAAGGATTAGTGCCGACTTTTACGGTCAGGCGATTATGGATTTTTTTGTAACAACTTTTACCAATATTGATCCTATAATTTCATTTAGTCTTTATCCTATTTTGCTATTGATAGCACTATATCTTTCAATATATTATGTCATAAAAGATTATTCCGGCTTTTAGATAAATTATTTAATACGAAAGTAAATATGCAACATATTGTAAAATTGGGATTTCAAGCCATTACGATAGCAACAATCAATAAAATTCACCTAATTCTTTTTTCTATGATTATAATAGCTTTTATCTTCTCACTTTTTACAAAAAGAAGATTTATCAATACCTCATACATGCTTATAATCGTAGGGATTTTTATCTCATATTTTGGACCAAATGCCGGTATGTCATTGCTCGCCAATCAAAGCAGACTTGCAGAATATCTATTTTTTGGCATTACCCTTCTTTTTGCTTTTTATTTTTTTTACTTTATATATAAACCTATTTTTCTTTTGTTTAAAAAATATGCAAGATTAGCTATTTTATTTATAACATATACCATTTTTATTTTTATGGTTTTATTGATTCTAAGATGGATGGATACGAAATATTTTTGGAAAAATTTAAACTCTATTGAATATACCGCAATTCCCAATATTATTTTAAAAATAAATAAAGATAATAGACCCTTTACTTGGACTGTTATATCTTATGTACAAGAGTATGCGAAAGTAAGAAACAAAGGATATCATATAAACACTCAAAGCTTTCTCTTAAAATACAATCCTCAAGACAAAGAGTTAAAGACAGATGCATCTAAAATATATATTTTTGTGGAAAATTTTCCAAATCCATATAAAGGCAAAGATGAGTGGTATTATAGATAGAGGGGTAATATACAAAACGATTTAAAAAGTTGGATAGCCTTATATAGTGCAAATCACAGCAATATTAGGGTATACTATAAGACAGAAACCATTACTGTTTACGCTAATAGTTATTTGACAAAAGAAAACATAATGGGTATACTATAAGACAGAAACCATTAGTGTTTACGAGATAGACAACAGCAAATATGTAGAAAAAATTAGAAAAATAAAAAGAAAAAAAAGGTTGAAAAATGAACATATTCGAACAAAGCAGATATTATTTTAATTATATTTTGCCAAATATCATATTTTCAAATTTAGATCAACTTAACAACTTTTTAGGTCAATACTGGTGGATTTTTTTTATTTTTTTAATTCTGTTGATAATAATCAATATGAATATTTTTAGAAAAAATTTTCAACTTAAACTTGAATTAAAATATTTTGATGAATACTATAAAAATCTTAGCGGTAAAAAAGATATAAAAGATGTGGAAAACTTTTTACTTAAAAGTTGTAAATTGGTAAAAGCAAACTATGGTGCCATTTATGAATTAAGAGGAGAAACATATGTACTAATCGAATCAGACACCATAAACGAAAAAGCTCTTGCCGCCCCATTGAGAATCGGAAAAAAAAATATATCAAACTTTACAAAAAGCGGAAATTACAATATATCTTTTTTCAATAGCTATGATAAAAAATTTCTACTCATTCTATTTGCAAGAAAAGAGATAAAAAGAGATAGATATGAAGGGTTTTACGGCATTATTCTCGGATACTATGAAAATTTAATATTCAATCTAAAATCAAAAGGATCACAAGCACTATCAAATGTCAGTAAGGAAACCTCCATATCTCTTATAAAGCTTCAAATGGATAAATATCAATTTTTCAAATTTTTTATAGCATTGATAGTTAAACTCACAAAAGCCAAAGGAGCAAGATTATTAACAAAAAATGATGAATTGATATTTGAACAGTTATCGGATAAATCAGCTCAAAAACAGAAAATTTTTTATATAAGAAATACTCCGTATAAACTTGAATTTTTTAGTGACAAACCATTGAAAAATGATACAATAACTCAAATAGGATCATTTTTAGATATGTCCGGTGCTTTTTTGGAAAATATAGATAAAGATAGTGAAATGGTAAGGAATTATATTGATTTATTGAAATTTACAAATGAAGCTATTGAATTAGAAAATAAATATTATAAAAATCACTCAAAAATAGTTCAGATAGTATCTGTCGAAATTGCAAAATCACTCTTTTTGTCTGAAGAGGAGATCGATACGATATCTCTTGGAGCATATTTACATGATATAGGCATGATCGGGGATTTGCTTGTCGCATTAAATAGCAAACAATTTGGCGAAAAAGAGATGGATCTCATCAAAGAACATCCTCTTGTCGGGAGCATTATGACTGAACCTATCGCACATATTTATCCGATCTCGGATATCATAAAATATCACCATGAAAGATTTGACGGAAAAGGCTATCCTTTTGGATTGAAAGAGTCTCAAATCCCAATAGAGGCACAAGTTGTATCGGTTGGAGAATTTTATGCCGGAATTACAAGTGACAGATCATACAAAAAAGGAAGAACACATGAGGAAGCAATCAAAGAGATAGAAAAATCGAGAAATAAAATGTTTAATGATGTCATTGTAAATGTTTTTTTAGATACTGAAAAATCCATCAAAAATAAAATTGAAAAATTAAAAGCTACCACAGGAGAGCAACATGCATAATAACTTTTCAATAGTTATCCCTGTTTACAATGAAGAAGATAGTATAGAGGAAGCTTTAAAAAGATTGCAAAACTATTTAAGTTCCAAAAAGTACAATTATGAGATTATTTGTATAGATGACAAATCTACAGACAATAGCGGAAATATATTAAATAATTTTAAAGGCATAAGAGTAATTCATCATAAAAAAAACAGAGGATATGGTGGGGCATTGAAAACAGGTATAAAAAATGCAAAATATGACACGATAGTTATAATGGATTCTGACGGACAACATAAACCGGAAGACATACCTAAGCTTCTTGAAGCATATGACGGATTTGGAACTATGGTAATAGGTGAAAGAAAAATATATCAAACAAAAGCCAGTAGAATTCTTGGTAAAATTTTATTGCATAAAATAGCAAATTTTATCTTTAAAGAGGATATTCCGGATATTAACTCAGGTTTTAGAGTTTTTAGCAAAAAAACTGCAAGTAAATATTTGCACCTCTGTTCCGAAAGATTTAGCTTTACGACATCCATAACCATAGCATATATTTCCAACAAATATGATCTAATTTATATTCCCATAGATGTACAAAAAAGAGCCGGAGGTGCAAGTCAAGTAAGTTTTAAAACCGGTTTTAGAACGATATTGAAGATATTGGAACTCGGTATGGTGTTTAAGCCACTAAGAGTAGTTCTTCCATTGAGCTTTGTATTTGCAATTTTAGGAACATTCTCTTTTTTACATGATCTTTATTATGTCAATTTAACAAGTACAACAATTTTTTTATATTCAAATGCTATCATAATGTTTGTATTTTCACTTCTTGCCGAACAGATAAACAACATAAGAATGGAGATTATAAATCGTGATTGCTAAGAGCATTACAATCGATTTTGAGTATGATTGGGGAAGCAGACTAAAGAGTGATTATGCCATAACACATACAACTGAAAAGATTTTAGAAATTTTCGATAAATATAAAGCGAAAGGCACTTTTTTTATATCTACGGAAACTCTACCTCGCTCAAAAAAATACATACAAATGATTCAAAAAGAAGGTCACGAAATAGCCACCCATGGTCACAATCATACATTGGATTATGATATTAAAACAGAAGATGAGCTTTTTTATCAAATAGATACTTCAAAAAAATTACTCGAAGATATAATACAAAAGAAAGTATTGGGATATAGAACTCCGGGATTTAAAAGAAGTAAATACACAGATGATATTTTAGAAAAGCTTGATTTTTTATATGATGCAAGCACAACTCAATCCAAAATGAAACATAGATATGCTCCAATGCAATATGCAAATTCAAAAAAACTTATCTATATATCTATTTCGACTATAAGAGATAGGTTTCCTTCAGGCATCAAATGGATAAATCTATTTGGTCAAAAATTAACAGGCAAACCGCCACATATCATATATGCTCACCCTTTTGATTTTCTATCGATAAAAGAAGTATTTAAACTTTACAATAAAAATAAAATAGCACTTTATGTTTTAATATTTTATCTTAGCAGATTTGGAAATATGTATTCAACTCTTAGCAATATAATACAAAATTCAAATTCAATCGAATTTTTAATTAAAAATAACAAATTATGAAGAAATTACTCTTTTATATAAGAATTTTAGGAATTATAGTACTTATTTATATTTTATCCACTCTAAAATATGGTAAATTATTTGAAATATTAAAATCGATTGATCTAAAATATATTGTACTCTACATAGCTTCTTATACGATATTTTTATTATTGAAAGTTGCAAGATTTAAGTATATTTTAAATCATTATGGAGAACATCCGCCCTTTTTTGAAGTTTTTGGAGCAACTATCGAATCACAATATCTTGGCTTTGTTACACCTTCAAGAATTGGGGATTCCGTCAAGATACTTTTTTTATATGATAAATCCGGAGTTTCCAAAAAGATAGGAACCATAACCTATATATATGATAGATTTCAAGATCTATACTTTATGGCACTTCTTGGTATAATTTCTTTTGTCTTTATACTTAAATTGCCTATTAATTTATATTTTATAGTATTTATAGTTTTTATAGTACTGCTATATGTTTTTAGAAATAGATTACTTCTTAATGTTTTTAAAAGATTTAAGATAGATGAGTTTAAAAAAGTGGATATAAAAACCGATTTCATACTGTTTTTAATAAATTTTATAACATATATAACATATTTTCTACAATATTACTGTTTGGCTCTATCTTTAAATATAGAGGTAAACTTTTTTTATCTTAGTGCCGTTTCAATAATGGGTGCTTTGATAGCAATCATACCAATATCAATATCCGGCATTGGAGTCAGAGAAGGAGTTTTTATATATTATCTAACAAAAATCGGTATTTACAAAGAAAGTGCTTTTTTATTGTCTTTTTTGGATAACACAGGTTTTACTATTTTATTTATTTTAGTTTTTCATATATTTTATAAAATTTTATCACTCAAATACAAATCTAAGGAAAATGCTTCCTGATAACAGGACCTATCCTATCTGAAATCCAAAAAGGTAATTTTTTATATAATGTTGTGGCTCTGCTATAAGTCGAATATATATCTTTTTCTATAGGTTCAAATATATCTATCTTTACAGGTTTTGCTCCAAAATGTGATTTAAATCTATATGTACCTCCATTGTAAGGAGATCTTCCAAAATCAAAAATTTTTATATTATGATTTAAAAGCATATTTTCTATCGCAAGATGATATATACAGTATCCGGCCCGCTCTTTAGCATATTTTTCATCTACACCACCCCAACCATACCAAGAAAGCTCTTTATCTTTTAGTATAAACATAGCGGCGGCAATTTGATTATCTTTATATAATGTAAATAGATGCAAATCCTCACGAAAATAAAAAAAAAGATTTAAAAATAATTTTTTTGAAATCAAAGGAGCACCATGCTTTTTGTAAGTTTTTCTTAAGATGATATAAAAATCATCTAAATTTTCTATATTTTCTCTCAATTCAAAAGAGTTTTTGAGAGACTTTCTCACATAATTTCTCGTTCTACTTTTATAGCAATTTAACAGATCCATCTCTTTGTTAAGACTCAACCTCATAGTAACCGGATCATTATCTTTGAAGTCATTATATTTAAAATTTAAAGTTTTAATTTGATAGTTATTTCCATGTGATAGCTCAATCAAGTCATCAATATCATCACTTGTTCTATCCGTATAGCTCAATGCCGGTATATATGATAAAATTTTTGAAAAAGTCAGCGAAGGGACAATTAAAAAATCCATATACTCTTTATAATGATAAGTTTTAACAAGTGCCTTTTTAAATTTTTCTACAAAATCTTTACTATAAACTCTTTGGTTATTTTGCATTATCGACCTTTATTTTGTATGCTATACAATAAATTTTATTTGAGTATTTTTATGATTTTAGCAGGTACTCCTACTGCAACAACATTTGATGGAATAGGCTTCGTTACAACACTATTGGCACCTATAATAACATCATTTCCAATACTTGTTTCCCCTATAATTCTTGCTCCTGCACCAATCCAAACATTGCTTCCTATCTTGACGGGTCTATCTTCAAGTGTGTCCCTCATAGGTATCTTCCTGTTATACACATGAGATCCGGTTATCACGGAAGATCCATGAGAAATCATAACATTATCTCCGATCTCAAGATTGTCGCCATCAATATATGTATGTTCTCTTATGGATATGTGACTTCCCATCTTTAAGTTTTTACCTATTTTAAAATAGGATGAGGGAAAGATAGCGATATTTTTACCGCACTCTTTGCATAATCTTTTTAACACGATATATCTCAATCCAATACCTAAATATCCCGGTATTTCTCTAAAAATTGCCCATAAAAATTTACTGAAAAAATCCGGTAAAATTTTTAAAAATAGATATATTATAAAAATCAGCGGATAGACAAAATCAAATACTTTTTCACCTTTTCTATACTCTTTTTTCGACATACAATATCTTTTTACTTTTTTATTTAATCATTATGATACCATTAGATAAATAATTATTTACTTATATTGTTTAAAAACTTATAACACAAATTGGATTTTAAAGAAAAATAGGTATAATATATCATATTAAAAACCTATAAAAGTACAAAATGGCTTTAAAGGAATAAAATGCCAATTTTACAAAATAGCAATAACGATACACAATATGAATAAATATGAAAATGCTATAATTATTCCTCTTTATAACGAAGAAAAAGTTATACGAAATATACTTATACAATTAAAAGAAATGTACCCTGCTTTCGCCATTATAGTTGTTGATGATAAATCTACCGATAACAGTTATAAAGAGGCTTGTTTGGAGGATATATACCTTTTAAAACACTCTGTCAATCTCGGTCAAGGTGCCACATTGCAAACCGGTATTGAATTTGCAAAACAAATAGGATGCAAATATGTCATTACTTTTGATTCGGACGGACAGCACTCCCCCGAAGATATAAAAACTTTTATAAAAGAGTTAAGCAAAGATAATTACGATATTATACTCGGTTCGAGATTTCTTGGAAAAACGGAAAATATGGCGAAAAAGAAAAAAATACTTTTAAAGTTTTCAAGAATTTTTACTTGGATTACTACCGGAATATGGCTAAGTGATTCGCATAATGGATTTAGAGTCATAAATATTAAAGATTTTCCGGATTTTGAAATCAGGTAAAACAGAATGTCGTATGCATCTGAAATTATAGGTATAATAAAAAAATTAATATGAGATATATCGAGATGCCTTGCACCATAAAATATAGTAAATACTCTCTTGAAAAGGGACAATCTATATGGAATAGCATAAATATTATCTTAGACTTTTTTGTGGGAAATATGACAAAATGATTTTTATTAAATTTTTTCTAATTCTAATTCTATCTATCGTTTTTATAATCTTTGCTTTCTCTTCCAAGCTTAAAATACTTCAAAGACTAAGTGTGATTTTTGGATATTTTATTTTATTCTTTTTTATACTTTTCCCTCAATACTCCGATAAAGTTGCACACTTTTTCTCTATTGGCACCGGAAAAGACTTAATACTATATATCACAGTCTCTTTGATCAGCCTGGTAAGCATTATTTTGTATGTCAGAGTCTATAACAATAACATAATAATTACGAAAATTGTGAGAGAAGATGCAAAAAACAGAGCAAAAAAATGTAAATAATATAACTTTTTCAATAGATTTTATAAAAGATTTTAGAAACCTTTTAAAAGATTTTTACAACTATGGCGAATATATGGATTTTTTGATAATACCTTCACTTGTTAGTGGAAAAAAAACACTTAGATATCTGTCTCTTTTAAGCTATACCGATAGAGACATAAATAATATAGAAGATTTAAAAGAGTTGTCAAAAGATACAGATTTTCAAATCAGAGTATTGGATTTTAACTCAAATGAACTACAAGATGGTGATACTGTAACTATGAGACTTGATATAAAAGATAAAAGTAGTGAACAAATTTTATCGGATATGAAATCAAAATATAGAAAAATTATAAAAAATTCTATAAGAAAAAATAATTTTATCTTCAAATACGGCAGAGATAAAAATATGATAGAGGATTTTTATAAAATCTTCTCTTATGTTATGAAAAAGCACGGAACTCCGGCATTAGATAAAAAGCTATTTTTTTTATTTACCGAAAAACTGCAAGAAAGAGTCATATTTTATAATTGTTATGATGAAGAAAAGATTATTTCAGCATACTGTGTTTTTTTAGATGAAAAAATCGCATATGGCTCTTGGGGCGGTGCATTGGATAGTTATAGAGATAAGCTTTTGGGTCATTTTTCATATTGGAGTATCATAAAACATCTTTGTTCGTATAAAAATATTGAGATTTTTGACTTTGGAAGATCTCCTTATAATAGCGGAGGATATATATTTAAACATCGCTTTGGAGCATACCCCATAAAAATAGAAACTATCAGCTCTGAACAAAAAGATATCTATTCAAAATACTCTTTTGCCTCAAATATATGGAAAAAACTTCCGAAAAATATTACTGATTTTATAGGACCTAAGCTTTGTAAATATTTGGTGGATTTATGATCTGGGTAACCATAGATATAGAAGAAGCAACCGATATGAATTTCAATGTAAAGTGGCATGATCAGCCAATTATTGATTATGAAAAAAATATAGAAAATTTCATAAAATTAAGAGGCAATTTTAAAACTACCGCTTTCGTACTCGGAACATTTGCCAAAAAATATCCCAACATCATAAAAAAGATATCTAATAACAATATAGAGATAGCTTGTCACGGAATGTATCACAATCTTGTCTATAAAGAGTATCTTAAAAAATGAATAAAATAGTTCAAATATTATTTCTTGTCGCCATAAGCATATATCTTCTTTATGGTATTGATATAAGCAAATTGGATATTTCTATTTTTAGCAAAATGGGTCTTTTTTTGACAATATTATCCATATTTTTATCCCAAATCATACTCTCTATCAGATGGTCGGTCATGTCAAAAATAAATTTTAAAAAATCTCTTGAAACAATTATCGTTTCAAGTGCTTTAAATATTCTTTTACCGGCAAGACTTGGAGAATTATCTAAAGCATTTTACTTAAAAAAATTTTATAATTACAAATACCATAAAACTCTTTCCATTATTTTTATAGAGAGATTTTTTGACATAGTTATGCTATTTTTAATAATGTGTTTTTGTGCATACGAATACATATCCAACAATTCCATCAAATCGGGCATATTGATTTTATCTATTTTTATATTGATCACCACACTATTTTTTAATTCACAAAAGATATCAATTTTATTGAAGAAAATTCCTTTCAAGTTCTTAAGAGTTTACACACAGAAAATTTATAAAAATATAAAAAAACTTTTAAAAACACCTTACCCTACTCTATTTTGGACTACTTGTTTATGGATGACATATCTCTTGAGTAATACCGTATTTTTTATGTACGGAGTAAATTTTCATCTATCTTTTCAAGAAACATTAGAACTTTTTATATTTTTTACAATAGCTCTATCTATTCCCATAACACCTGCAGGACTGGGTACTTTTGAGGGAACAATAGTACTCTTTCTAACAAGTCATGGAGTAAACAAAGTAAATGTACTTATGAGTGCAACACTCTATCATATATTGATTTTTGCTATTGATTTTATAATGTTGTATATATTTTTATTGGTAAAAGATATCAAATTTAAGGAATTGATAAAAAATGAAAAGAGTTAAAACTACTATTTTTTTTATTTTATACTTTACGGCTACTCTATTGTTTGCACAAAAATATAATTTTAAAATAACAAAAGAATCATCATACAACACTATTATACACAATGGTAAAATAGCTATCAAAAAAGGTGACTATACACTCATACCGGCTTTAAGTGAAAAAAAAGATATAAAATGGGCAAAAAATTTTCAAATGGTAGAAATGGGAGGAGTTGATGATTTTAAAATAACAAAAGAACTTTTAAAAAAAAGAGGAATATTAAATATCAAATATCACATCGGATATGACTGGATGCCAGCGACATATTATTACACAAATGGAGAAAATAGAGATTTTGTAAAGTGGTTATACACGGATAGATTTCATCTGACACTAAATCCGAACGGTCCTTTCGTTCATTGTAAAAAAAATCATTATAACTGGTGCAAAGATTATTACTATGATTATGGCAACGAATTGCTTATAGACAAAAGAGTCGAAAACTTAATGAAAAATTTAAAAAGAAGCGGATTTAACGGACTCTTTTTTGATTGGGCATCCGGTAGTTTTATAAATAATAAAAATTTTAAAATAATGAAAAATAATTTTGAAAAAAAACATAAGAAAAAAAACTATTTTATACAAATTGCAAAATTTTATAAGAAACTAAAAAAAGAAAAAATATTTTTTGTAACCAATCAAGCTTTTAGGCAAGAAAAGTATCTGCTTAAAAATATAATCTATGATATGACTGAAAGCTATATCACCACCAACCGTACAAAAAAAATGGATATACAAATTGTAGGCAAGGGATGGATTCATCTTGTCGATACTACCGATTACTATCCGATATACAAAAATTCCAAATCCATAAAAGATTCTTTGCATTTTATAGATATACTTACATCATATAAAAACAAATATAAGAAATATGGCTTTAAGAATTTTATATATTTAAATTATATTGCACCTAAGTATGAAAGAGTTTATAGCACTATGCCTATCTATAGACTTAAAAAACCAAAAAATGCAATATATTTTGGATATGCTATGGCAAAACTTACAAACAATATAGTTTATGCACAAATTTCTAAAAATAAAGAGTTGGAAAAAGATAGTGTATATTTTTATGATTTAGGTAGTGTATTAGGAAAAAAATATATAAAAATAAACCCGTATGATATATATATAAGATTTTATACAAATGGTTTTGTTGTTGCAAGTGAAGCTTACAATAAAAATAAATATATCAAAATTACATCTGATTTTATACCGAACAATAAATTTATCTACAATCCATACGATGACAATTGGATAAAAAGTGGCAAACACTCCGTTACCATTAAAATATCATACGAAAAAGATACTTTTACTCAAAAAAAACTACCGACAGGAAGAGTATTTTTATATGAAAAAGATTAGATTTTGGATTTAATTTCCAATGTTATATCTCTTTTGTTATTTAAAAAGTATTTTTTGACCTCTTTTTGACCTTTTTTTGACAATGGTATCGTTACCAAAGCCCTTGTACCTGATTGGAGTATATAGTTATGGTTAGGCACAATCGCCTCTATAGTCATTCTTTCAAATTTAGGATTTACAATAGGATTTACCTGAGTTATTTTAGAGACGGTGCTATAAGGAGGAGTCGTAACGAAAGAAATATTTATCTTTTTCCCGGAATATATAAATGGCAATAATCCTGTTGAAAAACCCGCTTTAACCAAAACTTTATCAATATCAACAATAGAGCATATTTTTTGATTTGCACCGATCATCTCTCTTTTATTTATATCTAAACCTGTAACAAAACCGTTAATTTCCGAATAAGCATCAGCATGTTTTAATTTGAATTCTAACTTTTTAAGATCTATTTTTGCAGTTTGAATCTGCTTATTTAAATTTTTTAATTTTTCATAATTGTCCGTATTGTTATTTTTATTGTTGTTATATAGTGCATTTATATAATTTTTCTTATATTTATCCTCTTCAAAATCACCGGCATATCCTTTTGATCTTAAATAAGAGATTTTTTTAAGTTGCATTGCTGAAAGATTTATTGCAGGTACATTTCCGTCTCCACCTTTTTTTCTTGAATATATATGATCTCTTATTTGCTCTAAAGAGGAAATTTCCATCTTTTTGTTTTCTATATCAAGCCTTATTAACTCTTTATCAAGAGAGTAAATCCTATCTCCTTTTTTAACTCTATCTCCATTTTTGATATATATATCTTTTATATAACCGGAAACAGATGATATAACATCTTGTTTTTTTATAGGATATACTGCTCCTTCGATTCTTATGGTTACATTATTTTCAACTGTTTTTAACTCTCTTTGCTCTTGTGTTTTTGCACATCCGTTTATAAAAAAAAGTGCAAAAAATATAAAAAAAATATAAAAAATTACTCTTTTAAGAAACATAATTAAACCTTATCTTATTGTTTTTATAGCATATAGTGATTTATTTTATCAAAAAAAACCTTAAAATTTATAAAACTTGTTTTATTTTTATCGTATTGGTAGCATATTTTTATAAATCTAAAAGTTGCTTATAAGTCCCACAACTTTTCCTATGATTTGAAAACTTCCCTGCAGTATCCTTTGAGGAGGATATGCAGGGTTGTCAGAAATAATATCACAACTTCCGTCAACTCTATATAAAACTCTCTTTATAAAAAGACCATCATTGGTGGAGAGTATAAAAATACCTCCTTTTTTTATATTTGTATCACTTTTGTCAACAAATACCACACTTCCTTCTTTTAAAGTCGGCTCCATTGACTCGCCCATAACATTAATGGCATCTATCTCTTTTGTGTTTATCACTCCTAAATGCTCAAGCATCTTTTTGTCAATATTTATATACTCACTCTCTTCGTCCCAATTAAAAGCTCCTCCCCCGGCACTTGCATAAATATCACCAAAATACCTTATGCGGGCAAACTTTTCAGTTTCATCTCTTATGCTTTCAATTACCTGGTCATACAAAAGCCAGTTTATGGATATCTTTCTCTTGGCACAAAAATCAAGTATTTTATCATAAGGAAGTTTACCTCTTTTTTTCATTGTAGCTAAAGTTAAATGATTGATTCCCAAAACTTTTGCCAAGTCCTTGTCATATACTTTTTTTTCACCTATTTCAGAAGACAATATATCTTTCATTATTTCAAATATGTCATTTATATCTTTCATACTATCTCCAATATTTTAATATAAAAAATATTATAGCATATTTTTTATAAATATATTTCATAATGAAATATATTTATGCTATTGTTTAGAAAAATAATACAATTTGCAATAAAAAGGAGATAATATGTTGGTTATAAAAATAGCAGATCGCTTTCTTGAAAATTTGATAGACCGTTTTTCTAAAATAGGAGAGGCAATTTTTTAAGAGAAGGCAGATGATATTGCATCTTGATCTTGACTCTTTTTTCGTTTCGGCAGAGAGAACGAAAGATAGAAC
This sequence comes from uncultured Campylobacteraceae bacterium, assembly GCA_964556545.1. GTDB lineage: Bacteria > Campylobacterota > Campylobacteria > Campylobacterales > JALSKU01 > JALSKU01. Next base: position 59,862 of record CAZKWE010000059.1, on the reverse strand, counting down.
ACTTTTAAACAAAAAAGTTATTGTCGGAGGAAGAAGCGATCGGTTTATATTTGAACAAAAGGGTTACAAAAAGGCTATGACGGCAAACAGAGGTGCTTTCGTACCCTCGCTATTTTTTTCAAAAGACGGATTTAAAGGAAGATCCTATTTTCTTGACGGAGATAGAATAAGAGGTATCGTCATAACCGCAAGCTACGAAGCAAGGGCTTACGGTATAAAAACAGGTATGAGCATAAAAGAAGCCGTATCTTTATGTCCCAATTTGATAGTTTTACCTCCCAATCATATACTGTATCATACTCTATCTTTTAGATTGAACCATCTTCTAAAGAGATATATGCCTATCGTAGAACAGTATAGTATAGATGAATTTTTTGCAGATCTTTCCGGTTTTATAGAGGATGATAAGGTAATTTTTTTTGCATACCAAATAAAAAAAATCGTAAAAGATAGGCTAAATCTTCCCATATCCATAGGTATCGCACAGACGAAATGGATAGCCAAACTCGCCACATCTTTTGCCAAACCGGAGGGCATCAAGATGGTCGATCAGGATAAAATATACGATTTTATAAAAGATATACCGATAGAGAAGTTTCCGGGTATAGGCAAATCTTGGGCAAAAAGATTGCAGAGCTACAAAAAGGGCACTCTTGGAGATATTTACAATTCAAAAACTTTTTTCTATTCGCAAGGAAGAGAATCAAAAGAGCTGTATGATCGCATAAGCGGTTCGGACAGAGATAAAGTTATCCCTAAAAAAGAGAGAAAATCCATAGGCATATCAAGAACATTCGATCCCGTAGGAGATAGAAATGAGATAAAAAGAAGACTCCATATACTCATAAGGCACATATCTTTCATATTAAACAGAAGCGGATATAGAGCTTCGACGATATTTTTAAGCATTAAATATGAGTTTAAAGAGAAATCCAAAAAGCATAAAACTTACAATAGAATTTTTACGGAATCTTTTTTAAAAAGAGAGTTTATAAAACTTTTTGAAGAGATAGATATCTATAAAAGTAGCAAGATTATAAGGCTCTCCCTTTCATTGACAAATTTCAACAATATAAAAAACAGCACTTACTCTCTTTTGCATATACGAAGTGATCGTACGGAAAAAAAGCTATATGAAAATATAGATAAATTAAGAAGAAGATATGGCGTAGATATCGTCAAACATGCCATAGAGATGGTCTGAAATCTACCTCTTTTTGGTTGCTTTTTCCATATACAGCCACATAAGATATAAAAGCACCATAAGCAATACAGGAGTAATCCATATATGATTTTTTAAATAAATTACTGCTTCCAAGAGGTATTTTCCGCTGTAAAAACTGCCAAGACCAAATAGCAATGCCCATATAAAAGCTGATATAAGATTGTAAATCGTAAATTTTTTAAAATTATATCTTGTCAATCCTATGGCAATGGGAACAAGAGTTTTTACTCCGTATATAAACTTTTGAAAAAATATAATCTTATCACCATATTTTTTCATCATAATTGAACTAAGTGCAAGTTTTCTTCTGTGCTTTTTAATATAAGGCATAACTATGGATTTGTTATATCTTGCTATATAAAAAAGAGTTAAGTCTCCTATAAAGTTTGCTGTAAAAGCTACTATTATGGATATTGTTATATCCATTTTGCCGGCATATGAGAGTATCCCGGCAGCAACCAAAGCAAAAAATCCTCCCCCAAAAGAATACAAAAAGAGTATAACATACCCATAAGTAGAAAGTGAAGTAAAGATATCATTCATGATTTGGCTTTTATCTTGTATATCTTGATACGGTCTCTATCAAAACTTGCCCGCTTTTTGGTACTCTTATGTGATATCCTTTAAATATATCGGTAGGATACACCTCTTTTTTGTAATATATTTCATTATAATCATCATTTACACTTAAAGCGGTGCCATCAAGTGCGATACCCGCAAAAAGTCCTTTTGATCTTGAATAAGAATATATCTCAGCCTGTAGTGATGCATCAGTAGCAGCCAGTGCATTTCTTCCTACAGGTCCGGCAGCAACTGCCGCATCGGCTCCCAAAGTAAACTTTCCGCTTACTATCCCATCTACCGCATTGGCATTTTTAAAAACCAGTATAATATCACTTGATTGAACTCCTATTTGCCATCCAAGACTTCCTCCCGTTAAGTTAATAAAGCATGGGGCACTGTATTTTCCATTTCGTTTTATAAGCAACACTCCTCTTCCAAATCTTCCACCCACAACCAAACCTGCTTTTATAACATGCGGGATAATTGCTATGGCTTTAGCATTTTTAAGTAATTTTGGCGGTATTGATTTTTCAGGAATACTCATAATGTCATTCATAATATCTGCTGCCGCTATAATTATACTTTCTTGCTTTTGCCCGGCATACAAAGCAACTGCGACAATCAGCATAAATATATATATAATTTTTTTCATATCCTAACCTCCTATATGTTTGGCAAACTTGCCCTCTTTTTTGATAAGTTCCTCTTTGGTTCCTTCTTCTATTATTTTTCCGCCTTCAAGCATATATATATAGTCTGCCTGTTTTATTGTACTTAGTCTGTGGGCTATTATTATAACCGTTTTTTCTTTTAATATATCTTGCAAAGCTTTAAAAAGAGACTCTTCCGTATGTATATCAAGTGCACTGGTTGACTCATCAAAGATTATAACATTCGGATCTTGCAGTATCATTCTGGCTATGCTTATACGTTGTCTTTGCCCTCCTGAAAGCTTGATACCGTTTTTGCCTACATAGGTATCAAGTTTTTTATCAAAACTTGCAACTATATTTTCCAATTGTGCAATTCTTAATGCCTCCCAAATCTTTTCATCTTCTATCTCTTTTCCCAAAGTAAGATTGAATCTCACAGTATCATTAAAAAGCATAGGATTTTGCAAAACCAAAAAAACATTTTCTCTTACCACATCCAACCCTATCTCTTTTATATTGATACCGTCATAAAAAAGCTCGCCTTTATGCAGAGGATAAAAACCTACCATAATCTGTGCAAGTGTAGTCTTCCCACTTCCGCTGGCTCCTACTATGGCAACATGGGTACCTTTTTTTATATGCATATTTATATCTTTCAATATCATATTTTTCTTATCGTATGAAAAGTACACATCTTTTAGAGTTACAGAATTTGTTCTGCTGTTTTTAAAAGGATTTTCAATATGTGCATAAGCAGGTTCTTTTTCCATTTCAAATATCTTGTTTATTCTGTTTAATGCTCTTTTTGCATTATGATAAGAGTACTGTATATTGAGTATCTCTTGAACAGGTCCCATCATTACCCAAAGATATCCAAAAATTGCAAGCATTAAACCGATACTTAAATTTCCGTATGCAACGGTAAATATGGAAGCGGCTCTAAAAATTTCAAATCCGCCCAAAAAAAGCAAAAAAGAAAATCTTATGGCAGCATCACTTTTGTATGCAAAACTGATACCGGCATCTTTTATTTCATTGCTTTTTTTATAAAGTTTTTTTATAAAGTTTTTCTCCTGGTTTGAAGCTCTTATTTGCCAAAACAAATCAAGTGTCTCTCCCAAAGCTTCACTAAAAGCTTCAAAAGTTTTATTTTCCTCTTTCTTATAAATACTGACTTTTCTTGCAAATTTTTTACTAAGTACTACAACAAATGGATTGACCAACAATATAAAAAGAGCCAATTTCCAGTTTATCAGCAAAAGCACTATCGCAACACCAAGGACCGTAAGCACGGATACTATAAGTTTGCTTATACTCATACCCAAAAAAGTTTCAACAGTTGCCACATCAATCAAAAACAAAGATGATATCTTGCCGCTTCCAAAACTTTCATATTCATTTAAAGAAAGTTTTGAAAGATGAGAAAGCATATCTTTTCTTATTTTATAAGTCATATTTTTTGAAATCTTTGAAAATATATAATCATGCCATACGGTCAGACCAAAAAACATTGCCCTTAAAAGGATAGTCATTATTAAAACTATAATGATATAAATATATGCTTCTTGATGGCCAAACAATCTATCTATATGATTAGTCAAAAATCCCGGTTTCTTCAGCAATACTTCATCAACCAGCAAAGGCATCAATAGAGGTGCGGGAGTACTTACCAAAACTGCTACAACAGCTATGATATTTGCTGTAATAAACTCTTTTTTATATTTTAACAATTCGTTTAAAATTTTTTTAAAACTATATATCAATTCTATACACCTTAATTTTTATTATATTTTGCCAAAATTTTGATAAAATATCATTATGATATGTATAGTAACTGCTATTTTTAGCGAAGCCAAAGGTTTGATAGAATATTTTGGCTTAAAACAAATAGATAAAAAACCTTTTTTGATATATGCCAATGATAATATATCGCTTATTGTAAGCGGAATGGGAAAATTGAATTCTGCCATTGCCACAACATATATAGCAAAAGACAAACAGATAAAAAAGATAGTAAATATAGGTATTTGCGGTACCAATAATATTATGAAAGAAAAAGGCTCTCTTTGCGATATAAAAGCTGTTATAGATGCAACAACCGGCAAAAAAATATCTATTGCAAAAAAAGGAGAAATCCTATATACTTTTGATAATATTGTTTATAAAAAAGAGAGTTTAAAAAAAAATATCCTTATAGATATGGAAGGATACGGCTTTTATAAAGCCGCAAAAATTTTTACAAATAAAGAAAATATAAAAATATACAAAATTATATCAGACTACCTATCCACCGAACATATAACAAATAATTTTATATATAATTTAATAAAACAAAATATAAGCGAGATAGATATATGAAAAATGTTGTTATCAGCGGTGCAAGCAGCGGTATAGGCAAAGAAATAGCAAAAGCTTTACTTTCTTGCGGATATAAAGTCCTGGGGATAGGTAGAAATTTTAAACAATGCAATATAAAAAATGAAAACTTTATTCCCATAGTGTGCGATTTGAGCGATAAAAAAGAACTTCACAGATTTATTGAAACTTATAAAAAAAAGGATGTCGACATACTTATCAATTGTGCCGGACTTGGAAGATTTGCTCCGCATGAAGAATTGAGTATAAAAGATATAGAAAATATGATAGAGGTAAACTTAACCGCCCCATTGCTTTTAAGTAAAATATTTTTAAGATCTATCAAAAAAAACAGAGGTTATATTTTCAATATCAACTCCATCTCAGGCATAAAACCGGCCCCAAGAGGTGCAGTCTACGGAGCAACAAAAGCAGCTTTGAGACATTTTGGCATCTCATTATTTTACGAAGCAAGAAAAAGTGGTATAAAAATTATCAATATTAATCCGGATATAACAAATACTTCATTTTTTAACGAACTTGATTTTTGTCCCTCAAAAGACAATTTAAGTTTTATAAATCCGACAGATATAGCAAACCTCATAAAAGATATAATTCAAAAAAAACAAAGCTTTATCTCAACCGATATAACCATAGAACCCCAACTTTTTAAGATAGATAAAAAGAAGGGTTGAGTACAATTCCGATTAAGAATGAACCTTTTATGATTTTATTTTCTGACAAAAAGGATATTTTCAGGTGAAAAATAAAAAACTTATGTTGCTTATGCAAAAACAATCAGATAAATTTGATAATGCCATAAAACATACAAATTTTAAAAAATTATCCAAAGATGAGCAAAATTTTATAAAAAAGTTCAGCTTGGATTTTTTACTAAGTGTATCCGAGATAAAAAATCTCATAACCATAGCAAATGATATCAATATATGGGATGAAGGAAATATAAATAAATTTTTAAAAATACCGGTAAAAAAAAGTGATGATATAAAACACACCAAAAAAGAGTTGCTAAATAATCTATATAAAAGATATGAAGAGTTAAAAACAAAACCAAACAGTTACTCAAATTTTTCATCCAAAGAAGAGTATCATCCAAAAGGAGTTACAACAAAAACAGTTGAAAAAAATTCCCTTGGGCTTGGACAATGCCCTGTAGCAAGTGAAAAAACAAGATGTTGCAATCTTTTTACACTTGATGCGGTTGAGAGTTGCGGATTTGACTGTTCTTACTGTTCTATCCAATCATTTTATAACCAAAATCAAGTAATTTTCAATAAAAATTTTGATAAAAAACTAAAAGAGATAAAACTTGATCCGAACAAAAGATACCATATAGGCACAGGTCAAAGCTCAGACTCTCTAATGTGGGGAAACAAAGAAGGAATTTTAGATGCTGTTTTTGATTTTGCAAAGAAGCATCAAAATATTATTCTTGAGCTTAAAACAAAATCAGACAATATCAAATACCTTCTTGAAAACAATATCCCCAAAAATGTTATAGTCACTTGGTCTTTAAACACCCCGGTAATCATAGAAAACGAAGAACATTTAACCGCAAAACTTGACAAAAGAATCTCTTCGGCAAGAAAAGTAGCCGATAAAGGCATTAAAGTAGGTTTTCATTTTCATCCCATAGTAGAATATGAAAATTATTTGAAAGATTATACAGCAATTTACAAAAGATTACAGGATGAATTTTCAAGTAGTGAAGTTGCCATGGTTTCTTTTGGAACTCTTACATTTATAAAACCTGTTTTAAAACAGATAAGAGATAGAGAATTTAAAACAAAGATACATCAAATTCCTCTTGTTGATGTGAAAGGGAAATTATCATACAAAACAGATACAAAAATTGAAATGTTCAAAACTTCATACGAAGCATTTAAAAATTGGCATAAAAAAGTTTTTTTCTATCTTTGTATGGAACCTCACTCCTTGTGGAAAGAATGTTTTGGCTATGAATACAGTAGCAATGATGAATTTGAACAAGATATGCTTGAACAATATTTTGAAAAGGTAAACAAATGAATTTTTTATACAACAAAAACTCTCACTTTAATTTGGCAAATATTTTTACATTTGCCAATATCTCTTTTGGGCTGATAGCCATATATTTTATCACACACACTCAGTTTTTCCAGGCTGCACTTTTTGCATGGCTTGGAGGTGCTTTTGATATATTTGATGGAAAAATTGCCAGAAAATACAATCTTTCAACCGAGTTTGGAGTACAGCTTGACTCTTTTGCCGATTCTTTAAGCTTTGTCTTGGTACCTGTTATGTTTATCTTTTATGCAATTTTTAACAATAGTAGCTTTTTTTATGAAATGATAGCCGGTATCACTTTAATATACTATTACATAAGCGGTATTAGAAGACTTATTATATTTAATCTGCAAAATAATGCCGGAGAAGTAAGCAAGTATTTTATGGGTATTCCAACTCCGCTTGGAGCCATACTTTTGTGGATATACTATCTTTTGTGGTATTTTGCTATCATACAAAATGGTTTTATTATACTTTCTCTTATCATTTTAACCGGTTATCTCTTAAACTCAAAGATTAAAATTCCTCATCCTTGATTGCAATTTTTTATTTGCTTATATAAAAATCGACAAATAAAAGTAAAGTTTTTTTGTGCTATTAGTCGAGATTTTTGGCTGGGTACTTGCAAGCATATCACAACTGCCTGAAAACAAGCTCTTCAAATTCTTGAAGTTTAAGAGGTTTTGAGAAATAATATCCCTGATATATATCACACTCGTTTGATTTTAAAAACTCAATTTGTTCTATTTTTTCCACTCCCTCTGCAACAACTTCCATAGATAGAATTTTTCCTATGTTTATAATCATTTTTATAAATGATTTACCGCTTTCATTGTCAAAATTATCTAAAAAACTTTTGTCTATCTTAATAGTATCAAGAGGTATATCTCTTAGATAGGACAAAGAAGAATAACCGGTTCCAAAGTCATCAAGCGAAAAAGTAATACCAAGTTTTTTAATTTTTTGTATAATTGCTATATGTTTTTTAGTATTATCCAGAAATACAGATTCTGTAATTTCGATATCAAGTTTTTGTTTTTCTATATCTTTTGTGTATTCGTATATTTTTTCATAAAAATGTATATCTTGAAATTGTTTGGCAGAAACATTAAATGAAAGTTTGAGGTTTTTCAAAGGAGTATCCTGCCATTTTTTGATCTGTTGTGCCGCTTCTTTCAAAACCCATTCCCCAATTTCAACTATATATCCGTTTTCTTCCGCAATAGATATAAACTTATCAGGTGTTACAAAACCAAGCACAGGATCATTCCATCTTATAAGTGCTTCACATCCGACAATCTTTTGACTTTTCATATCAACTTTTGGCTGATAGTAAAGTTCAAAGTAATTATTTTTCAAAGCTTTTTTTATTTTTTGCTGTATACTTAACTTTTCATGCAAGCTTTCATTTAATTTGCTTGTAAAAAAGTAAAACTGATTCTTGCCAGATTCTTTTGCTTTGTACATGGCTATATCAGCATATTTTATAAGTTCAGTTTTATCTTTTGCGTTTTTAGGATATGTAACTATACCGATACTTGCACCGATTGTAAAACTTTTATCATTTATCGTTATGGGCTTTGATATATTATTTATAATTCTGTTGGCAACTTCCACAATTTGCATATTATTATCATATTCCGGCAGAACAACTACAAATTCATCTCCACCAATTCTTGCAACAAAATCAATATCTCTAACAGACTGCTCAATGGTGTTGGCTATAATTTTTAAAACTTCATCTCCGATATCATGCCCTAAAAAGTCATTGATATTTTTAAAATCATCCAAATCTATAAATAAAATTGCAAACTTCTGCTGATCTCTTTTGGATTTTGAAATCAACCAATCTATCTTATCAAAAAGACTCAGTCTGTTATATAACCCGCTAAGAGAATCTTTTGTGGAGAGATTATATAACTCCCTTTGCTCCTTTTCAAGTCTGTCAAAAGTTATATCAAGAGAATATCTGATGCTCTCAAGTTCTTTTATAAGAAATTCTTTTGGTTTTTGCGTATGATAATAGGCAAATTGTCTTAGTTTTTCCAAAGGTATTATAATATCTCTTTCAAAAAATACCCAAAACAGACCGATAGTTATAATTGCCATTATGAAAAAATATATCAATGTTTCATACAGAGCATTCATAACAAGCTTATTGATATAATCTTTATCGGTAACAACATATACAAAATATACATATCTTTTTATGCCACGGTATAACTCTATATCTTTTTTATAAGCACTATATAAAAAAATAGTATTTTTATCATATTTTTTTAAATTGTTACATACATTTTTTGGTATTTTTGTCTTTGATCTTTGCGAAGAATATATTATATGGGCTTTATCATCAGTTATAATGATATTTTTTATAAAATTATTGCTTATTTTTATATTGTCAATTTTTGCTTTTGATTTTTTTATATCCTGTTGCTTTTGCAATGTTTTTTTGACAATATGGTATACATTTAAAATAGTTTCTTTTACAGAAACAGAAGCCAAATGGCCAACAATTCTTTTTTCTTTATGGTAAAATTGATAAAGAGATACAATTTGGACAAATCCCATAATCAATAAAAATATAAGTATAAAAAAACGAATCGATATCTTATGCTTCATTTTATCATATCACCTGTTTCATATCCGAGTTTTTTTATAACATTTAAAATTTTATCATCAGGGTGATTTATCCACTTAAGAGTTTTAAATGCATCTATATATTCTTTATAGAATATATTATCAATATACGGTGCAACCATCTTGTATGATTTTTTCTTATCGACCGTAATCTCTTTTATAGATTTATCTATGATATTTTTTAACTTGAGCAATCTATTTTTATATTTTTTTACAATACCCTTTGTGGTACACAATGCATCTATAACAACGATTGTTTTTAAATTGCTTGTTGAAGCAACTTCGAAATATCCCTTTTTTTTAAATGTATAATCATATGGCACATAAGTAACTATAATCGTTGGAATTGATCTGTACTTTAAAGATTGCATGGATGCCTGGTCTTCATTGTGAAAAATTATCTTTTTTTTGGAAATACCTTCTTTTTTTAAAAACTCGCTCAATATGTCAAAGTTTATACTATCCACTTCCAAATATGCATCAATTTGGTTGCTTTGTTTTAATTCCCGAATGGTTTTATTGGAAAGTATCATATCTCCACCGTCGGATCTATCCAGTAAAATAATAGGCACAAAGTCTTGAAACTGCCGTTTTATTTTTTTATATTCATGCTCAGTAGTAGTAACCATATCGGCTCTGCCGACCATAAAAACATCCATCGCCTCAGCAAGAGAAACAACCGAAATAACATTTATATCTACTTCTTTTAAATAACCTTTTTCTTGTGCATAAAATAAAGGAGCATATCCAATCCATGCATTTGATACGATAATCAACGGTTTTTTAGAAGAATCGCCCCCACATCCCGAAAAAATAAAAATAACAACAAAATATAAAAAAAATTTTTTAAACAAAACCTCTCCCAAAATATATCATAAATATGTAATTATATCATAATATTATATTTATGTATATTTTATTTGATTATATTATTATATAATTTGCAGAAAGAAGAAATGAAAAATTAAACAAGGTTGTAATGAATTTTATATAATTGTGAGAAAGTTTATCTATATTGTCTAAAAAATATAATTTTTTTATCTATAATTACATTCAGCAGTACAAAAAAATACTGCTGAATAAAATATAAAAATCCATGAAATTTTCCAAGCTTTTTTTGCTAAATTTTAAAAGAGCTCTAATGAAAAAATATTATCTTGCATATCCTACGGCTCTTAGCTCTCTTATGACATTTACTTTTATTTCTCCCGGATATTGAACTTTTTCCTCAATCTCTTTTGCTATCTCTTTTGAAATAAGTACAGCTTCATCATCATTTACAAGTTTGGCATTGGCTATAACTCTTATTTCTCTTCCTGCATTGATTGCATAAGCTTGTTTTATACCATCTTTTGAAGTTGCTATCTCTTCAATCTCTTGAACCCTCTTTAAAAATGCTTCAAGCACTTCTCTTCTCGCTCCCGGTCTTGCGGCACTTAATGTATCTGCCGCACAAACAGCGGCTGATTCTACACTTGTAGGCTCCTCGTGTCCGTGATGAGCATATATGGCATTGATAACAATAGGATGCTCTTTATATCTTTTGCAAAGATCCGCACCAAGATCCACATGGCTTCCTGCAAAATCATGAGTCAAAGCTTTTCCTATATCATGTAGCAATCCCGCTCTTTTTGCAAGTTGTTCATCTCCGCCAAGTTCTGCTGCTATGATACCTGCAAGATGAGCAACTTCCAAAGAGTGTCCAAGTGCATTTTGACCGTAACTTGCACGAAATTTCAATCTTCCGATAAGTTTTACAATCTCCGGATGAATTTTTGTAAGACCCATATCAACTACAATATCCTGACCCTCATCCATAAGACTCTGATCGAATTCGGTTTTTACTTTTTCATATATATCTTCTATTCTTGCAGGCTGTATTCTTCCGTCTTCCACAAGCAATTCTATAACTTTCGTTGCAATTGCTCTTCTGTAGAGATTGAAACTGCTCAAGATAATAGCTCCCGGAGTATCATCTATAATAACATCAACACCTAAAAGCATTTCAAGAGTTTTGATATTTCTTCCCTCTTTTCCTATAATTCTGCCTTTGAGATCATCATTTGGGAGACTCACTACATTTATAAGTCTCTCAGCAGCATAGTCGCCTGCATATCTTGTAGTTGCTTGAGCAATGATAAAATTAGCTTTTTTCTTTGCTTCTTGTTTTGCTTGTTCTTCATATTTTCTTACTATATGGGCTATATCGGCTCTGGAGTTTTCTTCAACCTTTTTTAAGACTATCTCTCTTGCTTCTTTCTCAGTTAAACCGGCTGACCTTTCAAGAACTTTCAGTGCATCATTTAATTTATCTTGATACTCTTTTTTAAGTTCTTCGATTTCTTTAGACTTTTCTTCTACCTCTTTTTTTATTATTTTAATTTCATCTTTCTCTTTTGTTATATTTTTAAGTTCATCTTTAAAAAGATCATTTAAGGCGTTATCTTTTTTTTCAAGTTGAGCCATTTTCTGCTCATACTCTTTTTTTAATTCTCTTGCTTCCTCTTCAAATCTGTTTTTTGCTTCAAGCTCCAAATCTTTTGCTTTAAGATTTGCATTTCTAAGTATCAGTTCAGCTTCATGCTCTATGGCTTTTGCTTTTGCTTTTGCACCTGCTTCGTAAACTTCAAATTTTGAAGATTCGAGCTTTTTTTGAACCAATGCTCCTAAAACTCCTCCTACAATAAGGCTTGCCGCTGCCAATGATATCTCTACTATCATATCTTTTTCCCCTTGTTATATAAATTTTTTTAGGAGTTATATAATAATCAGATTGTATGTCGTATTTATCAGTAGTAGCATTTTTATTAAAACATTTTTCAATCTGTACAAAAATAATTATCGGCTTGTAGTCAAGACTTGCAAAATATCTATCATACATACCTTTGCCAAAACCTACTCTTTTACAATTCTTGCCAACTCCTAAGACAGGAACTATAGCTATATCAACTCTTACAAACTTAAAAAAAGAGTTGCCCGGTTCTTTTATAGAAAATCTTTTTTCACATAATGGCAGTCTATATTTTACAATTTTAAAACTGACACCTTCCATAAATGGGACAAATATGTTATATTTTTTTCTTAATTTGTTTATAAATGTCACAATATCAGCTTCAAATCCAAAAGGTATATATGCAAGAATATTTTTAGGATTGTAAATGTTTATAACTTTTTCCAAGTGTTTTTCGATCATTTTATCTTTATAATACTTTGATATTTTAGAGCTTTTCAATAATCTTTTTTTACACTGTTCTCTAAATACCGCTTTACTGACCAACATAATTTCAGACCTTTGGGATAATTTTATAATATCTTGATATAATACCAAAAATTATTTTACAAAAAGGCTTTTATTTATATGAAAATATTATCTCTTATACTTTTGGCTTTATTGACATTTGGAATATCAGGGTGTTCTAACGATAAAAAAGAGGATAAAAAAGAAAAAATAAACAATTCTTCGATTGAGAAACTATCACAAAAACATTATGATACAATCAAATTAAAACTTCATAGTGTTAATGCAAAAGATATTATTTTTATAAAAGATAAAAATAACTTAAAGTTAAAAGACAATAACGGGAAAATCATACTTTTAAACTTTTTTGCCACTTGGTGTCCGCCTTGCAAAGCAGAAATTCCCCATTTGATTAATCTTCAAAAAAAATACAAAAATAAACTGAAAGTTATATCTATCCTTTTAGAAGATGACAAACCTGACAGTGAAATACAAAGTTTTATAGACTATAACCATATCAATTATACTGTAACAAACGATAAAAATAACTTTAAACTGTCAAATATTTTAGGTGGGATACAAAATATACCTTTTATGATACTTTACGATAAAAATGGTCAAACTATTACTCACTATATAGGCATAATACCCGAAGAGATGATAAATTCCGATATACAAAAAGAGATTGGCAAATGATAAGTTTTATAAAAAAATCTCTTAAAAAAACAACTGAAGCTATAAAACATATTGCTCCGCAAAAAAAAGAAAAAATTACCAAAGAAGACTTGGAAGATATACTTCTTGAAGCTGATGTTACTTATGAGACAGTTGAAGAGATAATACTCTATCTTCCTGCAGGTGAATGGGTAAAAAGAGATGATCTTAAAAGAGTACTTTTATCATATTTTTTGGAAATAAAAAATAATCCCAAAAATGATATAAAACCATTTGTGGAATTAATACTCGGGGTTAATGGTGCCGGCAAAACTACCACCATAGCCAAACTTGCCAACTTTTATAAAAAATCAGGTAAAAAAGTGATGCTCGGAGCCAGTGATACTTTTAGAGCAGCTGCGGTAGAACAGCTAAAAAAATGGGCACAAAAACTTGATATCCCCGTGATTGCTACCAAACAAGGACATGATCCTTCGGCAGTAGCTTACGATACCATAAAATCCGCAATTGCCAAAGGATATGACAATGTTCTGATTGATACTGCGGGCAGGCTTCACAATCAGACAAATCTTTCAAATGAGATAAAAAAAATTGTGCGTATTTGCAACAAGGCAAAAGAAGGAGCACCGCACCAAAAAATACTTATACTTGACGGAACACAGGGAAACTCGGCAATAAATCAGGCAAAAGCTTTTAAGGAAATTGTAGGTATAGATGCGATTATCATTACCAAGTTGGACGGAACTGCCAAAGGCGGAGCACTTTTTAGTATAGCAAGCGAACTGAAACTTCCTATTTTATACATAGGCATGGGTGAAAAAGAGAATGATTTGGTGAAATTTGACCCGAATGAGTTCGTAGACGGGCTTTTGGATTCTTTTTTTACAAATGGGCAAGATGGCTAAATCAAAACAGCTTTTTGAATGCCAGGCATGCGGATATCAGACTTCAAAGTGGATGGGAAAGTGTCCGAATTGCGGTGCATGGGAACAGATAGTCGAATTAAGCAAAACACAAATTGAAATTCTTAAACAAACTTCTCAACATAAAAAAGAGATCCAATCAGCTGAACCGCTAACACAAATCAAAGAAGAAAATATACAAAGATATTCATCAAATTCTAAAGAATTGGATCTTGTACTTGGCGGTGGCATAGTACCCGGTAGTTTGGTACTCATAGGGGGCAGTCCCGGGGTTGGCAAATCAACTCTTCTTTTAAAAATTGCAGGTAATTTGGCAAAAAGCGGTCAAAAAGTTTTATATGTAAGCGGGGAAGAGTCAAAATCACAAATAAAACTAAGAGCAAACAGGCTTGAAGTAAACCATGACAATATATATCTTTTAACTGAAATTGAACTTGAAAATGTATTTATCGAGCTTGAAAAAAATCATTATGATATGCTTATAGTTGATTCTATTCAAACTTTATACTCAAACAAACTTACCGCCGCACCGGGAAGCGTATCACAGGTGAGAGAGATAACTTTTGATCTTATGAGGTGGGGAAAAGAAAACTCCACAGCAGTGTTTATCATAGGACATATCACCAAAGAAGGCTCAATCGCAGGTCCGAGGATACTTGAACATATGGTAGATACGGTTTTATATTTTGAGGGGGATACTTCAAAAGAGATAAGACTTTTAAGAAGCATAAAGAATCGTTTCGGTTCAACCAGCGAAGTAGGAATATTTGAAATGACTCAAAAAGGCTTGATAAGTGCGGAAAATATATCAAAAAAGTTTTTTTCCAGAGATGCAAGCCAACCGGGATCTGCCATAACAGTTGCCATGGAAGGCACACGAGCCATCATACTTGAAGTACAGGCACTTGTAAGTGAAAGTAATTTTCCAAATCCCAAAAGAAGTGCAACCGGATTTGAGCTAAACAGGCTCAATATGCTTTTAGCTCTGCTTGAAAAAAAATTGGGACTTCCCTTAAACAATTATGATGTTTTCATCAATATCGCAGGAGGTATAAAAATAAATGAAACAGCTTGCGATATAGCTATCGTTGCTGCGATTATAAGCAGTTTTAGAAACAGACCTTTAAGCAAAGATACTGTTTTTCTTGGAGAAATTACTCTTATAGGCAATGTAAGAGATATTTTTAATCTTGATTTAAGACTTAAAGAAGCTGCAGTGCAAAAATTTAAAAAAGCTATAATCCCTTCAAAGCCTGTTTCACCTATGGACGGTTTGAAATATTTTGAAGTAAAAGAGGTTTCAAAACTTATAGATTGGATGTAAAGATATTTTATAATTAATTTATTTTAATTAGATATAATTTTTCCTATCAAAACAAATACACAAAGGCTTAAAATGAGCAAAACCAAACCATGCATAGAAGCTTATCATGAAATGGAAGAAAGATATGCAATGCTCGAAATTAGATTTTTCGATAAAAACCAAAGTTTACAAATAAACAATGCAGTTGTAAATGCTATAAAAGAGTTTGAAGTTTCTCCTGATATTGTAGTAGAACATAACAGCGACAATCAAGACGAAGGTATCTATATCATTGAATTTCATGATGATTACGACAAAGAATCCGGTGAATTTTTTGAAAAAATTATAAAAGATCTTAAAATCGGCCAATGCACTATGTAATACTTAAGGATATCTCTTAAATAATTTCTAAAATATACGATATAGTATAAGATATTGTACAATATGAACCAAAAACAAAAGGAATGATAATGGCTGATGAAGAAAAAAATGAAGAAAAAAAAGAAAAAAAATCAGGATCAAATCTTGTACTTATTATCATAGTGATACTTTTAGTTCTTATTTTGGTAGGAGGTGGATTGGCTGCATACTTTTTGCTAAGTGATAACTCCGAAGACCAACCGGCCAAACAACAGCAACCACAATCCAAACAGATAAAAAAATCCAAAGTTTCAAGGAATTCCGATTTACTTGAAATTGGTCCAATATATCCGCTGGATCAATTTATAGTCAATCTGCTTAGTGAAGGGGGGAGTAGATTTTTAAAAGTCAAAATGGATTTGGAATTAAGCGGACCTGAGCTTACTGCCGAACTTGATAAAAAGAAGCCTCTTATAAGAGATATAGTCATAAGAACACTCTCTTCCAAAACTTTTCAAGAAGTCAGCACCAACAGAGGAAAAGAAAAATTAAAAGATGAATTGGTTGATAGAATCAATGCCGTTTTGGCTGACGGCCAAGTAAAAAATATATTTTTCACAGAATTTGTTGTGCAGTAAATGATTGGAATTGACTTAATAAATATAAAAAGATTTGAAAAATTTTATAAAAAATTTCAACAAAAAGCACTTGAGAGATTTTTAAGTACGGAAGAGATAAAGCTTTCAAAAAAGAAGATTGAAACACTTGCCGGATTTTATGCGGCAAAAGAAGCTGTTTCCAAAGCTTTGGGGTGCGGGATAGGAAGCAAACTTTCATTTCATGATATACATATCCATAAAACTCAAATAAATGCTCCCTATTTTACTCTTCCAAAGCATATTGTACAAGAGTATAAAATAACCGAAACTTCTCTTTCCATAACCCATGAAAAAGAGTATGCGATAGCTGTTGCCTATATAAAAGCAAGTGATTTGAAAAAACTTTTTCATTAAAGTTGCCTCTAAAAAATACAGGTTATTAGAGGTGAGCTTAATTTGTTCTAAATATCAGGCACTTAAATCTCTCTCCCATAAAAGCCGGGTCTATTAAAACTTTTACCTTATTCAATGCATTTAAATATGCTTTTTCATTGCTATTTTGCCTTAAAATTTCCAAAAGCTCTATAATGCCAAATTTTACCAAAGCTCTATTTTGAGTTGTATAAATTATATTTTGTATACCGTTTTCCTTAAAAGCATCTATCAAATGTAAAAAATTTACGTCATAAGTAATATCACTTTTTTTAAACAGGGATTTTAAGCCAATACCCTCTTTTTTCAATTTCTCATTTATAGCAAACTTGGTTAGCGAAAAAAACGGGTAAACTTTGTGTTTATCATAAATTCTTATAGAAAAATCATTTCTGATATCTTTTTCACCGTAATCAAATGTTACAAACTCAAATCTCTTGATACTTTTTGACAAACTAAATGCAAAATCTTCATAACCTATTGCAACTTCACCTTTTTCTATAGAGTATTTTTTTTTAATATTTTTTGCATAAGAAGACAAATCAAAAAAATTAACTTCAAAATTTTTAACATAAAGCATTTTATCATCTTTTATCACTTCACATGGAAATGCATCAAAAATTTCATTGGAAATGATAAAAGCATTTTCTAAAGATATCTCCTCAATACTCGTAAAATAGTCAAATTTTACAGCATTGCCAAAAGAGTTTTTCATATACTCTTTTTGTATATTCAGTATATTTTTCTGCTTTTCAAGTATGGAAAACTTCAAAGTATTTAACAGTTTTGGCTTTAATGTATAAATAAATTGTATTATATCTGCGATCAAATACCCCTGATGGGCTCCAATTTCCAATATTGTTGAGTTTTCAGGCAAAAAACCATCTTCTATAACTTTTATGATGCGTTTGGCTATACTTCCTCCGAAAAATGGTGTAGTGCTAACAGCTGTATAAAAATCCCCCTCTTTTCCGATAGCTTTAAAGTTTGCATAATATCCGTCTTTACCATAAAGCCACTCTTGCATAAATGAAGAAAATTTCACATTTTTCCTTCATGCTCATACAATTTAAAAAGCTCTATATCCAAATCATTTTGGTATATTTTCTTATCAAACAAAGTGCTTTTGAGTGAATTTTTCATAGTTTTTACATCATATATGGTTTTTTCACCGCTATTAAATAAATCATTTGTTGTTTTAAGAAGTGATGCATAAAGTTTTTCCTCTTCTTTTGCCAACTCTATCTTTTTTTTGTAAAACTCTATCTTTTTTATAATGGATTTGTAAAGCTCTTTTTCACTATGCTTTTTATCAATCATTTCAAGTTTTGATTTTAAAACTTTCAATTTTTGTAACTCAATATTTTTTTTTCTGTTAATGTCATACAGTGGCATTGATATTGATAAACCGTATGATTTGTAACTATCATTTTCTGTTTTAAAATACTTTATTTTACTGTCATTATAGTTTGCAAAAAGAGATACGGTTGGCAAATAGTTCGAAATGGTCATTTTTTTCAAATACTCAAGCTGTTTGATATTTGCATTGGCATTTTTTAGAAAAATATTATTTTTTATATATTTATCTATATTTACTATTTTTAAATGCGGAATTTTTATGTTTTTATAATCCAATGTACTTAAGGTATGAAAAGTTTTTAAAAGATCCGCTTTTGTACTTTTCATATCCAAAAGTGTAATTTCAAGTCTGTTTTTGTTAAGTATTGCATTGTTTAAAAAACTACTATCAAGCACTCCGTTTAAATATTGCTCTTTTTTTCTCAATATATCTATCTTTGCATTTTTTATCAAGAGTTCTTGTTTTTGTATTTTTAAATCCATATTTTTAAGATTTAAAAGGGTTGTAAAAGCCGAACTTAACAATGATTTTTCTTTTAAAGATGTAGATAGTTTTAAAAATTCCCGATTTGCTTTTGCATACTGTACAGCATAATATATACCCCCGCTTCTAAAAATAGGTTGGTTTATTGATATACTAAATATATCACTTGTTTGTGAAGGAGTTGTTTTATCATTTTTTGTATGAGTGTAAGAAAAAGTAACGGGATTTACCCAGTCAAACTCTAAAATATCACTGCTTTTTTCATTTTGCAGTTTCTCATTTTTAATTATATCTTTTTGTGTTTTAGACAATATATCTTTGGAATTTAAAAAAGATATTAAAACAAATAAACTAAGAAATATTCTCAAAAGCACTCTCAAGCCTTTCAAAACCTTTATTGATTTCATTTTTTGTAATGGTAAGAGGCGGTAAAAACCTCAATGTATTTCTTCCTGCTTTTAAAACCAAAACTTTATGTGCCATAGCAACTCTTACTATCTCATTAAGCTTTTGCGTACTTTTTATCCTAAGCCCTCTCATAAGACCAAGACCGACAGATTTATCAATCAATTTTTCATATTTTACTGCAAGTTTTTCTAATTTTTCACTAAAATACAGCATCGTTTCATCAAGTCTGCCGCTATTTTTTTCGCTTTCAAGTATTTCAAGCACCACCAATCCTGCCCTGCTTGAAAGATAATTTCCTCCAAAAGTACTTCCGTGGTCTCCGGGAGAAAATATATCTTTTAGTTTTGTCAGAACCGCACCTATGGGGACTCCCCCGCCAAGACCTTTGGCAACAGTTATAATATCGGGGCTAATATCATAAAGATTGGATGCAAAAAGTTCACCCGTTCTATAAATTCCTGTTTGAACCTCATCAACCATAAAAAGTATATCTCTTTTTTTTAATTCATTCTCAAGCAGCTTTATCTTTTGTTTATCCTGAGGCTCTACTCCGCCCTCTCCTTGTATAAGTTCTATCATCACTCCTACAGTTTTATCATCACAAAGAGATATTATTTCATCCAAATCTTTTGCATAAACAAAACCGTCCGGATACGGGCCGAAAAAGTTATGCATCTTCTCCTGACCGGTAGCTCTAAGAGAAGTTATTGTTCTTCCATGAAAAGAATTTTTCAAAGTTATGATTTTGTATCTTTTTGGCTCTGCATCCACTTCTCCGTATTTTCTTGCTATCTTGATAGCCCCCTCATTTGCTTCGGCTCCGCTGTTGGCAAAAAATACTCTCATATCATATCCGCTCAATTCCACTACTCTTTTGGCAAGCTGTGCCTGAGGTTCTATAAGATACAAATTTGATATATGGATAATATCACTTGCCTGTTTGCATATGGCATCAGAGAGTATTTTGTTTGCATGACCGACACTCACTACTCCAATACCGCTTGTAAAATCTATATACTCTTCACCTTTTTTATCAAACAAAGTAGCATTTTTTCCTGATGTAAAATTTATATAACTTCTTCCATAAGTATGCAAAACATACTCTTTGTCTATTTCTTCCAATGTCATTTCATCTCCTAAAGATTTTCATTATCCTCTGTACCAAATATCCTATCTCCGGCATCTCCAAGCCCGGGAACGATATAACCTTTATCATTTAATTTTTCATCAAGTGCTGCTGCAAAAATTTTAATATCGGGATATTTTTCATTGATAGCTTTTATGCCTTCGGGTGCAGCAACAAGACAGATAAATGTTATATTTTTCACTCCTTTGGATACCAAAAAATCAATAGCATTCAATGCCGATCCTCCGGTTGCAAGCATAGGATCTATAAGCAATACTTCATTTTTCAATGCTTGCATAGGTATCTTATCATAATAACTTCTTGGCTGTAAAGTTATCTCATCTCTATCCATGCCCAAAAAACCTACTTTTGAATTGGGCATAAGTTTCATAAAAGGATCCAAAAGACCAAGTCCTGCTCTTAAAATAGTGACCAAAATAGGGTGAGATTTTAATTTCTTTGTTTTTGCTTTGGCAACAGGAGTTTTTATAAGAGTATCTTCAAGTTCCAACTCTTTTGTAACTTCATAAACCATTAACAAACCTATCTCATCAAGAAGCATTTTAAATTCGGGCATACTTCTTTTTTCATCTCTTAGAAGTGACATTTTGTGATCTATTAAAGGGTGATTTAATACAATTACATTCATTTTTCATCTCTCCAAAAATTTTTTATATTATTCCCAAAATTCAATTACATATTGATAAAAATCTAATAAATGGTATTGTACAATAATACAATTTTTTTAAAAGGAGTTTCTTTGAAACCGACAGATTATAACTTTAGATTGAAAGATTCCGTCGTAGGTTTGCAATTTTTATTTGTTGCATTTGGTGCTTTGGTACTTGTGCCTATCCTAACAGGACTTGACAGTAATGTGGCACTTTTTACCGCGGGTCTTGGAACACTTATATTTCAGATAGTAAACAGAAAAAATGTTCCTCCGATTTTTCTTGCTTCCTCTTTTGCTTTTATAGCCCCGATAATTTACGGAGTTCAAAAATGGGGTATAGCAGGAACTCTAAGCGGTTTGGCAGCCGCGGGATTGGTATATGTAGCTCTTAGTTTTGCTATCAGGATAAAAGGAAGCGGATTTTTACACAAACTTTTACCGCCGATAGTAGTAGGTCCGGTTATCATGACCATAGGTCTTATACTTGCACCGGTTGCGGTACATATGGCTAGCGGTCAAACAGGTGACGGAAAAATGCAGTTAGTTCCTTTTGAAACTGCGATTATTATCTCTATGATTTCACTTATCGCTACGATACTTGCCACACTTTTAGGAAAAGGCATAATTAGACTTTTGCCTATACTTATAGGGGTTATAGTTGGATATATTACTGCTTTGATATTTGGAATAGTGGATTTTACACCTTTTGTAAAAGCACCTCTGTTTGCAGTTCCGCACTTTGTCTTTCCCAAGCTAAACTGGGAAGCAATATTGTATATTCTACCTATTGCCATTGCCCCTGCAGTTGAGCATGTAGGAGATATTCTTGCAATTTCCAATGTTACAAAAGAGGATTATTTAAAAAATCCCGGACTTGAAAATACACTGCTTGGTGACGGCTTGGCTACAAGTGCGGCTTCACTTCTTGGAGGTCCTCCGAACACAACCTATTCTGAAGTAACCGGAGCTGTAACGGTAACTAAAGCATACAATCCGGCTATTATGACATGGGCTGCGATTTTTGCTATAATTTTGGCATTTTTTGGAAAACTCGGAGGTTTTTTACAAACGATTCCTGTTCCGGTAATGGGAGGTATACTTTTACTTCTTTTTGGAATTATAGCTTCAGTAGGCATGGCAACATTGGCAAATGCGAAAACCGATCTTAGCTGCCCGAGAAATATGATAATTTTATCTCTTATACTTGTATTTGCGATAGGAGGTATGAGTTTTAATTTTGGAGGAGTCGGATTTAGCGGTATCGGTCTTGGTGCAATTATAGGCATCATACTCAATCTTATACTGCCTCAACCAAGAAAAGATGAAAGTATAAGTGAAGAGTTTTTAGATATTTAAAAAGCAGATGCAAAATATAACTGTCATTCTCTTTTTCTTTGCAGTAGGAGTCGGATTAAGATTTGTTAGAGATATAAATATAGCAAAATTTTTAAATATTGGTATAATTTATATCTCTTTACCGGCTCTTGTACTATATAAAATCCCCACTCTTCATATATCGTCTAAAACTCTTACTCCTGTGATTTTGCCATGGGTCATGGCTTTTATACTTCCTTTTGTAGTGATATTTTTTTCAAAGAAATATTCTCTCTTAAAAAAAGAAACAGGAAGTTTGCTTTTAGTTTCAGTTTTAGGAAATACTTCTTTTTTAGGAGTACCGCTTATTGAACTTTTTTATGGCGGCAATTATGTACCGTATGCTCTTTTGTATGATCAATTAGGATCATTTCTCATACTTTCAACTTACGGATCACTTATAGCTGGCATATACGGAACAAATAAAAACATAAATTTTTTAAATATAGTCAAAAAAATTATATTTTTTCCTCCATTTTTATCTTTGTTATTGGCATTTTTTCTAAAAGATTTTTGGGTGCATCAAGCATTTAAAACTGTCTTAAACCCTTTGAGTTCCACTTTGGTTCCTTTTGCACTAATGAGTGTCGGCTGTCAATTAAGATTTAAAGTACCGTACAGTGAGAGAAAAGCACTCTTGATAGCTATATTTATCAAAACTGTAATTTCACCTGCAATTGCACTGATTTTATGCTTAATTTTTACGGATATGAGTATGATAGTAAAAACAAGTATTCTTGAAGCCGGAATGGGTCCTATGATAACAGCCGGCATTATGGCAAGTTTAGCCGGTTTAAAACCATCCTTGACAAATGCCATAGTAGGATACGGAATACTTTTTTCTTTTATTACTCTGCCTGTTTTTTATACGATACTGTTAAATTTTTAATCAAGGTGCCTCTAATAGCTTATACACTTTTACCAGCGGAGATAAAATAACCGGTTTAAAATACTTTTTATCATAATTTTGCAATACAAAAAGTTGTATATAAAGAGAGTTGTAAACCGTATCGTCCAATACCAGTATCTTTCTATAGTTTGTCATATAAATTACATTGATATTTGAATTGGAATCAATATTATCTGTTTTTACACTCAAGATACCGTTTTTTTTATAAACAGTTTGAACAAATCTATGCAGTCTAACTATCTTATCTCCTACAATAATTTTTCCTTCTTTTATAAGCAGTTTAACGCCTGATCCTAAATCTATCATATCTTTATTTCTGTAAAATCGTGAACTTTGAAACAGAAAATGTCCTCTTTTTTTAATTCCGCTCATTAAATCTATATTTGAAAAAAGTTCAATAGTCGGATATATATCTAACATTCTGTAAGGAAGATATATATAAATATCTCTTGTACTCTTTGGCATTTTTATATCGGTTTTAAGTGCATCAAGAAAATCATTTGTATCCTTAAAACCATAATCTTTTGTCATTTCTTCTATGTTTGAAAACAGTTTTCTTTTTTCCTCTTTTGATTTGTTTTTATCTTCATCTTCTATCTTAAACTTTTTTTCAGTATATTCGACATCAAGTCTTGCCATCTTTGCAGCAATTTCTTGCGGATGAGTGAGTATAAAGCTAACCGGAAAATTTACATCACCTCTGTGTTTTCCTCCATCGCTCAAAGTTTTTACATCCGCATAATATCTTATAGGATATCCGTAATCCCACCATGAAATAACATAATCCTCTCTTTTTGCAATTTTATGTAGCTTTTTAAGTACGGCAACTTCCGAGGAGTTAAAAACAGTCGGTACTTTGTAGTGTATTATATGTCTGATATTTGGGTACAAAATAGCAACTGTGGCTAAAACAATATATAAATATCTTAATCTTTTGTCTTTTAGAAAATCTCCTGTTTTAACTATTATATAAGCAGCTCCAAATGCCATAACCGGTACAGCATATATGGTAAATCTAAGTCCTCCCGTATATGCCATAAATCCAAGTCCAAGCATAGGAAGTGCAAAAAGAAAAACCCTGTGTCTGTAAGACAGCCACAAATATCCTACTAAGGATATAAAAAAAGTTACGACACTTCCGCTTATTCTTTTTGCAAATAGATCAAACGGTATCTTTCCAGCTTCTCTTATAGTTTGCATAACAGTAAAAAAATGAAGTCCGAGTCCTCCGTTTTCCCTGCTGATGCTTGTTTTAAAAACATATCCTTTCAACTGATTCCATATCGGTGAAAAACCACCACTGGCAAAAAGTCCAAAAACAGCTGCAAAAAAGAGATAAAATATATACTTATCATACTTTTTATCTTTAAACAAGAGATACATTATCAAAACCAAAGGAAATCTTATATACATACTTATCATCATCATGGCAACAAGCATAATTGTTAAAAGCTTATAAAGATATATGTTTTTTCTATCAAATACCAATATATAAAATAAAATCAATCCAAAAAATGAAAAATCAAGTGCATAGCTCTGAGGATACCACCATCTGTATATCAGTATATCCAAAGCTGCAAACAGAAGATATCTTTCCTGATAAGTTTTAAAAGACAGTATAATACTCCAAAGTAAAAACAAAGGCAAAACTATATTTAGCATATCAGTATCATAATACCCTATCATGGTCCTATTATAATAACTCCATGCGATACCGGCCAAAAGTGCGGCAATAAGTCCCATTTCATCTTTTTTAATACTGTTTGCTATCAATATAATAGGAATAACGACCAAAGAGCCGAGAAAAGCACTCATATAAAAAATAATACTCTCAAAAGAAAACGGTAGTATCTTTACAAAAACAGCCGTAAGCAAAGAAGCTGCACTATGCACGGGAGAAGAGTCATGGAGTTGATGAAATCCGGCAAGTATATCTCTGGCTCCTTCAGCCCAATAGTATCCATCATTTGTATTTATCATAAATTGACCATTAAATTTAAACGAAGAAGCATCCGCAAACTGATATACCCATATAAGCCTGACAACAAATGAGAATATATATGCAAAAACAATATAAAATATAACTTTTTTTCTTTCACTAAAATTTTTTGTCATCGGTTACAACCTTTGGTAATTTATTTATTCGTATTATATCATTTTATCTTGTACACTCATCTATAAGATAAAATATTGATTCATAATCTATACCGCTATGCTCACTCAAGCCAATTTCACAGGTAATGCTTGTAGAGTAACCTTTTCGTACACTATTATTTAAATCACTTTTAAGCCATCTTAAAGCCGAAGCATTTAATTCGGGAAAATTAAAACCTCTATCGCCTGCAAAACCACAACATGTAACATTTGTCGGCACAATAACCTTGTCACTGCACATTTTGGCAAGTTTTATCAATTCGTTTTTTAAACCAAGTTTTGCAGTAGAACATGTAGTGTGAACGGTTATAGGTTTGTCTAACTTCTTAAATTTTAATTTCGGAACCAAAAATTTTAGTGTAAATTCAATAGGCTCATATACTTTTATATCTTTTTTAAAACCTGAAACCATTGCTTTGACACAAGGTGAAGTTTCACACAATACAGGATATTTTCCACCATTGCTTGCTTCAAAAAGTGCCTCTTCAAGCTCACTAAGCTGTTCTTTTGCCTCATCTTTGTATCCTTTTGAACTCATAGGTGTTCCGCAACAGAGTTTATCGATATGTTTTGGGATAATAATTTCATATCCTGCTCTGTTTATAATATTGTTTATTACTTCATACGGTTCGAGTTTTTGATTATCTTTTTTACCAAAGGTTCTGCAAAGGCAAGATGGAAAATAAACAATTTTTTCATCGGATTTTTTAACCAAAATTCTCTCTTTTTCAAAATTTGACTTATGGGGAAGATGCGGGGTCCATTTTGGTATTTTGCCGTTTGTTATTTCTCTTGCAAAATCCATACTTTTTTGCATAATTTTTTCACCAAAAATAGTTTTCGCAAGAGAGTTTGTCATAAGAGTAAACTTTACAAGATTCAAAGTTTTATCATAATTTCTAATAATTTTTTTAGCTATTTTTCTGTTTTTTTGACTAATTTCTCCTGCTCTTAACTCTTTGGTCAAGAGTGCGGTATCTATACCGACAGGGCAGGACAACGAACAAAGCGAACATGCCGCACAAGTATCTACAGCTTCATACTTGTATAAATCTTTCAATAATTTCATAGCTTTTTGATCTTTTTCTTGAGAAAAAAGTCTGTTTATCTCTCTATTTGCAATTATTCTCTGTCTCGGAGTAAGAGTTAAAACATTCGAAGGACAATTCGGCTCACAAAAGCCACACTCTATACATTTGTCTATCAAGTCATTACTCGGATATAAAGGTTTTAAGTTTTTTATATATATTTCGCTGTCATCATTTATAAGCACACCGGGATTTAAAAGATTTTTAGGATCTAATATAGCTTTTATCTCTTTCATAATTTCATAAGCTTTTCTACCCCACTCCATCTCTACGAAAGGAGCCATATTTCTGCCGGTACCGTGTTCTGCTTTTAGACTTCCTTTATAATCTATCGCGACCATATCGGTTATCTCTTTCATAAAATCTCTGTATCTTTCAACCTCTTGTGACTTTGAAAAATCCTGATTAAAAACAAAATGAAGATTACTATCCAAAGAGTGTCCGAATATAATTGCTTCATCATAACCATACTTTTTAAATAGCTCTTGTAATTTCAAAACGGCACTGTCAAGCTTATTCATTGGAAATGCTATATCCTCTATAATACAAGTCGTTCCTGTTTTTCTCATAGATCCGACAGCGGGAAAAAGTCCCTTTCTTATATCCCAGTATCTTTTATAAACTTTTTCATCATCACTAAATTCTATGGGAGCTACAGTTTTCAAGCCTTCTAACAGTTTTATTATCTCTTTGGTTTGGCTTTTAAGCTTTTCTTTTGAAGTTGAAACACTCTCTACAAGCAGTGCGGCTACATTACTGCCAAGCTTTTTTAAAAACTCCATTCCTTTTTTGTTTTCGACACTTTTTAATGCCGCCCTATCCATCAACTCTGCTGCCGGCACTATACTCCTTGGTAGAGTTTTAAGCCTTTGGACTGCCATAGCTGCACTATTTATATCAACAAAAAGCATCAAAGCACTTGCTTTTATAGGAGGATCATCAACCGTATGATATGTAATCTCTTCTATATATCCGAGAGTTCCTTCACTTCCGATCATTAAATGCAAAAGTATATCAATCGGATCTTCATAGTCTATTAAAGAGTTTATAGAATATCCGCATGTATTTTTTATTTTATATTTTTTAATGATTAAATTTTTTAAATCTTCATCTTCAATAATTTTTTTTCTTAAATATAAAAGTTTTTTACAAATATCCTGATGAGTTTTTTTAAACTCTTCTTTTGAATCATTTGATGAGGTGTCAAGCAAAAAACCGTCCTGAAGGATAATTTTCATACTTTTTACGGTCTTATAACTGTTTTGATCGATACCGCAACACATTCCACTTGCATTGTTTGCTGCAATACCTCCTATCATACAAGCATCTATGGAAGCTGGGTCCGGTCCGATTTTTTTATGAAATCTTTTTAAATGCAGATTTGCATAAGATCCTACAACCGAAGGCTCAAGAGTTATACTTTTGCCGTCATGAGATACTTTGACGCCTCTTTTATCTCTTGAAGTTACAACCAAAATACTATCACTGATAGCTTGTCCTGAAAGTGAAGTTCCGGCTGCCCTGAAAACTATCGGCAATGAAAGTTTATCCGATAAAAAAAGTATTTCTCTGATTTCATCACTGTTATTGCAGATAATTACAATCTTAGGTACCAATTTATAAAATGATGCATCATGTCCATAGCAGATTGTGTTTAACAAATCAGTGTAAATTCGCTTCTTTGGTATAACTTTTGATATAGCTTCGTAAAATTCTCTATATTTTGTTGACAAGTGTTGCATACTTTATCCTTTTTGCATAAATGATTATTTTATCAAAACTTTAGTAAAATATATCTATGAGTAATATAAAAAATAATTTTAAAAATTTTTATATCAAATTTGCCTATCTTAACACAAAAGAATTGATAGAAAATTTTGCTGTTTTTGAAGGATTTGAACTAAACAATATCACCTTAGATAATAATGTATTTGAAAATATAAAAACAATTGTTGTGCAAAATTATCACAAAATAAAAGAAAAATTTTATTTTGATAAAGACAAAAAACTTATATTGCAAAAATTGGCCGGGGGAGACAGAAAACAGTATTCGCTCTACAGAAATACAAAAGAAATTTCGCAAACAAGAGGAAGAATACTTCATAAAGAGTTATACCAAAACAATATTATAAAAAAAGAACCCACCAGAGAAAAGATACCCCAAAGAGAAAAAAACAGATATATAAAAAAAGAATTTAGAGGATATTATCCTGAGGATAAAATAAAATTTGTAAAAAATTTTGATAGATTTTGGTATACTTTTATCTCCCCGTTTAGTGATGAGTTGGAGCAAGGATACAAACAAGACTGCATAAATTATATACAAAACGGTTTTGAAAAATATGTAAGTTTAACTTTTGAAGAATTATCAAATGAACTTATAAAAGAAGAATTTTTTAATCTTAATATTGTTGAAAGCGGAGGATACTGGAATAAATACACCGAATATGATATACTTGCGAAAAACAAAGACAATCGATATATCTTGGGCGAATGCAAATGGACAAACCAGAAAATTTGCAAAAATACTTTAAGAAAACTGCAAAACAAAGCAAAAAATCTTGATTTTGAAATTGTTAACTTTGCTCTTTTTTCAAAAAACGGCTTTAGTAAATCTTTAAAAAAAGAAAGAAATATACTGCTTTTTGATTTAAGTGATTTTAGGAAACTGTATGATAGATAAAGAGATGCTTAAAAAACTTGACTCCAAAGAAAAAGAGATACTCAAAGAGACACTAAAAGGCTTGATTGACCAAACTTATGCTGTTGAAAATGAGTATAAAGAGTTAAAACACTCATACAATGAATTACAGGACTTTATCAAACAGGTTGTCGAAGTTTTGCCGAATGCTATATGGGTTATTGAAAACGATAAAGAAATTTTTTTAGAAAATTCTGAAGCCAAAAAAATACCGGGTCTAATCAAAATAATTGATAAAAATAAAGAGAGTGATGAAGTGGAATTTAACAATAACTATTATCTTGTTAAAATCAGTCAAGCCTTTGGTAAAAAAATTGTCAGTGCTACTGATATAACACAGGAAAAAAGAAGTGAAAGGTTAGCATCTATGGGGCAAATAGCAGCACATCTCTCCCATGAGATAAGAAATCCCATAGGCTCAGTTTCTCTTATGGCTTCCTCGCTTGCAAAAAGAGTAGCTCCAAAAAACAAACCTTTGATAGATGAAATAAAAAAATCTATTTGGAGAGTTGAAAGAATTATAAAGGCTACACTTCTTTTTACAAAAGGTGTATCGGTAAATAAAAATTGTGTAAATGTAAAAAAATTCAAAGAAGAGTTGCAAACTGCTCTTGCATATTATACATATTCTAAAAATATAGATATAGAATTTAACCTGGAAAACTCCGATATCGAAGTTGACTTTGATCTTTTTAGCATAGTACTTCAAAATTTTATATTTAATGCCATAGATGCAATAGAAGAAGATGAAAACGATCAAGGATGGATAAAAATTATTTTTAAAAATAGTTCATTTTTTATACTCGATTCAGCTCCACCGATAGAAGATGCTTCGATACTGTATGAACCGTTTAAAACTACTAAAACAAAGGGTCATGGACTTGGAATGGCACTCTCTTTGGAAATTTTAAATGCACACAATGCAAAAATAAAGATACTAAATACACAAAAGGGTTTTGAAATAATTTTATAAACGATTTCAAGATACTCTCTATGCAACTGCTTCAAATGACTCAAGTTTTGATATCTCTTTTACTATATCTTCGCTGACTCTTTCATTCACATCTATTACAACATCTTCTCTTTTGGAGCTTATAATTAGTTTTAACTCTCTACTTCCCTGACAGTTTCTTACTATCGAATAGAGTTTGTCAATAATATCCAACTCATGTGAAAGTTTTATCTTGATAAATATAGGCTCTTTTGGAACTTCAACTGTCTTGGTTTGAATATTCTCTTTTTTTGATTCATCTATTCCCATAATTTTAAGAGTTTTAATCCTTGTAAATTGATCATCTTTGTTAATCTGCACCTTAAAGGCCAAAGGTTTTTCCAAATCCATTTTTTCAAGCTGATAGAGCATTTTTTCAAATACAGTCAATTCAATATTACCGTGAAAATCCATAATATTTATGATTGCAAATTTATTGCCTTTTTTACTTATTTTAGTTGTTATATCCTCCACTTTTCCTATAAACAGTGCTTTGCTGCCGTCAGCTATAGTATCTACTTCACTTGAGAGAGTATGGGGAATTTTTTCTATCTCCTCTCTGTAGCTGTCAAGCGGATGGCCTGAAACATAAAAACCCATAGTCTCTTTTTCCAAATCAAGAATATCTTTTATTTCAAATTCGGGCATATCATTTATCTCAACTCTGGCTTCCGTCATCTCGGCAGTATTGCCAAAAAGAGAATTTTCAGCCATTTTTTTAGCTCTTGTGCATTCTGCACCTGCATTTACAATATGCTCTATATGATCTAAAAGAGCCCGTCTGGAGTATTTAAAACTATCAAAACTACCTGATTTTATCAATGATTCCAAAACTCTTTTATTGACTTTTGATGTATCAATTCTTGATATAAAATCATTTAAATCCTCAAACTGTTTTTCTTCTCTTGCTTCAATAATACTCTCTATCGCTTTTTCACCAACTCCTTTTATCGCACCCAGTCCAAACAGTATGGCTTTTTCATCTTTATCATTTATTGCTGAAAATTCTATATGGCTTCTTTTGATATCAGGAGGTAAAAGTTTTATGCCAAGTCTTTTGACTTCATCTACATATTTGACTATTTTATCGGTATTATCCTGTTCACTTGTTAAAAGTGCGGCCATAAATTCTTGAGGATAATATGCTTTTAAATAACTTGTTTGGAATGTTATCATTGCATAAGCAGCAGAGTGTGACTTGTTAAAACCGTATCCTGCAAACTTCACTATCAAATCAAACAATTCTTCGGCTTTTTTCTTATCAAAACCTTTTTTTACAGCACCATTGGCAAACTCTCCTTTTAGCCTGTCCATTTCGGATTTTATTTTTTTACCCATTGCCCGTCTGACCACATCAGCACCACCAAGAGTAAAGCCACCTATGGTTTGAACTATCTGCATAACCTGCTCTTGGTAAACTATTACTCCATAAGTTGGTTTGAGTATAGGCTCAAGTTCGGGAAACATATATGTTATCTTAGCTCTGCCATGTTTTCTTTCTATAAAGTCATCAAGCATTCCGCTTTCCATCGGTCCCGGTCTATAAAGTGCCAATACCGCAATAATATCCTCAAAAGTCGTAGGCTTCAATCTCTCATTTAATTGCTGCATACCGCTTGATTCTATTTGAAACAGTCCAAGAGTATTGCCGCTTTGTATAAGTTTGTAAATTTTTGGGTCATTCACATCTATCGTAGAAAAATCTATATCTTTGTCATATCTTTTTTTTATCAATTTTAATGCATTATCTATAACAGTAAGTGTTTTCAGTCCCAAAAAGTCAAATTTTATAAGGTCAACATCTTCAAGATATTTCAAAGAGTACTGCGTTACAAGATGCTCTTCGCCTGATGGCTTATAAAGTGGTGTCTTATGCCACAACTCTTCATTGCTTAAAACTACTCCTGCCGCATGCATTCCTGCATTTCTGTTAAGCCCCTCAAGAGATAAAGCAAATTTCCAAACTCTGGCAGCTGCTGAATCTTTTTCTATAAGTTCTCTTAGTTTAGGCTCTTTTTCATAAGCTTTTTCAAGAGTAATACCAAGCTCATCAGGTATCAGTTTTGCCATTTTGTCAGCTTCACTGTATGGCATACCAAGAACTCTTGCCGTATCTCTGATAACTCCCTTTGCCAAAAGCTTGCCAAAAGTAATAACTTGGGCGACATTGTATCTGCCATATTTTTCCACAACATAGTTTATAATCTCACCTCTTCTTGCTTGGCAAAAATCCATATCAATATCCGGCATACTGACTCTTTCAGGATTTAAAAATCTCTCAAAAAGCAAGTCATATTTTAACGGATCGATATCTGTTATCTTTAAAGCATAAGCCACCAAACTACCGGCAGCCGAACCTCTGCCCGGACCAACGGGAATACCTCTTTTTTTTGCCTCTCTTGTAAAGTCCCAAACAATTAGCATATATCCTGGAAATTTCATCTTATTGATAATATCTATCTCTCTTTCTAATCTTTCATGATATTTCTGATGCTCATTTTCAGGAATATTTTTCAACCTCTCAAGTAATCCTTCTTTACATTTGTATATAAAATATTCATCGTCACTTTGAATATCAAGCCCCTCTTTTTTCGCATACTCTTTTGTAAATTTAAACTTTGGAGGTGTGGGGTGGCCAAGGTTTAATTTAAGATTGCATTTATCAACAATTTCTTGGGTATTGCTTATCGCCTCAGGTATATCAATATATAATTTAGCCATCTCTTCGGGAGATTTTAGATAAAATTCATGCACGGAATGTCTTAGTCTATTGGGGTCATCAAACTCTTTATTCATAGCAATACACATAAAAGCTTCATGTGCATCTGCTTCTTCTTGTTTCAAATAGTGAGTATCATTGGTTGCTATAATCTTTATACCGGTTTCAAGAGAAAGTTTTATGGTTTGTTCATCAATAAAAAACTGATCATTGATACCATGCCTCATAAGTTCAAGATAAAAATCCTCTCCGAAGATATCTTTGTATTCAAGTGCTATCTCTTTGGCTCTGTCATATCCTTTTGCACCAAACTTTTTATTTCTTTCATTGTTGGTATTTAAATGCCAGTTAACCTCCCCTTGCAAGCAGGCAGAAGAGCAGATAAGTCCCTCACTGTATTCGCGAAGAATATTTTTATTGATCCTTGGATAATAATAAAAACCATGTATATAACTTTGGGAGCTTAGATACATAAGATTTTTATATCCGGTCAAATTTTTTGCATACAGACAAAGATGAAATCTTTGTCTCGTTGTTTTATCGGAAATATCATCTTGATTGTGTATATAAGCCTCTATGCCGATTATGGGCTTTATACCTTCAGCATTCATGGTTTTATAAAAATCAATAGCTCCGAACATATTGCCATGATCGGTAATAGCTACACTTTTGACACCCTGTTCTTTTAGAGTTTTTGCAAGCAGTTTGATTTTGTTTGCTCCATCAAGAAGTGAATATTCAGTATGTAAATGCAAATGGGTAAATTTTATATCACTCACAAAAGTCTCCCTGTAATTTTATATAATCATAATTAAGTACCCAACTAAAAGAAACCCCATTCTAATGAAAACTCAAAAAGGCTGCAGAAGCTTCATAGCAGAAAGTTTACTATTTGCAAATACACTCTTAAACTAACAAAAATCTGCTAAAAGACCGGCTTTTAATTCATCGTATTTTTCATTGCCAACAAGCAATTTAACTATTTCAAGCCCAAAACATATAGCAGTACCGGGACCTCTTGAGGTTATGACATTGCCATCAATTACTACTTTTTCATTTGCTATATAACCATCTTTTCCCGTATGGCTCTCGAAACCTGGATAATTGGTATGTTTTTTTCCTTCAAGCACTCCTGCTTCTTTTAATGCCCATGGGGCTGCACAAATAGCACCGACCGGTTTATTTTTTAAACTCATCTCTTTTATTATAGATTTGACTTTTTCACTTTTTGCCAAATATTCAGCCCCGGGAAGTCCGCCGGGAAGTACAATCATATCAAGCAAATCAATGTCAACATCATCCAAAACAGTATGGGCTATCACTTTAAGTCCGGTGTTAGACCCTTCGACTTCTCTTTTTTCAAGCCCCGCTACAACCACATCAATTCCTGCTCTGCTTAAAACATCTATAATGCTCATAGCTTCTATCTCTTCAAAACCGTTTGCCAATGGGACTAAAACTTTTGCCATTTTTATCTCCTTTGAGAGTTATTTGACCTTTTCTAAATATTCACCTTTTGCAGTATCAACTTTTATGGTGTCACCTTCCAAAATATGAAAAGGCACCTGCACAACTGCTCCGCTTTCCAATGTTGCCGGTTTTTTCCCACCTTGCGAATCACCTTTGAAATTTGGCGGTGTTTCTACAATTTTAAGCTCAACCACGCTTGGAGCTTCGACTCCGATAGCATTACCGTTATGAAAAAGTATATCAACATTCATACCATCAATAAGCCATTGGGCGGCATCGCCTACTTGATCTTCGCTTAATGCGATTTGTTCATAAGTTGCTGTATCCATAAAATGGAGCATTTCACCATCATTATAAAGATACTGCATAACTTTATCTTCCAAATCGGGCGATTGACACTTATCGCCCGCATGAAAAGTTTTATCAATAACCTTGCCGTTTAAATATGACTTGATTTTTACTCTTACAAAAGCCGCACCCTTGCCTGGTTTTACATGCTGATACTCTACAATTTTATATGGAATACCATTTAACTCTATTTTCAAACCTTTCTTCAAATCTCCCATTGAATATGTTGCCATGTTTTTCCTTTATATATCTTTTGAATTATCCATTAAAACCGGTATAAAAATTAAGGATACCGCCACAGCCGCAACAGTACCGCCTATAAGAGCTACTCCAAGCCCTCCGAATATCGGATCGCTTGCAAGCAAGGCTGATCCGAGTATGATAGCAATTGCTGTCAGCATGATAGGTTTTGCTCTGGTTGCGGTTGCTATGGCAATAGCCCTTCTTTTTTGTATACCTTTTTCATTTATAAGTGCTTTTGCAAAATCAACCAACAAAAGTGAATTTCTTGAGCTTATTCCCATAAGAGCAATAAACCCTATAAGACTTGTTGCTGTTAAAAAGAATGTATCTTTTGTCACGAGATCAGCCACCCAATGTCCGACGATAACTCCTATAATAGATAAAAAACTACCTGCCATAATAATAGAACTTATAGAGTAACTTTTATAGTAAATCACCATCAAAACATATATCAGCACCAATGCCGCTATGAACGCAAGACCAAGATCCCTGAAAGTATCAAGTGTAACTTTCATCTCTCCATCCCAAACAATATCAAGTTTTTCACCGGTTTTTTTATCAGTAAGATGAAGATCAAACATATGTGTAAAGTTTTTTACACTCTCTTT
The DNA here is from genome assembly GCA_964556545.1 of uncultured Campylobacteraceae bacterium. Lineage (GTDB taxonomy): Bacteria > Campylobacterota > Campylobacteria > Campylobacterales > JALSKU01 > JALSKU01. The sequence goes on along the minus strand of CAZKWE010000059.1, from coordinate 24,172 downwards.
TTTAACAATATAATTTTTTGACAACTCTTTTATCATTTTATCTCTTGCATCCAAAAGCGGATAAACCTGAGAAACTTCATCCGTCTCTGCCGTTACATTTATATATCTTTTTAAATTCTTATGTGTTATCATTGGTTCATTCGTAGTTTTAACAATATCAACAACTTCCCCAAGAGGCACCATCATACCTTTTTGATTCATTAACTCAAAAGAAGATAATTTTGCTTTTACATCATGTAAATTTGCCGCATCAAACCTTCTGGTTTTATCACTTAGTCTGAGAAAAACCGTTATCTGAGAAGGATAATTTTCAGAATTTTTAACCCCTACACCCATACCTTCAAATGCAAGGTAAAGTATCTTTTGGACTTGTTCAACCGAAAGAGCACTTTTTTGTATCTTGTCTACATTCGGCCTTATATTGTATTTTGGGTAAATGTCATCATCCATTATATCAACATCAACCAAACCTTTTGTATTTTTAAGTATTTTTGCAACTCGTTTTGATAATTTTCTAATAGAATTTATATTTTGGCCGTACAATTCTGTTACTATAGATGCAAGTGTCGGCGGACCTGCGGGTTGTTCTATCATTTTTATAACAGTGCCTGTTTTTAACTTTTCACAACTTTTTTTAACAACAGGTCTTAATCTATGAACCATTTCATAGCTTTTCTCTTCTCTATCGTGCTTGTCGGTTAAATTAATAACAAATTCAGCCACATTTTCACTGTTTTTAAATCCGCTTCCTTTTACAAGCCCCGCATAATCAAGCGGCGCTCCTTCTCCATAAAAACTCTCTATATCCGTTACTTCTTTCTCTTTTTTTAAAATTTGTAAAATACACTTTCCGACTTTCTTCGTTTCTTCTATGGAGCTTCCTGTTGGAAGGTCTATGTAAACACTGTATGTATTTGCACTTTTTCCGGGAAGCATTTTGGCTAAAACTACTTTTGTAGGCAGCATCATTACTGACCCTCCCAATGCAAGGAGTGTTATAACGATAACTAAAAATTTTAATATTTTACTGTTTAAAATAGCATATACAAATCTTTCATACATTTTCATTTTGCACCCCTGTCTTGTTCGCAAGTTGCATTTTCTTCATCATTTTTTTGAAAATGGTGATGATGATGATGGAGTTTTGGCTTCTTGAGTAATTTTTTTGACAAATAAGGTGTAAATATATATGCTATAAAAAGTGATGCCACAAGCGCTACCGGAACATTTTGAGGTATCGGCTTCATAAATTCTCCCATCATTCCGCCAACAAATGCCATAGGAACCATTGTAAGTATGATAGCAAGTGTTGCTATATTGGTTGGTGATCCTATCTCATCTGTTGCTTCAACAACTATCTCGTCCATACTTTTATCAACAGAAGAGTGATCATGTAGATGCCTGTGTATATTTTCTATAACTATAATTGCAGCATCCACCAAAAGCCCCAAGGATAGCAAAAATGCAAAAAGAGTAATTCTGTTTATCGTTTGTCCGGTTATATAAGCTATAAAAAGAGTAATTGCCAAAATCGCCGGAACAGTAAAAGTAACGATAAGAGATTCTCTCCAGCCAAGAAAAAATATCAGCATAATAGCAATAATACCTATCGTTATCAAAAGATGATCTACCAATTCATTTACTGCATCATTTGCTCTTTTTCCGTAATTTCTGGTTAATACATATCCTATACCTTCTTTTTTTAACATAGGTTTTAACTCTTTTAATTTTGCTATAACATCATTTGCAACAAAAACTGCATTTGTACCTTTTAATTTCGCAATTGTCAAAGTATACTGAGCAATATCTTTTTTAATATCCCTAGTCCAAATATCAGCCTGTTTGAAATTTTGTATATCTATCCCGTCTTCTACTTTAGCTATATCTTTTACATATATAGGTGAATTCATATAATTTGCAACCATTATATTTTTGACATCTTCTATACTTTCAATTACATTCGGAACTCCGAATATCACTATCTTTTTATCTTTCGTCCTGTTTTTTACTTCAGGTACTTCTTTTGCAATAGAACTGACAGCTTGCATAACTTGCCCCAAAGAGATATGATAGCCTTTTAATTTATTTAAATCAACCAATATATTAAATTGTCTCTTATGAGCTCCTTTGAGTTCTGTTTTGGAAACATTTTTTATACCGTTTATCTGATATTGTATCTCTTTTATTATTTTAAAAAGTTTTGCATCACTTAGATTTTTATCTTTTTTATAAAACGCAAACGATAAAATAGGAATATCTATATCTATATCAAACGGTTTAACTATGGGATTCATTGCATTTTTAGGCAATTCATCTATATGTTGCATAACTTTATCATAAAGTTTCAAATTGGAAATTTGTCTGTTTTGGCCTATATAATACTGCACATTAACAATTCCTACATTGTGCATAGCCATACCGTAAACATGTTCAACTCCCGAAATTTCTCTGATTCGTTGCTCAAGTGGCTTTAAAATAATATTTTCTATCTCTTTTGGAGTGGCCCCCGGCATAGGAACTATGATAGCTCCTCCGCTAATTGCAATTTGCGGATCCTCTTCTCTTGGCATAATTTCCAAAGAAAGATAACCAATAGCCAGTATAAAGACTGCAAGCATTGCAGTCAGTGGATTATGCAAAAAAGAGAGTGCCAATTTGCCTGCATAATCTTTGGGCTTGTAATTTATATCATGTTTATTTTCCATATATCCGTCCTATTTTATTCTGACTTCCGCATACATTCCGGGGATTATTTTACTTGTCTTATCTTTTAAAAAAGCTATCTTAACTTTAAATTTATGTGTCATAGGGTTGGCCGCAGGAATTATAGAAGCTATGGTTCCTCTTGTTTTATATCCGATTGACGGAATCAATACATCAACTTTTTGTCCCAATTTTATATTTTTTAAGTTACTCTCTCCAATTTGAATCATAATTTTCAAATCATTCAAAGAAGTTAAAATCAGTGCCGGCATTCCGGGAATGGCAATTTGTCCGACTTTTATATTTTTTTGTATAATAACTCCGTCATTCGGAGCTTTAAGCTTAAGATATTCATACTGGTGCAACACTTCTTTCAGCTTAGCCTTTGCCTGGTCTAACTGTTTTTTTGAAATTGTAACCATATCTTTTGTATTTTTCTCCATAAGCTGCATATTTTCCATATCATATTTGGATACGAAACCTTTTTTATACAATCTTTTATATCTTTCATAGTTTAAGTGGGCATTATTATACATATTTTGATTCATTTGTACTGCGAGTCTCGCTTGCGATATGGCAAGTTCAACTTGAGACTTTGCCAAATCAATCTCTTTTGAATCTATCACATAAAGTAATTTCCCTTTTTTTACATAATCACCCTCATCTACATACACATTTTGTACAAATCCCATAAATCTGCTTGCTATCATCTTTGTATCATCGCTGACAACTGTACCGGACAGCTTAATATCGGATGCATTTATAAAAGCCGCGAACATTAAAAGTGCAATTATTATCTTTTTCATTTTAACTTCCCTCCAATAAACTTTCTAATTCAAAAACTTTTTGATTTCTATCGGTTTTAACCTTTAAAAGCTCCAAAAGTGCTTTTATCTCCTGAGAATGTTTGATAAGCACATCACTTATCTTTTCAAGTCCCTCTTTATACTTGCCTTCGTATTGCTCAAAAACTTTTTTTGTAAATTCAAACTCTTTTTGTTTGGCTTTTACATCATAATCTTTACTTTTAACTTCCGTTATAATCTGCCTTATCTTAAGTGCCAATCCTCTCTTTGCAAGAGATAGCTTTTCAGCCATTTGCATATGTTTTACTTTTGCCTCTTGCAATTGGGCTGACTTTTTGCCGCCGTCAAAAAGATTCCATTTAAGTTGAGCACCAAAAGTGATACTGTCATGTTTAAAAAAGTCATTAAATGGTTTGTCATCAGCTGTGGAGTATTCTCCAAAAGCACCAATTACAGGATAGTAAGCACTTTTTTTAAGTTTTATATTCTCTTTTGTAATTTTAAGTCCGAGTTTCGCCATTTTAAGATCTATTGTTTTTTCCACCATTGATTCTATACTCTCATTAGGCAAAGGTGCAAGATCATTGACATGTGAAATCGAGCTGACTTTTTCATCTATCAAAAATTCAAGATATTGATATGCCAAATTCCTGTTTAATTTTGCCTGATTTAAATAACTTAGTACACTTGCCCTTTTTGCCTCTACTTCGAGTATATCCGTATTTTTTGCGTAACCCTCTTTTTTAAAAGCTTTTATGATATCTTCAAGTTTATCAATATTGTTTTTTAACTGCTTTAAATGTTTTATATAATTTTCAACCAAAGAGATATTGTAAAAAGTTTTTTTTGTTTGGTATATCTCTTCATTTATAATTTTTTTTGTATCAAGCTTTGATAGTTTTTCCATATCCTTCATTATAACTTTATACTGGGTAAGTTTGTATCCGGTAAAAAGCGGAACTTTATAAGACAATATATTTTGAAAATGATTTCTGCAACCGGGATAATTCAAATCACTTGGGGAAGTATCCAAAAGAGTATCTTGCATTGAAGGATTTGACATAAGAGTTGAAAATGTTCCGAAATTTCCGCTTGCAAGCTGTAAAGCCCCGCCTACCCCTCCAAGAAAATCCTTAAAACCAAAATCTCTAAATGTTGCTTCTCTGCTTTGGAGTTTAAAACCAAATACATTTCCCGCATCATTACTTCTTAGTGCATTTAGAGTATAATCCAAATTGCCGTAGTTGTAACTTTCAGCAACTTTTGTTTTAAATTTGGCCATCTTTTCATTGAATTTTGCTATTTTTATATTTGAACTATTTTTTTTCAATAAAACAATTGCCTCATTTAATGTCAAATCTTTTTGCAAAGCAAATATAGATGAAGCAAATAAAAGCAAACCAAAAATTATTTTCATCAGTTCTCCTTATTGTTATCATACATAAAAGTATGGATTATATTAAGTTTACACTTAATAACTAATAAAAATCATTATAAAAAAATCTTATAATAATCATAAAATAACATAAGAAACACTAATACAAGCTTTTAGTTTTGACAATTCATTTAGTATATCTTTAGTAACACTGTTATCAACAAGTATAATTGCCAAAGCTTGGGATTTGTTATTTCTGCCGAGTCTGAAATCAGCTATATTGATACCGTTTCGGGCTAAAATAGTGCCGATTTCTCCTATAACTCCCGGAATATCCGTATTTTTAAAAATTATCATTTTGCCTTTTGGCTCAACATCCAAACTAAATCCGTCAAAATTGACAATTCTTTGCATATCATCACCAAAAGCAGTACCGCTTATTTCGATTGTACCTTTATTTGTACTTAGATATATGTCAATTCTGTTTTTAAAAGCACTGTTGCCTTTTGAAACTTCGGTTAAAGTCTTTATATTTTTCTCTTTTGCAATAAATCCCGCATTGACATAATTTACCTGTTCACCCATTGATTCTTTCAAGCTTCCTACGAGAGCAAAAGTAAGTAAAGAATCAAGATATTCGGCAATATCTCCTTCTGCTACAACTTTGATAGTTCCAATCGGTGATTTGTTTATCTGTGCGGCGAGTGATCCCATTTTTTGCATAAGCTCCAAATACGGCTTAACAAAAGAAGGCATTTTTGTTTCGTCTATAGGTAAATTCAGTGCATTTGGATAACTGCTTCCTCTTGCTGCACTTATAGCTTGTTCGGCAGCTTGAACTGCAATTTTTTCCTGTGATTCATATGTGTTTGCTCCAAGATGCGGAGTAACGGATATATTTTCAAGATCCAAAAGCTTATTGTCAATTGCAGGTTCTTTTGCAAACACATCAATTCCGGCATATGCAATTTTTCCGCTTTTTATATTGTCATAAAGTGCATCTTCGTTATAAAGTCCGCCTCTGGCACAATTAATCAGCCTGACACCATCTTTCATTTTATTAATTTCATCATATGAAATCATATCAATAGTTTCATTATTTTTCGGAGTATGAATTGTTATAAAATCACAAGAAAGAATATCATCAAAATTTTCCGTATATTTTACACCGGCATCTATGGCTTTTTTCGGATCTATATATGGATCATATGTTATAACTTCCATACCAAACGCTTTTGCTCTGATCCCAACTCTGCTTCCGATATTCCCAAAACCTATAATACCGAGCTTTTTTTCAAACAATTCCACTCCGTACCATTTTTCTCTTTTCCAAATTCTGTTTAATTTTAGATCATTATTTGCATTTGGAAAAGATCTGGCACTTGACAAAAGATGAGCCATTGTCATTTCAACTGCAGCTATAGTATTGGCAGTAGGTACATTCATAACAATAATACCCTTTTTACTGCACCCTTGCATATCAACATTATCGACACCCACACCGGCTCTTACAATTGCTTTTAAATTTTTAGCATGATTTAAAAATGCCTGATTTACAGGAGTGGAACTTCTTGTTATGGCAATATCATAATCATCTAAAAGTTCTAAAAGTTCATCTTTCGGGCAGGATGAAGCATCATAAACTTCTATATCCTCTTCTTTTTTTAATAATTCTATACCTTTGGAATGTATTGTGTCACAAACCAAAACTTTTTTAATTTTCATATCAAAATCTCCTTTAAAGTAGAGCGGGTTTTTCAATCTTTACAATCTCTTTACACTAACTTATACAGTATCGGCAAAATAAAAACCTTTTATTTATTTGCTCTGAATTTTTGAATATATATCATACTTTCTTAATTCACTTGATATACTCTCAAGTTTGTCTTTTTTATCGGTTTCTATGTATAATTTTGAATTTTCGTATCCGTTTTCTATAATATAAGGAACCTTTTTCTCATCTAAAATTTGCAATATACAAAACAAAGAGTAATTATTTAAATCAGGTATAACCAGATTATAGTATTTTTCTTTCCTACTGTAAACTGCTTTCTTTTGTTTTACAAATTTCATTGTCAAAAACAGTTCGGTAACAGGAAACATATAATCACTCTGTTGATAAGATGATAATTTATCGGTCCAACTGCTTTTGTTTAAAAAAGAATTACTGTTTTTGTCTTTGTTGCTTCTTGTGAAATTATCATATTTATTATTGACATTCGAACTGTTCAATAAAAAAATTAACAAGAACAGAATCAAAACAAGTAAAACACCAAAGACTAAAAACAGTACCTTTTTTTGCATTTTTTATTTTAATTGATCTTTAATAATATCACCCAGTGTCATTTTATCTTCTTTATTGATTTCATTGAGCATTGCTTTTTCTTTCATTCTTGAAAGTTTTCTAACAGAGAGTCTTATTCTGTTTCTGGAACCATCTATATAATCTATAACGGATTCTATTTTGTCACCAACATTCAATTCATCAATTTTGAGATCGCCAAGATCTTCTTTTCTTATAAGAGCATCTACATTTTCATCCAATTTAACAAATACTCCAAAATCCTTAATATCTCTTATAGTACCTTCGATTATATCACCGACTTTATGTGATTTTGCATAAACTTGAACAGGATTTTCCAATAACTCTTTAACACTTAATGAAATTTTTTCATTTTCTCTGTCGATTTTGGTTATTTTTACTTCGATCTCTTGCCCTACTTCATACAAATCTTTGCATTTGTCACTTCTATTCCAAGAAGTATCTTCATTGTGCAACAAACCTTCAACACCGTCAATTTTTACAAATGCACCGAAATTTGTCAATGTGGTTATCGTACCTTTTACAATATCACCTGTTTTGTATTTTTGTAAAAATTCTTCAAACGGCTTTGGTTTTAAATTTTTAAGACTCACTCTCAATCTTCTGCTTTGTGCATCTATCTCTATAACTTCTACATCCAATTCTTCATCAAGAGTAACATATTCTTTTGGATTTTTAATATTTTTATCCCAGGAAATTTCACTTATATGCAAAAATCCTTCTATATCATTACCTATATCGACAAAAACACCATAAGGCTCTATATTGCTAACTGTCACTTTTATAACATCTCCAACTTCAAGCTGATCTTTTATCCCTTCCCAAGGATCACTTTGAACAGCTTTAACGGAAAGTGAAAGATGCCTTTTTTCTTTATCATATTTTATAGCTTTTACTGCAACATTTTCACCCTCTTTATAAAGACTTGCAGGATTTACAGGACCTTTGTAGCTTATCTCGCTATAATGAACAAGTCCGTCCACACCGCCTATATCTACAAACATTCCGTAAGTTGTAATTTTTTTGATAACTCCTTCGACTATTTCACCACTTTCAAGTAGTTTATCAATTAACTCTTTTTTCTTTTTTCTGTCATCATCAAGGAATTTTTTTCTTGAAATGATTATTGATTCACTATCTTTGTCAACCTTTAAAACTTTTGCTTTTATATTTTTGCCTACCAGTGCATTTACATCTCTGTATGCTGCTTGCGATCTGGGTAGAAAAAATTCACATCCATCTTCATTTTCAACGATAAAACCACCTCTGTTTTTACCGACAACTTTTCCTTCTATAACTTCATCCGCATCTTCAGAATAATTTTTTATAAATTCTTTGACTTTTGCTTTTTTGAGGGCTTTTTTATGAGAAACACTCGGTCTTTCATTTCTGTAACCGGTAATTACAACCTTGATTGTATCGCCTGTATTATATTTGATATTTCCCTCTTTGTCCGTAATCTCTAAAAGATTTAAAACGCCTTCGCTTTTTTTACCGACATCAACAAGGGCTATATTGTCATTTATTTCTACAATAACACCGTCAACTACATTTTCACCGCTTGTCTCTTTTTTAAAAGACTCCTCTAACATTGTAGCAAAATCTTCTACATGCTCCTCATTTTCACTAACCTCTTGGTTTGATAGAACTTTATCGTTCACCTCTGCCATCACACTTCCTTTGTAAAATTTTTCGAAAAATTTTAGAGTCGAGCTCTAAGTTTTAGGCTGTTTTTCAACCCAAAACTTAAAACTGACCTTTTTTTGTATATACTGCCTATATTATACCATTTATTTCTTTAATTTTCTCAACAACATTTTTTATAATCCAATCAGGGGTTGATGCACCGGCACTTATACCGCATATTTTTTTGTTTTTAAACCATTGGATATTAAGCTCATTTTCATTTTCTATCAGATAACTGTCTGCACAATTGTGTTTTGCAATAGAGTATAATTGTTTTGTATTTGATGAATTTTTACCGCCAACAATTATAACTATATCACATTCATATGACAATTCTCTGACGGCTTCTTGATTTTCAAAAGTTGCATTGCATATCGTATTGAAAACTCTTATTTCCTTTGTTCTTGGAATAATATAATTAACTATCTTCGTATAATCATCAAATTTTTTGGTAGTCTGAGATATAACTGCCACTTTTGAGCCTAATTTTATATTTTCAAGCTCTTTTTCGTTTAGAACAACTATAACCTCACCTTCTGCATAACTGATTACACCTTTCACTTCAGGATGATTGATATCACCAAACATAACAATTTGATATCCTTTTTTACTCATCTTTTCACAAATATTCTGAGGTTTTGAAACAAACGGGCATGTCGCATCAACAATATTTATATTTTTTTCCTTTAATGTTTTAAAACCCTCTTTTGTTATACCGTGCGTTCTGATGATAGCTTTTTTGATATTTTTTACCTCGGTATAATCTTTAATAGTATCTACATTAAAATTATTTTTTAGTCTGTTTATCTCTTCATTGTTGTGTATAAGAGGTCCTATAGTTGTACTGTCCGGAGATTCTTCAGCTATCTTTATCGCTCTTTTTACACCGAAACAAAATCCATAACTTTTTGCCAGTCTAATTTCCAATTTCAATCCTTGTTAATTTTTGCAAAATTTGTATAAAATTAGGAAAAGATGTTTTTATACATTCTGTGTCATTTACTCTCATATCGCTTACAAGTCCTGCTATTGCAAAACTCATTGCGATTCTGTGATCTGCGAAACTCTCAACAATGCCACTTTTTATCTCTCCTCCGTTTATCTCATATCCATCTTCCAATTCTTTTACTTCAATACCGCAAGAGTGCAATCCTTTAACTACGCTTGCTATCCTGTCACTCTCTTTTACTCTTAATTCTTTGGCATTTTTGACAATGCTTTTTCCATCTGCAACCGCCATTGCAATGGACAGTGCCGGAAGCTCATCTATCAACCAGGCTATATTTTCTTTTACCTCAACTCCTTTCAGAGATGAGCTTTTTACAATTATATCACCGATTTTTTCATATTTTTCATCTTTTATAACATATTTTATATCAGCACCCATTCTTTTTAAAACTTCATAAGCTTCGATTCTTGTAGGATTTAAAAGTATATTTTTTAAAACTATAGTGGATTTTTTTGAAATTACTGCAGCAACTGCAAAGAAAAATGCACTGGACGGATCTGCAGGAATCTCTATCTCAAGAGGTTTTAGCGGTTTTGTTAAAGGTTTTATCTCTATTTTGTTTTTAAAGTTTTGATCAAGATGTGTTTTTATATCAGCTCCCATTCCTTTAAGCATTCTTTCCGTATGATCTCTACTTATATGGGGTTCTTCATAGACAGAAGGAGTTTTTGCATTTAATGCTGCCAATATCATTGCACTTTTAACCTGAGCCGAAGCAATGGAACTCTCATAGCAAAAACCATTCAAATTCTCTTTTCCTCTGATACATAATGGGGCATAATTTCCATTATCTCTGCCATCTATGTATGCCCCTATGTCTCTTAACGGTTTTACAACTCTGTTCATTGGCCTGTTTGCAAGATATTTGTCTCCATGAAGTATATAAAATCCGGGTCTGCTTGATAAAAAACCGCAAAAAAGTCTCATTGCGGTTCCGGAATTACCACAGTCAAGTATGGTAGCCGGCTCACTATAGGATTTTGGAGGAGTTATAATGAGAGTATTTTCCATCTCTTCAAGATTTGCACCAAGGCTTTTTATAATATAAAGTGTATTTATAGTATCTTCCGCTTTTAAATAATTTTTTATAATTGATTTTTGGTTACTTAAAAGAGAAAATATTGCACTCCTGTGTGAAATTGATTTATCACTCGCAATTTCATCAATTTCAAGCTCAAAACCTTTACTTTTATATACTTTTAAAAAATTCATCTAAGCTTTATTCCATTACTCTCTAATTTATTTAGTATTTTAGATAACAGTGCATTTATATCATCATCATTTAATGTTTTGTCAAATGATTGAAGTATGAATCTTACGGTTAAACTGACATTATCACCCAAATCATCATTTTCATATCTGTCTATAGGAAAAAATTTCACGATCTCTTTTGGCAAATCAGACGCTATTATCTCTTTTATATCTGCATACGGTATATCTTTTGGTGTTAAAAAACTAAAATCTCTTTCCACAGAAGGATATTTTGAATATGGTTTTACAACTTTTTTTTCAAGATCTAACCTGTCAAAATCAATTTCACAGATATATGTTTTTGGCAAATCATATTCATTTTCAATATCCAAATGAATTCTTCCGATATATCCGACTACTTTTGAATCTTTAACGATACTGCCTGATTCAAATGGCGACAAATAGCCATAATCATCAGATTTTTTTATCTCAAACTCTCCTATTATGGAAGATATTTTTTGAGCAAACGCAAAAAAATCTATAATATTTGGTTTTCCTTCATTTCTAATAGCGGCTCTTTGTGTTTCACCGCTAAATATAAATGATATTTTCGTACTTTCATTTCTCTCTTTGTCAAAAATAGTGCCGATCTCAAAAAGTCTGATACTCTTTTTGCCATATTTATAATTTCTTTGTGCACTCTCAAGCAAACCTACTGCCAATGTAGGTCTTAATGTATTTAACTCTTTTGTTACCGGATTTATAAGCTCTTTTGATTCAATACTTTTTTCAAATCCCAATTTATCAAGTTTATTACTATCGGTAAATACATAATTTGTTATTTCAAAAAAACCATTTGATGATGATTTTTGCCTATAATAAACTCTTTTTTTATAATTTTGCAAAGCTTTATTTTGGTTATTTGATTCGGTAAATTTCAATGGCAATGAAGCTATATTGTCAATACCGACTATCCTGACAATTTCTTCGGCAATATCTTCTTCATTGCTTATATCATGTCTAAAAAGCGGTATTTTGACACTCAACAGATCAAACTCATCTTTCATTTCTACTTTAAAACCCAAACTTTTTAGTATGGAAACTATTTTGCTTTTTTCAATTTCCTGTCCTATAAGAGCATTTATCTTACTGATATAAATATTGATTATCTTTGGTTCAGGCCTGTTATCTATAGTTTCAAACCCGCTATACCATTTAACTTTTGAAAATTTAGAGAGTATCACTTTAAACAGTTTTGCTCCAAATTCCAAATTTGGCTCACTACCTCTGCTTGAATGATAAAATGTTCTGTCGTTTTTTGTATCAAAATATTTACCGGCCTTTGAAATGGCATCAGGATGCGCATAGCCAATCTCAAATATAATAATTTCACTCTCTTTTGTAGGTTTTAATTCATCTTTTTCGTCAAAGCCTATATATGATTTTTTATTTCCTACTTGAACAAACTCAATACCGTTTTTATCTTTTTTCAACTCAAGTCTGCATTTGCCGTCTTTACTGCATTGATTAAATGAATATAATTTTATAATAACACCTGTTGAATGATTTATATAATTTTTATACATATCATACACATTATCACTTTTTTTATCAGCCATTGCGAGTCTAAGCTTTAAAAGCAAAGGTTCAGACAACTCCTCTTTTTTAAATACCCTGTAAAGCAAAGAAGAGTAACTACCGTTTTTCGTACCGATTGAAAGAATTCTTCCGATACCAAGACTGCCATCTTCATCTTTTGAATCCTCTACATAGTAAAGTTCTCGTCCGTAAACAGTACTAATATCCCTTGCAACACCAAATACACTCAAACAATCGCCTCTGTTTGCTGTGAGTTCTATCTCTATAATATCATCATTTAAAAGTTCATATTCACTCAATTCTTTACCGACTTCAAGCTTGCCTATACTCTCGTCAAGTTCCATAATTCCGTCATTAAGTTCAGGAAGCCCTATTTCTGTGGAGGAGCATATCATACCGAGGGATTGCACACCTCTTAGTTTTGCCTTTTTTATCTTGAAGTTATCCCCCAAGAGTGCACCTACGGTAGCAACAGGCACATATTGATCTGCTTTTACATTTTTGGCCCCGCATACGATTTGAACTGTCTGTTTTCCTATATCAACTTGACAGACGGACAACTTATCCGCATCAGGATGTTTTATGCACTCTTTTACATAACCTACTACAACTTTTTTCGGAATTCTGATTTTATTTAAACTATCAACTTCCAATCCTATGGAATTTAATGTATCGCATATCTCTTCACTTGTCTTATCTGATAGATTTATCCATTCATTTAACCAATTTTTTGTTATTATCATTTAAATTGCTCCAAAAGTCTTAAGTCTCCCTCATACAATGACCTAAGATCAGGTATTTTATGAAGAAGCATAGCAAATCTCTCAACTCCAAGACCAAAAGCAAAACCACTTACATTTTTATATCCGACAGCTTTATATACATTGGGGTCAACCATACCGCAACCCAATACTTCAAGCCATCCGGTATGAGAGCATACTCTACACCCTTCACCTTTGCAAAAAATACAGCTTATATCAACTTCTGCACTAGGCTCCGTAAAAGGAAAGAAGCTTGGTCTAAATCTTACTTTTACATTGCCAAACATAAAAGTCAAAAAATCTTCCAAAATAAATTTTAAATTTGAAAATGATACCTTATCTCCATCTTCAACCACAAGTCCTTCTACCTGATGAAATTGCGGAGTATGGGTAAGATCCAAATCCTTTCTGAAAACCGCACCCGGACTTATCATCCTTATAGGAGGTTTTTTAGAGAGCATTGTTCTTATCTGCACGGGAGATGTATGGGTTCTTAAAAGCATACCGTCTTTGAAATAAAATGTATCTTGCATATCACGGGCAGGATGAAATTTCGGCAAGTTTAATGCTTCAAAGTTATGAAACTCATCTTCTACAAGCGGCCCCTCTTGGATTTCATAATTCATATTTAAAAAATAGTCTATTATCTTATCCATTGTAGCTTGTACGGGATGCAATGCTCCACTTTCGCATGCCGCATCAAAAAGTGTAACATCTACTCCCTCTTTTTGCATAAGAAGTTTTGTATGTTTTTTTGCAAGTTCATTTTTCTTGGTATCAAATACTTTTGCCAATTCATTTTTTAAGGTATTGATTTCCTGTGCATAACTCTTTTTCTCTTCATTTGCCAAAGTTTTAAGTTTTGCAAATGAAGCAGCTAAAATTCCTTTTTTCCCAAAAACTTCAATCCTCAATTTTTCAAGTTCTTCCAAGTCTAAAGCAGACTTTATCTTTTCAATATAGTTTTTCACCCAACAATCTCCTTTTTCATCAAAAAAACTTCAATGAAAATTTCACTCACCAAATCTTTATATTTTCGGATAAAAATGAAGTTCTCATAATTTGTATCTTTAGCCGTAAATATAACTGAAAATAATGAGTATATCATATATTTTACCTTATTGCAGTATTTAAGGGGTATATTTTACTAAAAAGTATATTAAATTTGAGTAAAATCCTCGGGTTTGACTATCCTTGCTATTATAAGTATAATAATCCATGCCAAAAACATTGTTACAAGAGTATGGCTAAGATAGTGGTCTCCTATCATCATTTTATATAAACCCATTGACCACCCTACTATCATAGAGAGGATAATTGCTCTTTTTTTATTTTTTGGGGATTTAAAAAGAAAAAAGAGAGACAAAAGTGCAAAACCTCCGCTTGCATGACCTGCAGGCCAACATTTTATCTTTCCTTTTTGATGAAAATTTTTAGGATAACTCTCAAGTACTTTTACTTCAGGATAAATACCTCCGTAAATAACGGTATTTTTAGGACATGGAGTATTTGTTACAGCCTTCAATCCACCAACAACAACAGGAACAAATATAGCAGAAAGTATAACAACAATCAATCCTTTTTTATACTCATTGACAATTTTGTTTCTTCTAAAGACAATCAATGAAAGAAGCATCAATACCGCTACAATAATCAAAAGTTTTTTTATACCGTCATAAAATATAAATTTGAGTATTTTTTCATTTCTATCAATAAGCCATGTATGCGTTGAAAAATTATAAAAAATATTTTCTATCCATATATCTGTATTTGTATATTCAAAAAAGAGTATTGTTAAAACAAAAAGCACAAAAGTTACAATAAACTGTTTTTTAAAATTAATCAAACATATCCTTCAAATCAATCAAGTATTTACAATATACAAACCGAAATTTTGCAAAATTATACATTTTTTTTGATATAATACAGATAAAAACGGAGGTAAAGATATGTGTATATTTTGCAAAATTGTAAAAGGCGAAATACCTTCAAATAAAGTACATGAAAATGAAGATTTTTTAGCTTTTCATGATGTCAATCCAAAAGCCCCTGTTCATATACTTGTTATTCCTAAAACACATATAGAAAAATTTCAAAATGCAACACCTGAACTTATGGCAAAAATAACTCTTTTTATACAAGAGGTTGCTAAAATTTTAGAATTAGACCAAAGAGGATACAGGCTGATTGTAAACAATGGTGAGGACGGCGGGCAGGAAGTAATGCATCTGCACTTTCATATTCTTGGAGGAACCAAACTGTTATGGCCTCAATTGACCCCGGATGAAAATAAAAAATATTTATAAAATTTAAGAAACGGTTTTGGACAATTTTATTTCCATCTTGTCTATATATTTTTTTGTAACTCTCGGATATATTGCAAAAGCAAAATTCAAAGATGAAATAGATGAAAGAACTATAGTAAAATTAAATATTTATTTTCTTTTACCTATACTTGCTTTTTGGGGGCTTTTGACTAAAAAAATAGATATATCCATTATAAAAATACCCTTTATCTATCTTTTTATATCCCTTTTGGCTCTTTGTATGAGTATTTATATTGCTAAAAAATTTTTTAATGACCCTAAAGAGAGATCAATTCTCTCAATGGCCAGTGTCACAGGTGTAACCGGAAGCATAGGAATACCGCTTGGCATTGCACTTTTTGGAGAAGATTCCGTTATATATACTTCGCTTATCAATACAATGAGTATGTTTTTTGTGTATACAGTTGGTACTTATATTTATTCAAGAGGAAGTTTCGGAATATTGAAATCATTTAAAAATGTTTTTAAAATGCCTATTATATGGGCTTCGTTAATAGCTATTTTATTTAATCTGTTTGATATAAATATCAATAAAACTTTTTTTAAAAATTTACAAATGGGAGCTTACGGCGCAATCATTATGCAACTTTTAATTTTTGGTATGTTTTTATATAAGGTAAAAATAAAAGAGATAAATTTAAAACTTTTATCTCTTTCAATGATTATAAAATTTATATTAATTCCGATACTCTCTTTTGCAATACTGCATTTTTTAAACATAAACGCTATAGCTTTAAAATCAACCATTTTAGAGTTGCTTGTACCTTTGGCAATTACAAATGTCAGTTTGGCAAGTATATTTGAATGCAAACCCCAAAGTGTTACCACCATAGTATTTGTAAGTTCATTAATTTTTATTCCCTATATAATTATAGTAGTTTATTTTCTAACCAGTTTTTAAAAAATTTTATCTGTTTTTCAGTCTGTTTTTGTGATGTCCCGCCTTGTGAATTTCTTGCATTCATAGAATTTTTCAACTGCAGTTTGTCGATTATATCATATTCAATTTTAGGCTCAAACTTTTTAAGCTCCTGAAGAGTTATTTCACTTATATCTTTTCCTGCTTCATCGGCATATCCTACAATATCTCCTGTAAGTTTATATGCATCTCTAAAAGCATAGCCGCATTTTTCAGTTAGATAATCAGCCAAATCAGTAGCACTTAAATGCCCGATTTTTGTAGCTTTTTGCATTTTATCCTTTTTTATACTCATTGTCTTTAATGCTTCAGTAAGTATTTTTATAGAAATTTTTGCGGTTTTAACACTGTCAAAAACACCCTCCTTGTCTTCTTGCATATCTTTATTGTAAGCAAGAGGCAAGCCCTTCATAACTGTCAAAAGAGAGACAAGATTGCCATAAGTTCTGCCTGTTTTTCCACGAAGAAGTTCGGGTACATCGGGATTTTTCTTTTGAGGCATTATTGAACTGCTTGTACTGTATGCATCGCTAAGTTCAACAAATCCGAACTCACTACTGCTCCAAAGAATAATTTCTTCAGAAATTCTTGATATATGCATCATCAGCACAGATATGTTAAAAAGTATCTCCAATGCAAAATCCCTATCACTTACAGTGTCAAGACAATTTATACTGACTTTATCAAAACCAAGAAGTTTGGCTTCATATTCTCTGTCCGTCTCATAGGGAGTTCCGGCAAGTGCGGCACATCCTATCGGAGAAATATTATTTCTTTTAAAAGAATCTTCAAATCTATCTATATCTCTTTTAAACATTGAACTGTATGCTAAAAAATGATAAGATAGATTTATAGGTTGGGCATGTTGTAGATGAGTCATACCCGGAAGCAGGGTATCGGTATGTTTTTCTTCAATTTCAAGCAAAACTTTTTCAAGTTTTAGCAAAAGTGTTACAATCTCTTTATTGCTTTTTAAAACATACATTCTAAAATCAAGGGCAACCTGATCATTTCTGCTTCTTGCCGTATGCATTCTTTTTGCATCATTGCCAATAAGTTGGGTTAAGCGATTTTCTATAGACATATGTATATCTTCATCTTTTATATCAAACTTATACTCGCCGTTTTCTATCTCTTTTTGAATTTGTTGTAATCCCTTGATAATTTTATCTTTACTTTCATGGGTTATGATACCTTTTTTCGCAAGCATTTTGACATGAGCAATTGAACCTCTTATATCTTCAATATACAACTCTTTGTCAAAAAAAATTGATGCATTGAATTCATCAAGCAATTTTGAACTCGGTTCTTTTATCTTTCCTGAAGCAACTTTAGACAATACTTTTTCCTTAAATGTTAAAATACCAATCTTCTATAATTTGAGAATTGGCATATACGGTTTTTTACAAAGACGGACCAAATTTTGAGTAGTCACTCTCATCGGTAATATATTTTTTAAAATTTTCTATGAACATAGAAGCCAATTTATCTCTGGTTTGGTCATATTTTTCTTTATCATCCCATGTATTTCTCGGATTTAGTATATTGCTATCAACTCCTTCAAGAGTTTTTGGTACGGATAAATTAAATACGGGAAGTATTTCAAATTCACTATCGTTTATACTTCCGTCAAGTATAGCATTTATACATCTTCTTGTAGCTTTTATGCTCATTCTTTTACCAACTCCGTAAGCTCCTCCGCTCCATCCGGTATTGACAAGATAAACATTTACATTATGTTTATCTATCTTTTCTCCAAGCAGTTTGGCATAAACCGTAGGATGCAAAGGCAAAAACGGCTCTCCGAAACAAGAGCTAAATGTTGCCACAGGCTCAGTTATACCCCTTTCTGTTCCGGCTACTTTTGCAGTATATCCGCTCAAAAAATAATACATTGCCTGCTCTTTTGTAAGTTTGCTAACAGGAGGCAAAACTCCAAAAGCATCCGCAGTTAAAAATATAATATTTTTAGGATGGCCCGCCTGTAAAGTATGGCAGTGATTTTCTATATGATATATAGGATAAGAAACTCTTGTATTTTCAGTTTTACTTTTATCGCTATAATCAACTTTTCCATTCTCTGCAATTACAACATTTTCCAATAAAGCATCTCTTTTTATAGCCGCATATATCTCAGGCTCACTTGAAGGATCAAGATTGATAACTTTTGCATAACATCCGCCTTCAAAGTTAAATACACCATCTTCATCCCATCCATGTTCGTCATCACCTATCAAAGCTCTGTTGGGATCAGTTGAGAGAGTAGTTTTTCCCGTACCGCTAAGACCGAAAAAGAGAGCCACATCATCATCTTTTCCAACATTGGCAGAGCAGTGCATTCCAAGTTTACCCTCCAAAGGAAGCCAATAGTTCATCATAGAAAATACACCTTTTTTTATCTCTCCTCCATACCATGTTCCGCCAATTACCGCTATATTTTCTTCTATATTGAAAACTACAAAGACATCAGAATTAAGCCCCTCTTCTTTCCACTCTT
The DNA here is from genome assembly GCA_964556545.1 of uncultured Campylobacteraceae bacterium. Lineage (GTDB taxonomy): Bacteria > Campylobacterota > Campylobacteria > Campylobacterales > JALSKU01 > JALSKU01. Next base: position 4,976 of record CAZKWE010000059.1, on the reverse strand, counting down.
CATTTGTAGTTTTGCTGGCAACAAAAAGAGTAAAATCAGGTTTAAAATTTTTAAGCTCATCACTATCCGGCCTGATAAACATATTTTTTACAAAATGTGCCTGCCATGCAATTTCAGATATAACTCTTATGGCTTTTTTGCTGTTTTTACTGGCACCGGCAAATGCATCTTGAACATAAAGCTCTTTTCCGCTTAACTGCTCTTTTGCCTTAATAAACAATTTATCAAATATCTCTTTTGATACGGGATGGTTTATATCGCCCCAAGCTATATATTTATTTGAAGGTGGCTGATCTACAAAGTATTTATCCTTAGGGCTTCTACCTGTAAAAACACCCGTATCAACACTAACGCACCCGCTGTTAGTTACATATCCTTCGTGATTTTCCACTTCGTGTTTATATAAATCATCATAATCCAAATTATGATAAACTTTTTTTATATCCTGTATTCCTACGCCTTCCAACTCTTTTATAACTGACATTTAAAAAACTCCTACTATTTAAATATTGAAAGCAACACACCTGCCGCAACCGCCGAACCTATAACACCAGCCACATTCGGACCCATAGCATGCATTAAAAGCATATTGGTCTTATCCTCTTGCATTCCAACTTTATTTGACACTCTTGCCGCCATTGGAACAGCACTGACTCCTGCTGATCCTATAAGAGGATTGATTGGATCTTTTGAGAATTTATTCATTATTTTAGCCATTAAAACTCCGGCCATAGTACCTATGGCAAATGCAACCAAGCCTATAGCAAGAATACCAAGCGTATCAGCTACCAAAAACTTTTCTGCTGCGAGTTTGGATCCGACTCCGAGCCCCAAAAATATTGTAACTATATTTATCAAAGCATTTTGCATTGTATTTGAAAGTCTGTCAACAACACCTGATACTTTTGCAAAATTACCAAATGTCAATGCTCCTATAAGAGGTGTTGATTCTGGTAAAATCAGTATGGATAGTATAAGCACAGTCAAAGGAAAAAGCATTTTTTCAAGCTTGCTGACTTCTCTAAGCTGCTTCATTTTTATCTTTCTTTCTTCTTTTGTTGTAAACAATCTCATTATCGGAGGCTGAATGATAGGTACAAGTGCCATATATGAATATGCGGCAACCGCTATCGCTCCCATCAAGTCAGGCGATAGTTTTGATGCTACAAATATGGAAGTAGGACCATCGGCTCCGCCTATAATTGATATTGCGGATGCATCTTTTAGCGTAAAATCAAAAAACGGAGTATATTGACTTAAAAGAACAGCTCCAAGAAGCGAACCAAATATTCCAAACTGTGCTGCAGCTCCAAGAAGTGCAGTTTTCGGATTGGCCAACAGCGGTCCAAAATCAGTCAATGCTCCAACCCCCATAAAGATTATCAGAGGAAATAGCTCATTTTTTATACCCGCATCAAACAAAGTACCTATAAACCCTTCATGCCCGATAATATTTGCCAAAGGTATATTTGCAAGCAATCCGCCAAAAGCTATGGGAAGCAATAGCAATGGTTCAAAACCTTTAGCAATGGCAAGATAAAAGAGTAAAAATGTTATCAATATCATTATTATTCTGCCCCAACTTTGGGCAAATTTACTCAAAGGTTCGCCCAAAGCATTGGTTGCACCCTCTTTTGGATTTAAAAAAGCATAAATGCCTGTTGTTTTATAAAAATTTTTAAACAATTGAGTTATAGAGACAGATTTGTACTCTTTTGAATAATGCTCTTTTTTTGTATTTTCTTGCAGATTGATACTCTTTTGAGAGGCAGAAAGATTGACGGTGCCAAAAAATAAAACAGCAAGCAATATAAGATAAAGAATTTTTTTCATTGTTTTTTCCTCAATACTTTTACATCACAAAACAAAAAGTAATTGGCCGTTTTCTACATTCTCGCCCTGACTTACATTTATGGATTTTATGGTACCGCTTTTTGGTGCCACAACTTCTATCTCCATTTTCATAGCTTCCAAAATCATTACAACATCATCTTTTTTTACTTCATCTCCGACATTTGCAACAATTTTAAAGACACTTCCCGGCAGTGTTGAAAATACTTCATCACCCTCTATGGAATCAATTTCCAAAGGAGTCTCTTTCTTAACCTCTTTTTCTGGTTCAGCCCGAGTAACAGAGATATTTGCATCTTTACCTTCGAGCACATCTACATTGTATTTTTTTCCATTTACCATAACAGTATAACTTCCGCTCATTTTTTCTCCACCTTTTTTTATACTTTCTTTCTCTTTCATTTGAGATATTTTTCTAACATTTATTTTTGCTTCGCCTTTTAAAAATGCTATACCCTTTTCTTTACATGCTGCGGCTATAAAAATATTTTCTTCAGTAGTTTCTATATTTTCATCTTCAAGCATTTTTACAAAATACTCTCTTGATTTGTTAGGGTCCTCATTTGCAAGCTCAAGAGCTGTTTTAGTAGTCGGCTGAAGCTTTAACTGATCGCTTGCAAGTTTTATTATTTCTAAATCCGGCTCAACCGGGGTTTTTCCAAAATATCCCAAAACCATTCTTCCATAGCCTTCAGCAATCTTTTTCCATGGTCCGAACATTACATTGTTAAAGGCCTGCTGAAAATAAAACTGGCTCACGGGAGTTACGCTTGTACCGTATCCGCCTTTTTCTACAACTTCTCTCATTGCATTTATAACTTCCGGAAATTTATCAAGTATATTATTATCTCTCATCATTTGCGTATTTGCCGTCAAAGCACCTCCGGGCATTGGAGAAAAAGGAATTATCGGAGAAACCGCCGTGGCCTCCGGAGGAATAAAATAATCTTTTAATTTCTCTTTGAAAAATGTTTCATATTTTAAAATTTTTTCTTTGTCAAGACCGCCAAGATCATAATCGGTTCCTTTGGTAGCATGCATTAAGGTAAGAATATCAGGCTGACTTGTTCCGCCACTTACCGGACTTGCAGCCAAGTCTATACCGTCAACTCCGGCATCAAGTGCGGCAAGATAACATGAAACACTAACTCCTGCTGTTTCATGAGTATGAAGTCTTACATGGATATTTTCAGGAAGCAATTTTTTTGCCATTTTGATAGTTTCATAAACTTTATGAGGATTGGAAGTTCCGCTTGCATCTTTAAAGCAGACACTGTCATACTCAATTTCACTATCCAATATATTTCTTAAAACTTTTTCATAAAATGCCACATCATGAGCACCTTTGCATCCCGGAGGCAATTCCATCATAGTAACAACTATCTCATGTTTCAATCCGTATCTTTTTATACACTCTCCACTGTATTTTAAATTTTCAATATCATTTAAAGCATCAAAATTTCTTATGGTTGTTGTTCCGTGTTTTTTAAAAAGTTTTGCATGCAAATCTATCATTTCACTGCTTGCGGTATCAAGCATAACCGTATTGACGCCACGGGCAAGGGTTTGCAGATTTGCTTCGGGTCCTACAACTTCCCTAAACTTATCCATCATATCAAAAGCATTTTCATTTAAGTAAAAAAAAGGGCTTTGAAATCTGGCACCACCTCCAAATTCAAAATGGCTGATTCCGGCTTCTTTTGCAACAGATACCGCATCTATAAAATCATTCAAAAGAACCCTTGCACCAAAGACAGACTGAAAACCGTCTCTGAAACTTGTATCCATTATATCTATAAGTTTTTTTGCCATATTTTTTCCTTATTTTTTTCTGTGCTCAATAATTGCCGCTGTTATAACAGCTACTATTTCATCTTCATTGTTTGAGATTTTTACCGAAGATTTTTTTGATAGAGAAGGTGTTTTTTTAGGAGGAGGAAAATATTTTTGTACTATTTTTGATTCGATTTTGAGGACTATTACCATAAGATAGAGAAAAACATAAACCGTAGTCATTCCCAAGACTAAAAATTTAACCCCCTCTTCTATAAGAACTACATTATCCATATTTTATATCCTAAAGTTAATCTAACTGGAATTTTAACATTATAATCATTAAATAAAAGCTTAAAAAGATAATATTTTTCCAAATATTTATATAAGACATTTTATGTACACTAATTATTGTAACTCGAAATAGATTTAAAATCATTTGAATACTCTTGCAAAAATCTATACATTCATCCATAGTTGCAACATTACCCCACACTCTTCCGGAATTTATCAAGTAGTTTTTTATCTTTTACTATTGTATGCCTTTTTGTTATCATACAAACATATCACTCATTTAACAAAATAATACTTCTAAATATATTATTATCACAATATAAGCTATGGTTTTAAAGATAATAATCGTTTTAAAACATATCTTATGCAATAATGGATAAAGAGCAAAAAATAACCAATGATGTAAAAACTTTTTACCTTCTAAGCCCTTCACCGGCGTATAGAACCATAAGCTTTGAAGAGAAGCTAAAAGTATATAAAAAAGTTTTAAAAATATGATATAATGAATAAAAAATAAAGAGTTAATAAACAATGTTAAAAGAGATTATTCTTATAAATAGTGCCAATTTTGATTTTGCAAGAGTAAAGCTTGAAAAAGATCTATTTTTTCTTGGAGATAACGGAAGCGGAAAAACAAGTTTTATAAGAGCTATCCATTTTTTATATAGTGGCGATGTAAAATCTTTAGCAATCCCAAACGATAAGATGGGTTTTAAGGAGTATTATTTTAGATATGAAAACTCTTATATATTTTATATCTTTGAAGAGTTTTTTATATTTATGTATAAAACTTCAAATGAGATAGTAAAGATTTTTTCAGCTCAAAAGTTTGATATAAACAAGATAAAAAATGGCTTGGAGCTTTTGGATTTTAAAGAGATTAGAGCTTATGTAAAAAGTGTTTTTAGCACTTCTGCTATAAAAGGGGTTGGGGATTATCAAGATATTATCTATGGTGCAAATAAAAAGTATCTTGATTTTAAGATTGCAAATATAAAAAATAAAGATATATTTTTAAAGCTTTTTCATTCAGTCTTTAACATAGATAAAGCGATAAT